>JALOMI010000010.1 GCA_025455465.1 Cyclobacteriaceae bacterium | reverse complement strand
AAAGGGATGTTAAAAAAAACTAACACCAAAAGTACGGCCGGGCTGGTGGCCTTTGCCCTGCGCAACGGGTTATTGTAATTGTTGATATTCCAGGATAACTATCAGGCCGGGTGTAGTATTATGCATCGACATTTGTGCACCGATCGCATGGGCACGGTTTTGAATGGAGGCCAAACCAAAGCCCTTACCCATGCCCAGCGGCAGCAGGCCTTGCCCATCATCTTGAATGATTACCTGTAATCCGTTTTCCCATGATAATTTTATCGTTAGCAGATTAGCGAATGCATGCTTAAGGGTGTTCTGAGCCACCTCCTGAATGATAAAGTAGAGTTCGCGTTTTACATGTGAGCTGATAATAAATTCCATCTGCTCTGCACGAACATCAAATTCAACCTTGCAGTGCAATGCCCTGCTCAAATGATGAGCAAGGCCTTGAAGCAATTCAGTAAATGTTTGCTGCTCAAATTTCGGGTGTACCAGATCATCCAGCAGATAACGTATATCGCCTATAATCTAGTTCATCTCGCGCTGAAGCTGATTAACTTCAGCTTCAACCTGAGCAGGAATGCGATAATAAAGCAATTGCTGCATCCGCAATCGCACCAGTACCAGGCGCTGAACAGTATCATCATGCAAGTCATCGGCAATTCGTTTTCGCTCCACTTTTAAGATATTCTCATCCGAAGCAAGATGACTTTGAATAAATTCCTTCTGCTTCTCCAGTACACCATGTGCCTGCGATAACGCTTCATGAGCCTCTGAAACCTGATACTCCAGGTTACTCAACTTTTGTCGTAACAACCTCAGTTGATGATAATGATATCTTATCAATGAAAGCAGTACGGCAATTATGCCGAGTAAGATGTAGATCATAGCCCATCAACTTTACAAAAACTTCACTGGTTATTGCTATGCGTTGCCCCAATCGCATCAATCACTTCATGCATTGGTCAGGAAAAATACCCATCATTTTGATATGAACAATTTCAAACTGTAAAACGGGCAACAAACCACCGCACCGAAACCACTATTTTCTTTTTGATTTTGCCCGTTCATGAAAAGCTCCTTGAAAATCAGGATCTTCTTTGCGTTTCTGCCGGTCAATTTCCCGTGCCATCTCCTGGGCCTCTTCAAATGATGTCTCAGCTATCTCCACAGCTGCAGGCAGCTGCTTCACAGCAATCGATTCGCGGATCAGCTTTTCAATTTTCTGGATGTGGTACAACTCCGCCTCCGTAACAAAGGTAATGGCTGTGCCTTTTTTAAACGCACGTCCTGTTCTGCCAATGCGGTGCACATAATCATCGTACACTACCGGCACATCAAAGTTGATGACATGCGAAACATTCGTAACATCAATGCCTCGTGCGGTAACATCCGTAGTCACCAAAATGCGAAGTTTTCCTTCCTTGAACGCATTCACCGCATTGATGCGGGTGTTTTGTCCTTTGTTGGAATGAATAACCCGTATCGGACCCATGTGCTTACGCTCCAGGTATTTAAAGACATTATTGGCACTTTCTTTCGAGCGGGTAAAAATCATGACCCGGTTAAACGACTGTTCGTCCTTCAGCAAGTGTTCCAGAAAATTGATTTTGGTTTTCAGGTTCGGTACAAAGTACACTTCCTGCTTTACCTGGCTGGCCGGAGTAGCCGGTGGTGTAACTTCTATCTTCACCGGAAATTCGAGAAACTCAGCGGTAAGTTTTTCGACCCGCTCATTGAAGGTTGCCGAGAAGAGCATGTTCTGCCGTTTGGAAGGAATCACCTCAAAAATTTTCCGTAGCTGCGGCATAAAGCCCATGTCCATCATCCGGTCGGCCTCATCGAGCACCAGCGTCTTGATTTGTTTGACCGGCAGCTCTTTCTTCAAATACAACTCCATAAACCTTCCCGGTGTGGCCACCAGGATATCCACACCTGCTTGAATGGATTCCAGCTGTGTCTTCGGACCAACACCACCGTAAATAGGTACAATGCGCAGGTCAGTATAGCGGGCCAGAACGTGTGCATGCTCGGCAATCTGTAAGGTAAGTTCTTTCGTTGGCGCCAGAATAACCACACGGGGCTCTGTTCCTTGTGCATAACGCACTTTCATCAGCACCGGCAACAAGTAAGCCGCTGTTTTGCCGGTGCCCGTCTGTGCGATGCCGATCACTTCCTGACCGCCCATAAGAATGGGAATGCATTTACGCTGAATTTCTGTCGGTTCGATAAAACCGGCTTCAGCCACTGCGGTCAGCAACTGCTTGTTTAATTTAAAATCCTGAAACCCTGCAATTGCTGTCATTCAACTGTATTTTAGCAGTTATGAAAACTACACTGATTGTCAATGCAAATATAGTTAATGAGGGTAAGGTCACTTCCGGTGATGTGCTTATCCGCGGAATGTTTATTGAGCGCATCGGACCGGATCTTTCCAGCCAACCGGTAGATCAGGTGATTGATGCCCGGGGAAAACACCTGTTCCCGGGAGTAATTGATGACCAGGTGCATTTTCGCGAGCCCGGCATGACGCATAAGGCGGATATCTACACTGAATCGCGTGCCGCTGTCGCAGGAGGTATGACCAGCTACATGGAGATGCCCAACACGGTTCCGCCAACGTTCACCCAGGAATTGCTGGAACAAAAATATGCCATTGCCTCGCGTAACTCGCTGGCGAATTATTCTTTCTATATCGGCACTTCCAATGATAACCTGGAAGAAATTCTGAAGACCGATTCGAGCAAGGTATGCGGCCTGAAGATTTTTATGGGATCTTCCACCGGGAATTTATTGGTTGATGATCCGAAAACACTGGAAAGCATTTTCTCGCGTGTGCCATTTTTGATTGCCACCCATTGTGAAGATGAGCCTTCTATCCGAAAGAACACGGCAGCATTCCGAGAAAAATACGGAGAAGACTTTCCGGTCAGCTACCATGCCCAAATCCGGAATGCAGATGTCTGCTATACTTCTTCTTCCTTTGCTGTTGGGTTGGCAAAAAAGCACGGCACGCGTCTCCACATCCTTCATATCTCTACGGCCCGTGAAGTCGATTTATTTGATAACTCCGTGCCGCTGGAAAAAAAGAAAATAACGGCAGAAGCGTGTATCCATCACCTCTGGTTCAATGACCAGGATTATGATCGTTTGGGAACACGAATCAAATGGAATCCCGCCATTAAAACGGCCAGCGACCAGCAGCGTATTCTGAAGGGATTACTGGAAGATCGTATTGATGTTATCGCGACCGATCATGCCCCGCATACGCTGGACGAAAAAAATCAAACCTATTTTAAAGCTCCTTCCGGTGGTCCATTAGTACAGCATAGCCTGGTGGCCATGCTGGAATTCTATCATCGCGGACAAGTCAGTTTAGACTGGATTGCCCGCAAGATGGCGCATAACGTGGCTATTATGTATCAGATTGACAGACGCGGGTATATCCGTGAAGGTTATTATGCCGACCTGGCCCTGGTTGACCTGAATGATCCCTGGACAGTGCATGCATCCAACATACTGGCAAAATGCGGATGGTCACCCTTTGAAGGCACCACCTTCCGGTCTAAAGTGACACACACCTTTGTTTCCGGCCACCTGGCTTACTCCAATAATCAACTGGATGATCGTAGGATGGGCATGCGGCTATTATTTGACCGGTAATAATCTGTTCTTTTTGTAATTTCTTGGCAGTTGCTAAATTTGTGCCCCCTTAAGCAGCTACTGCTTAAGCGAAACGGTGAATGTAGCTCAGTTGGTTAGAGCACCAGATTGTGGTTCTGGGGGTCGCGGGTTCGAGTCCCGTCTTTCACCCATCAAGGCCCTGTAATAAGGGCCTTTTTTAATAGATATCCTTTGAAATCATGAATCGAATCGTTGCGGTGGCAGGGCTGGTATTGTGGGTGGCGATCTGCCAGGCTCAACATTTGTATTCGACCGACCGGCTATTTCAGGATCTTAAAATTCTTGCTGCCGACAGCATGGAGGGCCGTAAGACAAGCACTCCGGGAAATTTTAAAGCGCGCAATTTTCTTATCAGCAGACTGAAGGACATTCAGGTTAAACCTTTGCTTAACAATTATGAACAGCCCTTTACAATCACCCGGCAATTTGGCATGCTTCAGTCGGGAGACGGTGTTAACATTCTGGGAGTGATTGACGGACAGCGTAAAGAGACGATCGTAATCAGCGCACACTATGATCATGTTGGCGTCATGCGTCAGAATATTTATAATGGTGCAGACGACAATGCCTCCGGTGCTGCTGCTTTGCTGGCCATAGCCGATTATTTCAAACGTCATAAGCCCAGGCACCGGCTGATACTGGCCTTTTTTGATGCCGAAGAAATAGGACTTAAAGGTTCTGAACACTTTGTTCGGTCAGTTGATCTTGCTGCTGAAAAAATTGTGCTAAACATCAACATGGATATGATCAGCCGTAGTGAAATCGGTGAGTTGTACATCTGCGGTACCTCTTTTACACCCTCGCTTCGCCAGGCACTTGCTCCGCTGAAAGTACCTGAAAAAATGTTGCTGCGTTATGGACATGACGACCCTGCCAGTGGACGCAATGATTGGACAAATCAATCCGACCATTACAACTTTCATCGTCAACGAATTCCGTTCCTCTATTTTGGTGTAGAAGATCACCCCGACTACCATCAGCCCACCGATACGGTTGAAAAGATTGATCTTGATTTTTATAAAGACAGCGTAGAAACCATCCTTCAGGCAATACAATTGCTGGATAATTCGCTTACGAAATAACTGGCATCCACCGATCAGTTCAGCAAAAGCGATTGGTGACTGCAGGCATAGTGTGCAGACATGTCCGTACAATTCCATTACCTGTGATAACAATTTCAAAATACCTAATGAAGCCTTCCCCTGCTTCATGAAAATCCATATGGAATAATTATCGTATGTTTATCTCATGATTGCGCTGGCTGAGTTTCAACAATATCCGCTGGATAAAAAAATCCAGACTTTGTATGAACATGGCTCATTTGTGATGGCCATTCGCTATTACCGATATAAAATCAACCTCTATTTGCTCGGCAATCAGTACGTAGAGGTCTTCATCCGGCACAAGTGTGCTTCCATCGAAAAGATTCTTCCGCTCAATCCATCGCACAGTCGGATGAAATTTTATTCAGACCAGATCAGGCTGCCCCGGGAAATTTGTTAACAATAAAAAAGCCGATACGAAGGTACCGGCTTTTGCGTGATTCTCTGTGCGATTGTAATCAGGCAGTGGCTGATTCTTCAAACTTGCTGGAGGCAGCTGATCTCAGTGTGACTGTCTTCTTTGCCTTATAGCCGCAATAACTGCACTGATAATGTTTCATCAGTTCGCCTTCTTCCATTGGCGTTGGTGTTTTAAGGATTTCTTCCTTAGTAACCTTAAACGTTTGATAGTTACACTCAGGGCATTCCAGTGCATGGAGGTGCCCTGCATACTTCTCTATTTTAATGAAGCCAGTTGCTTCGTCTTTCCAAACATCATAATCAACAGAAAAGACATTTTCTTCCGCCTGCATACCTTCATCCAGGTAAGCATCTTCCTCTTCTTCACTGAGCAGCTGCATGGGTTTGCCTGACTTCGGAGAAATTCTGGGGCGGTAGCGAAGTTCCTTCAAGCGCTTTTCAATGTAAAACGGATAATAGAATTTCAACAGGTTTTGTACAATAAGCGCTGCAATCAGACCCATTGAAACTGTTGTAAACACGCGCACAATTACGAGAA
This sequence comes from Cyclobacteriaceae bacterium, assembly GCA_025455465.1. Taxonomy (GTDB): domain Bacteria; phylum Bacteroidota; class Bacteroidia; order Cytophagales; family Cyclobacteriaceae; genus UBA2336. Next base: position 26,676 of record JALOMI010000010.1, on the reverse strand, counting down.
TGGTGTTCAGTTCAATGATATAGGAATTCGCATAAAAGCAGCATCCAATAACGAGTACAATTGTGGCGAACCACAAATTGCGTATTTCATAACGGTTGATGTAGTCGTATTTTGCTTTTGGATCGCCTGTAGTCATCAGCTTTACCAGGTGGCCAAGCACAATCAAAAGTGCGAGCGCCCAGCTTCCATAGGCAATGTTCTGTGCTAACTTGTTCCAGGGTTCATAAGCCGCCATTACTTCTTCCATGTGTGAGGGTGGTTTTGGTTATGGTTTAATTTGGTGAATGTACTAAATAAATGCCTATCGGTTTTCTTTTGACACAATAGGCATCACAAGTTAATATACTTTTCCTGAAAATGACAAAAAAACTGAACAATAACCTGTAAAGAGTTCTCGCCTAAACTCCGGTTACTTGCATCGCTGCAAAATCCCCGATGTGGTGTGCTGTCTTTTCGGACGCTTCAATCATTCCCATGTGGCCAACATGTTGGAGTACGGTAACGACTGCACGGCTGACTGACTTAGCCTGCTGGTTTACCGTTTCAACGGGTATCACAGAATCTTCCGTTCCGGCCAGAAACAATAGGGACTTGTTTGTTCTGGATATCAAGTCAGTACGATCAGGCCTTCCACGCATTGCCAGCGTGTAATCAATTACGGTTTGCAGTGATGTATCTCCTGCCATCTGTATAACTGCAGGTATTTGCGGGTTGCTCTTGTCAGCAAATAGCGGAGGTATAAACGAGTCAATAAAAGCCTTTACGCCATACGCCTTTACAAACTCCACCACTTTTAGCCGGGCTGCTTTGCGCTCTTCAGTGTCTGCATAGGCGGTAGAATGGATGAGGCCGAATGCCTTTACCAGTTTCGGGTCCTGCTCAGCCAGCGCCAGAGTTACGTAGCCACCCAGGCTGTGCCCCATGACGATACACTCCTCTATACCCAATTCGCTCTTTAGAAAAATCCCGACAGCCTGGGCAACATCATCAATAGTAAAAGGGCTTGCTAACGGTTTACTTTTTCCAAATCCGGGCAGGTCAATCGCCACGGCACGGTAATTAACTGATAGGATCTCAGTAACCTGATTCCAGATTTCCAGGCTTTCACAGAAGCCATGAATTAAAATGATGGGGTACCCTTTTCCCCGCTCCTGATGATGGATACCGATCAACTTAAACTGATTTAGTTACCGGTGCCAGCAGGCTGATAACTGCCTGACGGATCGCGTAAGGGTCGAATCCACACTCACGGTGTAGTTCAATCTGCTCTCCGTGTTCAACAATACGGTCGGGGATGCCCAGACGAACCACTTCTGCGTGGTACCGGTTATCGGCCATGAATTCGAGTATGGCACTGCCAAAGCCCCCCTGTATACATCCGTCTTCTACTGTAATTATTTTGCTGTAACGCCTGAATACCTCATGAAGCAGCGCTTCATCCAGCGGCTTCACAAAGCGCATATCGTAATGGCCAATGGATATTCCTTCTTTTTCCAGTTGATTACAAACATCTACCGCATAGTTACCGATGTGACCAATAGTAAGGATAGCGAGTTCCTCACCTTCCCGTATCACTCTGCCCTTACCGATTTCTACAGATTCCAGCATAGTGCGCCATTCGGGCATAACGCCCTGACCCCGTGGGTAACGAATGGAGAAGGCTAGGCCCTTACGCGGCAGTGAGGCCGTATACATCAGGTTGCGTAACTCTTGCTCGTTCATTGGGGCCGCAACAATCATGTTGGGCAGGCACCGGAAAAATGCGATGTCGTAAGCGCCATGATGCGTTGGTCCGTCTGCCCCGGCAAAGCCTGCCCGGTCGAGACAGAAGTTCACCGGCAGATTCTGAATGCAGACGTCATGCACCACCTGATCATAAGCGCGCTGCATGAATGAACTGTAAATGTTACAGAAAGGAATAAGTCCCTGGGTAGCAAGACCGGCAGAGAATGTTACTGCATGTTGTTCCGCGATGCCAACATCAAAAGCACGGTCGGGCATTTCCTTCATCATGATATTCATGGAAGAGCCGGAAGGCATGGCCGGTGTTATACCAATTATTTTATCGTTGGCCTTGGCTAACTCAACCATGGTATGTCCAAAGACATCCTGATACTTGGGCGGCTGCGGCTTATCATAAGTTTTTTTGTGAATTTCTCCCGTAATTTTATCAAAGGTGCCGGGTGCATGCCACGTAGTAGCGTTACCCTTTTCAGCAGGGGCATAGCCTTTGCCTTTCACCGTTACACAATGCAGAATTTTCGGACCCTTGATGTTCTTCAGGTCATTCAACACATGCACCAGGTGGTCTACATCATGCCCGTCAACCGGACCGAAATATCGCAGGTTCAGCGACTCAAAAAGATTGCTTTGACTCAACACTGCAGACTTAACTGCATTCTCAACCTTTGATACAATTTCCTGAGCGTTTTTTCCGAACGTTGAGAGTTTGCCCAGCAGGTTCCAAACCTCGTCCTTCAGTTTATTGTACGTCCGCGATGTGGTAATATCCGTCAGGTAATCCTTCAGTGCCCCCACATTCGGGTCGATGGACATGCAGTTGTCGTTCAGAATGATGAGGACATTGGAATCGGAGACTCCGGCATGATTGAGGCCTTCAAAGGCAATACCTCCGGTAAGTGCTCCGTCACCGATCACGGCTATGTGCTGCTTATCATGAAGGTTCAAATACTTAGAGGCTACCGCCATCCCTAATGCAGCCGATACGGAGGTAGAAGAATGACCTACACCAAAGGTGTCGTAAATACTTTCGCTTCGCTTGGGGAAACCTGAAATGCCTTTATAGAAACGGTTAGTATGAAAAACATCTTTGCGGCCGGTAAGAATTTTATGACCATAGGCCTGGTGTCCAACATCCCAAACCAGTTGATCTGTCGGTGTTTGAAAAACATAGTGCAGAGCAACTGTTAATTCAACCACCCCCAGGCTGGCACCAAAATGCCCGCCATACACGGATACATTATCGATAATGAAATGCCTGAGTTCGTCACACAATTGAACCAATTGCGGCTGGTCTAACTTACGAACATCATCAGGGGTGTTGATTTTTGACAGAAGCGGGCCGGGAGTAATTAACATGCTGAGGTAAAGGCTTTAATATGTGAAAAAAACACGTTGCCGGGTCTTTTGTTTAAGCTGCTGCCGTCCGGGAAGCCTGTAAAACTAAACAATTCAGGTCATCCTTCATCAAGAAGGCCTTTAAACCCACCCATTACGGTACAGATACCGCTAATTTCAAATACCTTTGCCGCAGTTATGACCACTGCCACCAACGAAAATTTTGAGGTAAAACTTCCTCTTTTTGAAGGACCGTTCGACCTGTTGCTGTTTTTCATTGAACGCGATGAACTGGATATTTATGATATCCCTATTGCAAAAATCACCAACGATTTTCTCGATTACCTGCATCACCTGGACACGCTGAATGTGGAAGTAGCCAGCGAATTCATCCTGGTGGCAGCTACCCTCATGCGCATCAAGTCAAAAATGCTGCTACCACGCCCGCAACTGGATGAACAAGGCAATGAAATAGACCCGCGTGAAGAATTGGTAAAACACTTACTGGAGTACAAAAAGTACAAATCAGTGGTTGAAACGCTGCAAAAAATGGAGGAAACCGAATTAATGAAGGAGAAGCGGGGTAACCTGATAAAGGAAATCAAAGCGCTGGCCGAAAGCAGCAACGTGGAAGCCGAATTGCAGGATGTTGACCTCTTTAAGCTGATGAACGTTTTTGAAAAGGTGTTGAAGCGGTTTGAAGCAGTTAAAAACAAACCCGTTCACCAGGTGATTCAATATCCGTACACGATCGAAGAACAGAAAAACTACCTGCTGAGCGAAGTATCCACCAAAAAGCGGATTTCCTTTGTCGATATCGTAGAAACCTATAAAACCCGAATTGCCCTGATCTTCAATTTCCTGGCTATTCTCGAACTGCTGGCTATCGGCAGGCTGGGTATCCAGGTGGGTGAGGGATACAATAATTTCTGGATTACCAGTACCGAGCCGGTAGAAGAAGCTCAGCCTTGATCCGGGCTAGGGCTTTTGGGGCCGGGCATTGAATTCGTCCACCAGGCCACCGGTTAGTCTGATCAGATCGGTTTTGCGGGCCAGCACGGAATAGATAGCCAGGTAATTTTCAAGGGCCGCATTCTGGTAGGCCTCCTGTACAATGCGCAGGTCGATCGCGCTAAGCGCTCCGTTTTTATACCGCTCATTTCCCAACTCCAGGTTCAGTTCAGCTGCCTTCAGTTTGATGTTGGCGATCTCCACCAGCTGCCGCAGTAAGTTATAGTTCTCGTACGTTATATATAAGTCGTTTTCCAATGACAGCTTCAGCTGATCAACATCCAGCTGCGCAATGCGCTCCCGGATTTTGGCATTTTCAATATTCCGTGTGATTTGACCGCCATTGAATAATGTGTAACGCAAGGAAAAGTTGCCATAGGCACCGTAGGAATGACCATCATTGGTCTGGTTTACCAGGATGCGGGAGGGTACTGTATTCGTTACCGGAAAATTCGGGTTACCATTGACAAAGCCTACTGTGTTGGTCACTTCAGGACCCGTATTCGATCCGAAATTGGCATTGAGCCAGTCCAATGAACCTGTTGCACCCATATTGAACGCAATCGTTGGATAACGGTCGGCCATGGCTGCCCGCGTATTTAGCCGAACCAACTCCTGGCTGATATACTGGTTACGCAGGTTGGTATTCGTAGAAGACATCTTCGCCTTTAAATCATCCATGGCGTAGCTCTCATCAAAATAGGATAAGGAGTCTGTCAGTATATAAACATTGTTGATCGGTTCATTAATAAGCAGGTTGAGGTCTCTGAACGCGTTGCGGTAGACCTGTTCAGATAAAAGAAAATTAGTCGAATCGGTGAGGTAGTCATTTTGTGCCTGCAGCACATCGAAGGTGATGGCACCGCCCAGTTCTTTACGCAGCTTGACATAACCGTACCGTTCGCGTGAAAATTCCATCACACGCCTGCGCACTTCCACACGCTCGCGCTCCATCAAAGCCTGGTAATACTGGAGAATAATTGCCTGAATCGTGCTCTCGATGACCAATGTGGCATTGCCATAGCTCAGTTGTTCGAGTTGTTCGAGCCTGCGCTTGGAAACACGAATAAAGTAGCCGTCAAAGAGTACGAATTGAACATCCAACTGTCCGTTGAGGTTGTCTGAAATATTCCGGCCTGGTACAGCAAATGGGTTAGCCGGCTTTCGGTAGGTAACGTTGTTATTGAAGTTGCTTAACAGGTTTATGGATGGCAGGGCACCGGCCACGCCCCACGTATTGTTTTCGGAGGCAATCTCTATCTCCAGCTGCTGAATCTGAACATCAAAATTATTTTGCAGGCCCAGTTCAATGGCGCGTGCAAGACTCAAAGGTTCCTGTGCCCTGATCACCGATGAATAGGCCAGTAAAACGGCCATCGTAAGAATATACCTCATAGCACTAGTCAATGATAACACGTCCTTCTTTACTGCTGAAATAGGAATAGATGGAAGGGATAACGTATAACGTCAGCACGGTGGCAAACACCAGTCCGCCAATAACCGCAATACCCATGGATACGCGGCTTTCAGATCCGGCACCCAACGCCAATGCAATCGGAAGAATACCCAGCACGGTCGACATGCTGGTCATCAGAATCGGACGGAAGCGTGACTCCGCTGCATTAATTACTGCATCCAGTTTTTTCATACCCTGCTCCTTGCGCTGATTGGCAAATTCCACGATCAGGATACCGTTCTTGGTCACTAAACCAATCAGCATAATAATCCCTATCTGACTGAACACATTCAGTGTCTGATCAAAATACCACAATGACAATAAGGCGCCTGCCAGTGCCAGCGGTACGGTAAACATGATAATAAACGGATCGCGGAAGCTTTCAAACTGGCCGGCAAGCACCAGGTAAATAATGGCCAGCGCGATGAGGAAGGCCTGATAGATGGTGGAAGAACTCTCGGCAAATTCACGGGAAGTTCCGTCCAGGCTGGTGCTGTAACTTTCATCCAGCACCTCATCGGCAATGCGTCTCATTTCTTCAATACCTTCACCGAGCGAAACACCTTTTGCCAATTGCGCACTCACCTTCGCAGAAGAGTACCGGTTAAACCGATACAATTGTGGCGGACTGCTCATCTCTGAAATGGTAACAAGGTTGTCCAGCTGGATCAGTTCACCCCTTCGGTTTTTCACATACAATGTTTTCAGATCAAGCGGTTCATTACGATTATGTCGCTCCACCTGGCCGATGATCTGGTACTGTTTGCCATCCATGATAAAGTTACCGAAACGCGATCCGCTCAGACCAAGCTGCAGGGTTTGTGCGATATCAAATACATTTACACCAAGTGTTCGTGCCTTATCGCGGTTAATGGAGATGTTGATTTCCGGCTTGTTGAACTTCAGGTCAAGATCAACGAAGGTGAACTTCGGACTGGCCGAAGCCTTCTGCACAAACTCCGGCAATACAGTTTTAAGTTTTTCAAGTTCAGCTGCCTGAATGACAAACTGAACCGGGAGACCTCCCCTGCGATCGCCAATGGTTTGCGGTTGTGATATAAAGGTACGCACACCGGTCATACCACGTACACGGGATGTAACGTCATCGGCAATATCCTGCTGGGAGCGTTGACGTTGCTGGGCATCGGTCAGAAGAACACGAACAAATCCTGAGTTTACACCTCCCCCTGAAAAGCCAGGCGCAGTTACACTGATAAGCCCGGCACTTTCCGGAATCCAGCCTCTGCGAATAGAATCAGTAATGGAATACACATAACTATCCATGTATTCATAGGTAGCCCCTTCCGCTGCCTGCATCTGCAGCCTGAATTCTCCGCGGTCTTCCATGGGCGCCAGTTCAGTGGGCAGGCTTGCACCCAACCAGTAGATAAATACTGCTGAAACAGCAATAATCACAAAGGCCAGCCAGCGTCTTTTCATAAATCCCCTCAGGGAACTTGCGTAGACTTCATTCAGCCAATTGAAAAACGGCTCGGTTACTGTATAAAGCCAGGGTTGCTTTGCTCTTCGCTTCAGGATGCGCGAACACATCATCGGAGTAAGCGAGAGCGACACAAAGGAAGATATCACGACCGCACCGGCAACCACGAGACCGAATTCACGGAAGAGTTTTCCGGTAAGACCTTGCAGAAAGATTACCGGCAGAAATACGGCAACAACAGCGATGGTGGTTGAGATGACCGCAAAGTAAATTTCAGTGGCCCCGCGCTTAGCCGCAGTTTGTGGCTCTTCGCCATCTTCAATCTTCGAGTAAATGTTTTCCAGCACCACAATGGCATCGTCAACCACCAGACCGATCGCCAAAACAATTCCCAGCAAAGTGAGCACATTGATGGTAAATCCCAGCAAGTACATGAGGAAAAAGGTACCGATGAGGGAAATGGGAATAGTAACTACGGGTATGAGTGTGGTGCGCCAGTCACGCAGAAAAATGAAGATGATCGACAACACCAGGATGAACGCCATTAAAATTGTTTCCTGCACTTCGCGAATGGATGCCCTGATGTACTGGGTTGAATCATAACTTAACATAACACTTACATCCGGAGGGAGATCACGTTTGATCTGCTCCAGACGGGCATACATGCGGTCGGCAATATCAATATTATTGGCCCCTGGCTGCGCAACAATGGCTAACGCTACGCTGGGTATTCCATCCCTGCGCAAAATGGTACGGTCGTTTTCTGCGCCTAATTTGGCGTAACCTACATCGCTGAAGCGGACGATATTATCTCCGTCTTCTTTGATGATCAGATTATTGAAATCTTCCTCGGTTACCAGGCGCCCTACTGTTCGAACGGTCAACTCAGTTGCTTGTCCTTCCACCCGCCCTGACGGCAATTCAACATTCTCCCGGTTCAGGGCCTGAAGAACATCCGAAGGTGCCAGTTTCAGGGAGGCCAGCCGGATAGGATCCATCCATAAGCGCATAGAGTACCTGCGCTGTCCCCAGATGTTAACCACACTTACTCCGGGAATGGTCTGAAGACGTTCCTTGAAATAGATCTCGGCAATACGCGACAATTCCAAAAGATCGCGCTTATCGCTCACTACAGAGAAGAAAATAATCGGACTGGAATCTGCATCTGCTTTGGATACCACCGGAGGATCAACATCAGGCGGCAGATTCCTGATTGCACCGGAAACTTTATCGCGCACATCATTGGCTGCAGCCTCCAGATCAACACCCAGTTCGAATTCAACCGTAATATTGCTTCGGCCTTCACGGCTGGAGGAAGTGATCATACGTATCCCTGAAATTCCGTTGATCGCGTCTTCCAACGGTTCAGTAATTTGCGACTCCATTACGTCAGCATTAGCGCCAACATAGTTGGTTTGAACGGTAATCACCGGAGGGTCAACGCTCGGAACTTCACGAACTCCCAGGTAGGTAAAACCAATAACACCAAACAGCACGATCACCAGCGACATGACAATCGCGAGTACCGGCCGGTTAATGCTGATGTTCGATAAACTTGCCATACTCTGCGGGGTTAGTTTTATTGAACTTTGGTAAGGGCAACACCCAGGCCATTGCGCATTTGCAGCATGCCTGTAGTAATTAATGTATCACCCGGTTTAATTCCTGAAATAACTTCCACATTGCGATCAGTGCGGAGACCTATTTCTACCGGTGCTTCTGTTGCTTTTCCATTTCTGACGAGGTACACTTTGTGACCATTCAGTTCAGGAACAACTGCTTCGGAAGGAACAAGTAAGGCGTTCATCACCGTTTGTAAAATCAGTTCAACTCGTACGAACTGTCCGGGCAATAAAAGATTCCTGCGGTTATCGGCAATTGCGCGAACTTTTAAGGTGCGGGTATTGGCATCAATCTGCGGCTCAATGGCAAAGACTTCGCCCTCAAATACCTGGTCATCATTTTCAATAGTGAAGAATATTTTACGTCCTGCCGCTATCTGTGTGCTGTAACGTCCCGGTATGGAAAAATCAATTTTTGCAGGGCTCAGATTATACAATGTGGTAATCACAGTGTTCGAATTGATGAAGGCTCCCTCACTGACAAAGCGAAGGCCGATGGTACCGTCAAACGGTGCGCGGATTTGCGTCTTGGCCAACTGGGCTTCCAGCAGACGAATGTCAGCAATGGTGGTATTCAGCCGGTTTAGAGCGTTATCATATTCTTCCTGGCTGATGGCTTCTTTTTCCAGCAGTTTACGCTGGCGGAACTCGTTATCTTCGTACAGCTTTCGGTTATACTTCTGTTTCTCCACCTGAGCGACAAGTTCATCGTCATTGATTTCCACCAAAAGCTCACCTTTGCGTACCTGCTTCCCCTCGCGGAAATGGATTCGGTGAATCTTGCCGGAAATCTCGCTTCTTACCTCCAGGGATTCGTTGGGCAGCACCGAACCGGTGATGACCAGCTTATTGTCCAGTCGTTCAGGCTTGATGATGATGGCTTCAACCGGTAAGCGCATCTGCCCCTGTGCGCCATCGGCAGCCTGTTCAGCAGATTCTTTCGGACCGAACAGATTCAGTTTGGGCAAAGCCAGTAGAAAAATAACCACTGCAACAACAGTAATGGTCAGGATTTTTTTCTTCATACTATTTTTTATCGCAGTAAGCGTTCACAATTAATTTCCGTCCAGCAGCTGACGATGCAATTCCAGTACCTGGGGGATTACCAACCGCGTATCGTCATTGTAGATAACTGCATTGGCCCGTTTCAGTTTTTCCTCATCAGGCCACTGCTGTGCCATGATGGCCTTTACCTGTTCAAAAGTCCGGTGCGGATCACGCCTTAGTGTGCGCTCCGTGCGCAACGCCTCAGGCGCATAAACAACTACCAGTCTGTTCAGTTGCTTGTCTGCACCGGTCTCCAACAATAAGGCTGCTTCACGGATCACATAACGGTCGTGCTGATGCTTTTCAAGCCAACGCTTATAGTCGTCATGAACACGCGGATGTACCAGTTGGTTCAGCTTGCTGAGCTTTTCCGGATCATGAAAAACGGTTCTCGCCAGGTACTCCCGGTTGAGGGCACCATTCTCATAATACGACAAACCTCCGAATTCTTTTTTGATCTCATCGATTACTATTCCATCGGTGGTCATTACCGCTTTCGCTCGGCTGTCGGCATCGTATACGGCAATTCCAAGACATTGAAAAATCCGGCAAACGATACTCTTACCTGAGCCAATGCCTCCGGTGATACCGATTTGTAAGGGTGCTGGCATGAGTCAGAAAATGATATCGACCGAGTCTACTTTTTCAATCCGCGAGAACGGAGAAAGTCCGTGGATAACCGGCAAAGCTTTGCTGCGGCCCCGGGTGATTGAATGAAGATTAAGTACGGCATGCAACGAATCAGGATTTACCGAGGCCGCCAATTTTGACGGTATCTGGTAGGTAAGGATGACTTTGCTCCGGATGGAAATGCCCTTTACTTCCGGGGGAATGTTGATCAACTTCAACGGAATTGTGTCTGTAACCTGCATCAGCCGGTCGACCTGAAAGCTAACCGTAACCACTGGCGGGTTGCTGGAGATGTAAGGGCTGCCCCATTCCAGTTCAATCACTTCGTTGAAGTTGCGGTCAAGGCGTCTTTGGGGCAGGCGGATGGCGTGAACAGCCATGGCGTTGATGATGCTTTTCGGACCCTCTACCATTACTTCCCTGGGCTGAATAAGTATCTCCGAAGATAAACCGTATCCCTCGCGCAGGTATTGCTCCATGGAATCTAATTCAATGCCAACTGTTCGCATCGATCGCTGATCCATATGGATATGCAAAGTATCCGTCAATACCAGGTTTAGCTGAATTCCTTCCAGTTGGGGAGAGAACAATGCCATCAGGGAAGCACCGGGTATTTTGCGGACTTCGGCAGGGCTCTCCAACTGGATGTGGAGTGGTTGTAATTTCAGCCCAAGACTCTTGCGGAAAAGATCCCACCCCAGTCCGCTCACATTCAACCGGACATTATCCGGAAGCTGTGTAACGGGTATGTACGTTGCCTCATCATAGTCAACCTGAACGGGAAAATTCAGGTTGGTGGAGTATGTTTTGTTCAGCGCATTAAAGAACCAGAAGACCGTTGCTGCCACGATGCACAGAAGAACCGCTTTCCAGCTTTTGTGCTGGAAGCGAAACAGGCTGAACAAGGTGTTGATGATCCTCATGGAGACTTCATGCTGTGCACCGGTTAATCATTTCTTGTAGGCCGCTTTGGTTGAATCCATGGCAATAGCGGATTTGTTGAATTTGATACGCCCGCCTTTTTCTACTTCCAGGATAAACGTATCCCCCTCCATTTCAGCTATACGGCCGTGGACACCGCCAATGGTAACTACGTAATCGCCTTTCTCTATCTCATCGATAAATTTTTTTTGGTCTTTGGCTTTCTTCTGCTGAGGCCTGATCATGAAGAAGTAGAAGATCACGATCATTAAACCCATCATGATGTAGAAACTGAAATTACCGCCCTGGGCCTGGGCTTGTGCTAAAATCGGATAAAACATGGTATTAATTGAATTGAATTGAAATTTTATGATTGCTTAAAAATACACATCCCAAACCCGGTTTGGGTTTGGGATGTGCAAGGTAGTGAACAAATACTTATTGTACAGGAGCTCCCGCTTTCGGAGTCACCATCGCTTTAAAGCTCAACGTGGTCTGCTTTGGCCAGGTGTTGGCTACCACTGTGATAGTTTTGTTTTGCATGTTTGGCTTGCCGCTGCTGTCAAATTCAGCCTTCACAAAACCTTCACCTCCCGGAGGAACAGGTTCTTTCGACCACTCCGGAGCTGTACATCCGCAGGAAGGTCTTACATCCTCAATAATCAGCGGAACTTCACCGGTATTCTTGAATTTGTAAACATGAGTAACCTTGGCTCCTTCCTTGATGGTTCCGAAGTCATGATCAGTCTTTTCAAAAGCCAGCAGGGGCAGTGGTCCTTCCGGTTTCTCTTCAGCCGGTGTAGCCATCGGGGAAATAGGTGATGCTGCACGCTTGCCTTCCACTTCAGCCAGGCGGGCTTCCAACGCTGCTATTTTCTTCTCCGCATCCTTGTCCTTGCAGGCCGTCATGGCCAACAGCACAAGACCAAAAATCCATAAGCTCTTCTTCATTGTCATGGTCAGTTTAATTATCAGATAGTTTATTTATTCTTTCCCTTAATCTGGTCAAGCAGTTCATCCACGTCCTCCAGCAGTTTCTCAGCTTTCGTCTTGGCTTCGTCTACCACCTGCTGCCCCTTTTTTTTTGCATCAGAGGTAAAGGCCGTTTCCTTTCCTTCCACAAAGTCGTTGATCATACTCTGCAACATGTCACGGTATTTCTCCAGCTGAAAGGATAGCTTTTGCCGGGTGTTAACACCTTTATCCGGTGCATACAAAATGCCCAGCACAGCACCTGCAGCCGCGCCCACCAGAAATGCCATCAGTGTATCTCCGCCTTTTTTGCTCATAATGTGAAGGTTTCAGGAGTTGATTAAATGATTTTGTCGTACTCCGTTTATTAAAACGGACCTAAAATTACACGCCTCCGGGGATACTTTGTTAATCCGGGACAACAAAAAATGCGATGTTGTACCAGAAGTGCTATTTATTGTCCATCAGGCCTCGCCCGCTTTTCTTCAGCACACCACGTGTTTTGAGCTCTTTGGCGATAACATCAAGAATTCCGTTGATAAACTGTCGGCTTTTCGGGGTACTGTATCCTTTCGCCAGCTCTATATATTCGTTGATGGTTACCTTAACCGGGATGCCGGGAAAAGACATCATTTCAGTGATCGCCATCTCCAGGATAACCCGGTCCGTCAGCGGCAGGCGCTCTACTTCCCAGTTTCGGGTATTGTCTGCAATCAGCTGGCGGAATTCTTCCGGCAGTGTTGCCGAGCCTTTATAGAGCTTTTCAATAAAGTGCAGATCGTCTTCCCAGTTTAGTGACAGGGAGTAGAGGGTAATTGCTCCACCTGTTTCGGGACTATACGACTTGATGGTTTTTTCAACCATGCCCTTCACAATATCCCGGTCTTCGGCCCACCGAAGCACTTCCTCTTCGTAATAATCGTTGATGATGGTCTTCCCTAAAATAATCTTGCGGTAGAGATGGTTGATGATGCGCTTCTGATCATCCATGGAAGGCGACCTGCGGTCGAGGTAATCCATGTATTCGCCATCCTGCTTGACAACATCACGCAGCCAGAGTTTTACCTGATCTGCCTTTTTATCCCAACCGGCATGCAGACGCAGGGTTTCTTTAGATAATTCTTCGCTGTTGCGCAGCGCAGCGATCCATGCATTTTTCAGCAGGTTGGCATGATTGATTTTTTTGTCTGCAGCAGCAGCATCTGTCAGGGCAAGCCCAAGATTCAAGACGGAGAGGTAGTGGGCATAGATTTTCTCCACTTCCTTGACCAGGTTTTTGCCAAAAAAGTCGAGATCTTTTTTTTCTGTCTTCTTGTACAGGTCAAGGGCGCTATGTACTGCCTTTTCGATGTCGGCATCCTCATGCTTTGCCGGCTGGCCTGATTCAAAAGCTTTGGTGAATACTTTCAGAGCCTCCTTTTTCTTGCGGCCAAGTTCTTTCTTGTCCTGCACCTCCATGGAATTCAGGTCAGGAGAAAATACCTCCTCAATGTAATCCTGACTTAACAGGTGTGCTGCCTCCTGGCTTTGGTGATAGGCAAAAAGGCTTTGCATAACTTTAACGCGGAGGCTCCTTCGGTTCAGCATAATTCAAAGAACGGTTATCGTAAATAAAAAAGTCGTCTGCAGCACAAAACTACAGACGACTGAAACAATTCGCTACTAATCAGCGCGGTATTCTTACCCGGCCGATCGCTTCAATGCGCTCTTCTGCCACACGGATAGCCGCTTCCTGGTTATTAATCTTCTCTTTTTCGGCCAGGCGGAATACCTTCATGCAGGTATCATAAATCTTATCAGCATGCGCAAAGACGCGCTCGCGGTTGTAATTGCCGAGGTATTCGTTATAGACATTAATCAGGCCACCGGCATTGATCAGAAAATCAGGCGCATAGGTAATGCTGCGGTCGATGAGCATGTAGCCGTGCTTTACTTCATCCTTGAGCTGGTTGTTGGCGGCACCGGCTATAATGCTGCACTTCAATTGCGGGATAGTATCATCATTGATGGTTGCTCCAAGTGCGCACGGTGCGTAGATGTCCACATCCATGCTGTACACATCATCCTGGTTCACCATAGTAACACCGTGTTTCTTGGCCAGAGCCTTTACCTTTTCTTCGGAGATATCGCTGATGAAAACTTTGGCATTTTCTTTTACCAGGTATTCCACCAGGTGCATACCCACCTGGCCTACACCCTGTACCATAATGCGCTTACCGTTCAGGCTGTCGGTGCCGTATTGCTTCTTTGCGGATGCCTTCATCCCCACATAGGTGCCATAGGCCGTAACCGGAGAAGGATCTCCGCCTCCGCCCATGGATTCCGGAAGTCCGGTAACGTGATTGGTTTCCATATGAATATACTCCATGTCGGAGGTCTTCATGTTCACATCTTCAGCGGTGATGTATTTTCCATTCAGGCTGTTCACAAACTTTCCAAACCTGCGCAGGAAAGCTTCGGTCTTCATCGTTCTGGCATCTCCGATTATCACGGCTTTGCCACCACCCAGATTCAAACCGCTGATGGCGGCTTTGAACGTCATGCCGCGTGACAGGCGCAACACGTCTGTGAGTGCATCCTGCTCCGAAGCATAATTCCACATGCGCGTACCCCCCAGGGCGGGACCTAACGTGGTGTTGTGTATGGCGATAATGGACTTTAAGCCGGTGGCTTCGTCATAACAGAAAACCACTTGTTCATGTCCGAGTTGAGTGAGCGTACCGAACAAACCGGCCTGCTCTACTTTCGCTAGTTCTTTGATCTCCATCAGATTTGTTTTAGGAATGATTGTACTACTTTTACCAGCCGCAAAACGCGGAATTTCCCTTGCCCGAAGGACGTACAAAAGTACCCCTTTTTATGGTGAAATCAAGCTAAACAAACGTTTGCGCTGCTTTAAAAGGGAATCTTTTGTTTTCGCCAGCGTTTGCCAAATTTTATAGAATGAAGGAGCTTAGTTACCTCAATAAATACCTTTACAAATACAAAAAACTGATCCTCCTTGGAACGCTGTTTGTCGTCATCTCCAACGCCTTCCAGATTTTTCCGGCCCCGCTGGTGCGTTACGCCATCGATCTGGTGGTCGATAATATTAAGGTGTACCGGGCTTTAGATGGATTTTCCCTGCAGCAAGACTACTTTCAGATTTTTGCATTCGGCATCCTGGTTTATTCCATACTGATCCTGTTGATGGCCCTGCTGCGTGGCTTCTTTTTATACCTCGTACGCCAGACACTCATCGTCATGTCAAGGCATATGGAATATGATCTGAAGAACGAAATCTTTCAGCACTACCAGGCGCTTCCATTGAGTTTCTACCGAAGACAGAATACGGGTGATTTGATGAACCGCATATCCGAAGATGTAGGCCGTGTGCGCATGTACCTGGGGCCGGCCATCATGTACGGCCTGCAACTGATTATTCTCTTCCTGATGCTGATCCCGTTCATGTTCAGCATCAGCACCACGCTCACCTGGTATGCGCTGATTCCCCTGCCCATATTATCGCTGAGTATTTATTTCGTCAACAACATCATTGAAAAGCGATCGGAGGAAATTCAGAAGAGCCAGTCGAGGCTCAGCACATTTGTGCAGGAAGCATTCAGCGGCATTCGTGTCATCAAATCTTTCAACCGCGAACTCGACTCCATCCACAAATTCGAAAACGAAAGCGATGACTATAAACGCCAGTCACTCAAACTCACCCGGGTGCAGTCGCTATTCTTCCCGCTGATTATGGGTTTGATTGGTCTGAGCACCATTCTTACTGTTTATGCCGGTAGTGCTGAGGTCATCAACGGCAACCTGACCCTGGGAAATATTGCCGAGTTTATTATTTACGTCAACCTCCTCACCTGGCCGGTTGCTTCGCTTGGGTATACCAGCAGTTTAGTGCAACGTGCAGAAGCCTCACAGAAACGGATCAATGAGTTTCTTAAAACCAAATCTGACCTGGTGACAACCGAAAACCTGAGCCGGGAAATTGCGGGCAAAGTTGAATTCAAGGATGTGACGTTTGTCTACCCGGACACAGGCATCAAAGCGCTTCGCCATCTTTCGTTCACGGTTAATCCGGGTGAATCGCTGGCCATCATCGGCACGACCGGCTCCGGAAAAAGCACCATTGCCTCCTTAATACCCAGGCTGTATGATGTTACCGAAGGCGAAATTTTTATTGATGATATTCCCCTCCGTCAGTACAACTTAAACAGCCTGCGCAACCAAATCGGATATGTGCCGCAGGATGTCTTCCTTTTCAGCGATACGATCACCAATAACATTGCGTTTGGTATGAAAACGCCTGATGAAAATAAAATCATCCAGGCAGCAAAAGATGCCGATGTTTACAACAACATCGTGGCCTTTCCTCAAGGCTTCAGTACGCGGGTAGGCGAGCGGGGTATCACCTTATCCGGTGGTCAAAAACAACGGGTATCCATCGCACGGGCAATCGTTCATGAACCGAAGATCCTCATGCTCGATGACGCCCTCTCTGCTGTGGATACGAAAACCGAAAACAACATCCTCAACAGCCTGAAGCGTATCATGCAGGGGCGCACCACCATTATTATTTCGCACCGTGTATCGTCCGCCAAACTGGCCAACAAGATTATTGTGCTGATGGATGGCGCTATGGTGGAAGAAGGAACGCACGAATCGTTGCTGGCGTATAACGGTTTCTACAAAGACCTGTATGAGCGGCAGATTAAAGCCGATGAAATTCAGGTGGAGGAGTAGCGTTAACAATCAGCGTTTCAAAACACATAACGAAGGCCAACACCACCCTGCACCCGCATCCTTCCCGGGTCTTTATCCAGATCATAAAACAAAACACCTTCTGCAAACAATACGATAGGAGAGCTGGCCGGATTGTGCTCAACGCCCAATGTAAGCGTAGCACCCTGAGTTTGATAACGTACGTCTGTAGTTTCAGGGACCGTACCAACCTGAGAAGTAACCAGGTAGGTATAGTTTATCCGCGCATCACGCACCTGCCATCCGAGACCGGTGTACGCGCGCATGCTCTTCACCAGATTTTCTGCCGGTATATGATACAGGATTTTCAGGTTACCGGTCCAATCTTTATCCACTGCATGGTCATCATAACTGAATGTCTTAGATGGTTCTGAGAAAAATGTGTCAAACAAACCTTCAGAGTAGGATGAGTAAAGTCCGCTGAGGGCGCGGCCGAAGTCAGCTTCCAATGCCAGCCGTTCACTGAAATAAAATTTAAACGTTAGGGCCATCGGGTCACCCAGTTTGATACCGATACCCTGATACGGATAGCCCGCCTCATCAAATACGGGCACGGAAGAACCTTTCTTGGATCGTACCGAAGCAGGATTATCATAGCTGCGAAGCGGGGACAACTTCTTACCGTTGTACGTTCGGGATTGGCCAATGGCCAACGTAGCCATGATCATCAGGCAAAACAACAATAAGGGTCTTGCTAACCGCATAGTATCAAAGATACCGAATAACAGGCTGGCTTAGGCAAACTCCTTATACTGCATTTTATGCAGTTGCGCGTAATAACCTTCCTGAGCCAACAGTTCTTCATGCTTACCGCTTTCGCGGATTTCACCCATGTCGAGAACAAGAATTTTATCGGCTTTCTGGATGGTGGATAAGCGGTGGGCGATAACGATGGATGTTCTTCCTTTCATCATCTTTTCAATGGCTCGCTGGATCATCCGCTCGGTCTCGCTGTCAACCGATGATGTTGCTTCATCCAACACCAAAATCTTCGGATCATAGACCATCGCGCGAATGAAAGAGATCAACTGACGCTGCCCGACAGAAAGCGTGGCACCGCGTTCCATCACATTATAGGAAAGCTGGCCGGGTAATTTTTTAATGAACTTCCTCGCGCCAACCAGGTCAGCTGCGTGCCATACCATCTCTTCCGTTACTTCCGGACTACCCAACGTAATGTTGTTCATGATGGTGTCGGAGAACAGGAATACATCCTGTAGTACCACACCAATGTTTTTTCGCAAATGACCGAGATCATAAGCACGAATATCTTCACCATCAATGGTGATGCTGCCTTTATTAATTTCGTAGAAACGGTTTAGCAGGTTGATAATGGACGATTTCCCAGCACCTGTTGCGCCCACCAGGGCAATCATTTCTCCGGGCTTCACTTCGAAGTTCACATCCTTTAATACATACTCTTCTCCGTTATACGCAAACCATACGTGATCAAATTTCACCTCACCCTGAATGTGTTCGGGTTTGTGCGTGCCGGTATCCTGCACATGTTCATCGTTATCCAGCAGATTGATAATCCGTGACGAACTCACAATGCCCATCTGCAAGGTATTGTAGCGGTCGGCTATCATACGAATAGGCCGGAAGAACATCTGGATATACATGATGAACGCAATGAGTTTACCGATGGTGATGCCGGTTTCTTCGACATTGATGGCTCCTTTGGCCCCGTACCATACCATTAACCCAATGCCTGCTGCAGCGATGATTTCCGCTACCGGAAAGTAGATCGAATAATACAACACCGATCGCAGGTTGGCCTGGCGATGCTCTTCATTAATGGTTTTGAATTTTTCGAACTCGCGTTGTTCACTGGCAAAAATCTGCACTACGTTCATGCCGGTAAGATGCTCCTGCACAAATGTATTCAGGTTGGCAACCGCATTGCGAACATCATTAAAAGCGACTTTGATTTTTTCCTTGAAGACGTAGGTGGAAATCATCAGCAGGGGCACTGTAGCGAGGCTCAACAAGGCCAGGCGCCAGTCTTCATAGAACATAAACGAGAGAATGAAGATAAGTTGTAAGAGATCACTCACCATAGCGGCCAGTCCTTCGCTGAATACATCGGCCAGGGTTTCCACATCGCTGATCGTACGGGTAACTAAACGGCCAATAGGTGTCTTGTCGAAGAAGCGCAGTCGAAGGTTTACTAAGTGCTGATAAAGCTGTGTTCGGATATCTCGTATCACCTGCTGCCCCATCCATCCCGACAGGTAGGTATGAACATACTGTGCCACCGACTGTACCAGCAGTAAGCCGAACAGCACAAGCATCATGGTGAGCATGGTGTTGTAATCCCCGTCAGCCACAGGGTTGTCCAGCGTCCATTGAATCAACACCGGTCGTATAGGGGTCAGGATGCCGATGGCCAGCGTGAGGAAGATCAGAAAATAAAATCTTCCCTTGTACGGTTGTACGAACTTCATGATGCGCCTGAGCACCTTGAAGTCGATAATATTACCGCTGCTTACTTGTTCTTTTTCCACATCATTCACCGCTCTTTCAGCAGCGGATTATTGATTACTTAATAAATATTTTCTGCGGATACTTCACACGCACCAGGTAGAGCCCATAAGGCTCTGCATTGGCACCTGCTTTTTTCCGGTCTTTACCTTCGATAATCATTTGAACATCGTTCACGCTTAGTTTACCGATACCTACATCCAGCAGCGTTCCAACGATAGCCCGCACCATCCCCCGTAAAAACCGGTTGGCAGCAATGGAAAAAACCAGTTGATCTCCTTTTGCCTTCCATTCTGCCCTTTTCACGGTGCAAATAAAGTGGTTTACATCGGTCTTTACCTTGCTGAAACAGGTAAAGTCGTGGGTACCCAGCAGTAACGCAGCCGCCTTATTCATGTTTTGAATATC
The DNA here is from genome assembly GCA_025455465.1 of Cyclobacteriaceae bacterium. GTDB lineage: Bacteria > Bacteroidota > Bacteroidia > Cytophagales > Cyclobacteriaceae > UBA2336. The sequence goes on along the minus strand of JALOMI010000010.1, from coordinate 6,851 downwards.
CAACGACTTAAAATAATGGAGGGCCAGGCCGGTAAGCAACGGATCCTTTACGCGGGTTATACGGTATTCGTATTCTCGCTCCATGGCCGAATAACGTGCACTGGCATCGGATTTAACTTTTCGGATCGAGCGGATGGCAATATCACGAGGTAAAAAACTGTTCAGCCGGTGAATCAGGCTTTCAGTTTCAAAGAACTTTTCAATATCGGCATGAAAAAATTGCTGCCGGCAATGTACTCCGGTGTCGGTCCGCCCGCTGCCCACTATTTTAATTGATGTTCGCAAGAGTTTGCTGAGGGCATCTTCCACTACCTCCTGCACACCGGTGGCATTGGCTTGTGTTTGCCAGCCAGCGTAGCCGGCACCGTGATAAGCAATTTCAAAGAAGTAGCGGGGCATTTTGAGGAGATGAGGAGTTGGGAGTCAGGAGACTAGGAATCAGGAGTTGGGAGTGAGTGGGGATTTCTAATTGTTTTGCAAGTTCATGGATTATTGTTTCTGATTATTCCACGCATGTAAGTGCTTAATAACTTGCTCACTTCTTCCAGTTTATTACAGAGTTCTGCTGTCTCCGCATACCTGAGATCATGGGCCAGGCGCAAATAGTACGGCATTCGGAAATTGAGCCTTGTGAGGTATTGAAAAATTTCAATTTATCACGATGACCTTTCTTTTTGTAGCCTTCGGCAATATTAGCCGCAATTGAAATTGAGGCCCTGCGAAACTGACTGGTGAGACCAAATTGTTCTTCCCGAGGAAGGGATTGGGTCAGGGCATAGACATCCAGAACAAATTGATGAGCCTTCTGCCAAACAATCAGTTCTTCAAAAGACTTGGTTTTCTCCATACTTTAAAACTTTATTTTCGGCTTAAGTCACAGCAACCCGAACCAATTATTTGTATTCTGATCTACTTGCCATCCAGCTCCTAAACTCGTCACTTCAATTCTCCTGTCTCCTCCTCAATATTCTTCTTACTTTTGCCGTCCAAGTTAACGCAACCCCTATATGTGGCAAAGAATTCAAACGGTATTTCTGGTTATGACCATCATCGCCTTACTGGTGGCGCTGGTGCAGCCGATCTGGCAAATTCAGGAAGGTGAAACCACCATCGTACTAACGCCCTTTTATTTATTGAAAGGTTCTGTCTACACGTATTTGCCGTACACCATTACCGCAGTACTCGCGGTAGCGGCCATCACGCTGGCCATTATCGAAATCAGGCGTTACGACAACCGCCAGATGCAGATAAAATTAGGCGCACTGAATACGTTGATTCTTGCCTGCTACATGATCTCTGCCGTATGGTTTGCTTCTGAGCTATCCAAAGATTACCCGGCTGGTTTTCAGTATGGACCAGGCCTTTACCTCACCTTTGTGGCGGTGATCAGCAACTGGCTGGCAATCCGGTTCATTCGCAGGGATGAACGCATTGTGCAGGACTCCAACCGCCTGCGCTGACTGCCATCCTGTCATTTTTAACTTGCTGGAACAACATTTGAAATCCCCGCGTGCGCGGGGATTTTTTGTTTTACTCCCCGGCAGAAGTTTTGTCTCATTTAAAAATCGAACACTATGGCAGCCGTAAAGGAAAAAGGCAGTATTTCCATCCATACCGAGAACATCTTTCCGATCATTAAAAAATTCCTCTATTCCGATCATGAAGATCATTAAAAAATTCCTCTATTCCGATCATGAAATCTTCCTCCGCGAACTGGTCAGCAACGCGGTTGATGCCACCCAGAAACTGAAAAAACTGGCCTCCCTGGGCGAGTTCAACGGTGAGCTGGGCGACCTGAAAATCGAGGTGAGTTTCGATAAGAAGAAGAAAACCATCACGGTGAGCGATAAGGGTATTGGCATGACGGCTGAGGAGATTAAAAAATACATCAACCAGATTGCCTTCTCCGGAGCCACCGAGTTCGTGGAGAAGTTCAAGGATAAAACCGATGCCAAAGACATCATCGGCAAGTTCGGATTAGGTTTCTACTCCGCATTCATGGTGGCCGATAAAGTAGAAGTAATCTCCCGTTCCTACCAGGACAATGCCGATCCGGCTAAATGGATTTGTGACGGTTCCACCGAGTTTGAAATCACTTCCTCCAAAAAAGAAACCCGCGGAACCGATGTTATCCTTCATATCAATGCCGATTCAGAAGAATTCCTGGATGAATGGCGTTTGAAAGGTATTCTCGAAAAGTACTGCAAATTCCTGCCGGTAGAAATCAAGTTCGGCACGAAAGAAGAAAGCGTAGAAGATGGTGAGGACGCAGAGGGCAAGAAGAAATACAAAACCGTTACCGTAGACCGCATCATCAACAACACGCAGCCGCTGTGGACGAAATCCCCCAACGACCTGAAGGACGAAGACTACCTGAAGTTTTATAAGGAACTCTATCCGTTCAGTGAAGAACCGTTGTTCTGGATACACCTGAATGTGGATTACCCGTTCAACCTGACCGGTATTCTGTACTTCCCGAAAGTGAAGAATGATTTCGAGATGCAGAAAAATAAAATCCAGCTCTATTCCCGCCAGGTGTTCATCACCGATGAGGTCAAAGATGTTGTGCCCGACTTCCTGATGCTCCTGCATGGCGTACTGGATTCACCCGATATCCCGCTGAATGTATCGCGCAGTTACCTGCAGAGCGATGCCAACGTGAAGAAAATCAGCCAGCATATCACCAAGAAAGTAGCCGACAAACTCCAGGAACTTTACAAGAAGGATCGCACTGACTTTGAGAAAAAGTGGGATGATATCAACATCTTCGTGAAGTACGGTATCATCAGTGATGAGAAGTTCTACGACCGTGCCAAGGATTTCTCCCTGTTTAAAAATGTGGATGGCCAATACTTTACCTTCGAAGAATACAAGGAGAAAGTAAAAGCCAACCAGACGGATAAAGAAAAGCAAACCATCTACCTCTATGCTTCCGATGCCGGCAAACAGCACAGCTACATCGAGGCTGCGAAAAACAAAGCCTATGATGTATTGCTGATGGATGGCGTTCTCGACAACCATTATATCAACACCCTCGAACAGAAGCTGGAGAAAACCCATATCAAGCGTGTTGACAGTGATACAGCTGATAAGCTCATCGATAAAGATGAAAAACTGGAAACCGTACTCACCAGCGATGAGCAGGAGCAGGTGAAAGATATCTTCACAAAGGCCATCAACAACACCCACATGACCGTTAGTGTAGAACCGATGGCAGCGGATGACTTCCCGGTAGTCATCACGATGAGCGAATTCATGCGCAGGATGAAAGACATGGCGAAGATGGGGGGTGGCGGCTATGCGTTCATGGGCAGTATGCCCGACAGCTACCAGGTAGCGATCAACGGAAACCACAACATCGTACAGAAAATTCTGAAAGCCGACAGTGAAGATGCAAAAGTGAAACTGGCCAAGCAAGCCTTCGACCTTGCCCTCTTGTCGCAGAACATGCTCACCGGTGCCGACCTCACCAACTTCATCAGGCGAAGCGTTGAGTTTGTATCCTGATCATTTTGAATAAAAGAGAGAGTCTCCTGTCATTGCCGGTCAATTGCAGGAGACTTGCTTTTTTAGGACTTGTTGATTTCCCTATACTTTTTGAACTTTCGAGGCGTTTACCCGATATGAAGTTCTGCCGGTCTGCAATTGCTTTTATTTGTTTCTGCTTCACACTTCCGGTATTTGCCCAGGAAGAACCAGACCGCCCGTTTGTGATTGACACCCCGGTGAGCCTCGACTTTGAAAAAGAAGAGGAGCCGATGAACACCCGCAAAAAGAAGAAGCCCAAAAAGAAGGTCTTTTATGGAATCAAAACCAAGAAAGGATTTTCCCGCAAAGGCACTGGTGACCGAACCGTGTATGAAAATTTTTACTACCTGAAAAAACCGGAAGTGCCCAACACCCTGGTGCGTGATATCTATTATTATGACTACGCCAGGCGTGAAGTGGTGCGCACGAGCCGCTTCGACCCGAAGAAAGGCGTACTCGTGCACGGCCCTTATAAGAAGACCCAGAATAAGGAGAAAAAGAAGGCTACTACTACATGTTCTATGAGTCGGGTCAACTGGCCGTTACCGGTGAATACAAATGGAACCGAAGGGTGGGCGACTGGTATGAATACTACCCCACCGGCCGGAGAAAGAAATTAATTGCCTACCCGAGAGATCCGTTCGATAAAAATCTGAAACCCTTCATCCGGGTTGAGTGGAATGAACGCGGTCGCGAAATCTACCGCAACAACAAAACCTCCTGAGCCTGCTGCGCGAGTTCGGTGTACAAAAATCCTAAAATCTTCCTCATCTCGCGCACGCATCAGCACCTAAACACCTAAACACTTAAACACTTAAACACCTAAGCACCTAAACACCTAAACACCTCAGTTGATCGCATCCTCAAAGTGTCTGATCTCCGGAGGATTGCCAAGCTTGACCGACACAATATCAAAGCGAATATGCCCGCGCCAGTTGGTAGTGAAAATATATTCTTCAGCTGCCTCCATGATTTTACGTCCCTTTTTAAAATCAACAAACGTTTCGGGCTCACCGTAAGTTGTTGAACTTCTCGTCTTAACTTCCACAAAAATCAACCAGTTGTCGCGGTGAACAATCAAGTCAATTTCTGCATGCTTATGTCGGTAATTACGTGCAACTACCTGAAAGCCCATTTCTTCCATAAAACGGGCGGCCATTTCTTCCCCCATTTTGCCGATGGTCTGCTTATCGCTCATGCCGTCAACTAATCTGTTTTGAACATTCTAAATTCGTACTTTATCTGATACCTTTGAACGTTATTTGATGATCATGTCTGCTACAAAAAAATATATCGAAAGCTTTACCCGCCAATTGGCGGACGCACTGCGCATTAGTGCTTCTATCGACCTGGTAAGACCCGGCAGTGATATCCGCAACATCGTTATTGCCGGCATGGGCGGTTCCGGCATTGGTGCCAACCTGGTGGAATCATTAACATTCGGCCGCATTCCCATTCCCATTACCGTATGTAAAAGCTACAACATTCCGCAGTTTGTTAGTCCGCATACACTCTTTATCGCCAGCTCTTACAGCGGCAACACCGAAGAAACCATTGCTGCTTTGAATAAAGCCTTGCTCAAGCGGGCCCATGTCATAGCCATTGCTTCAGGCGGTAAGCTGCTTGATATCGCCAGGGAATACAACCTGTTTTACATTCAGTTGCCGGCTGGCTCTGACAGCCCACGCGCTATGCTGGCGTATAATATGGTGGCCCTGTTATCAGTGTTGTATCACACAAACCTCATCGGCTCCACCTATATCAAAGAAACAGAAAATGCCATCCAGTTTCTGGACCGCGGGGAGAAGGGCATCCAGAACGAAGCCGAACTGATTGCGCGCAAACTCAAAGGCAAACTGCCGGTGATTTACTGCGACAGCCGGTTGCATGCCATGGCGTTGCGCTTTCAGCAACAGCTGAATGAGAACGCCAAGCAGCTGGCCCATGTCAACACCTTCCCGGAGATGAACCACAACGAATTGGTGGGCTGGCAGTTTCCGGAAGCCCTCATGCCTTACTTGCAAGTGATTTATCTCTACTCGGATCACGACCATGAACGTGTGGAGAAGCGCATGGAAATCTGCCGCGATATTTTTGAGAAAAAATCGAACCCGATCATTGATGTGGTGGGCGAAGGCGCCTCACTGCTGGAACAATATTACTACCTGATTCACCTGACGGACTGGGTGTCATTCTACCTGGCGAAAGAAAACGGGGTGGAGCCTGACCCGATTGATTCGATTGTATATCTCAAAGGAGAGCTGGATAAGATCAAGTGAATGCCGTCATCAACCGGAAAACGCAGTGCATAAATCTCGGGCTAACGGATTACCGGCAAGCCTGGGATTACCAGGCTGAACTTTTCTCCGGCATCCTCGACATCAAAAAACAAAACCGGGAGTTGCCTGCGGAGCGGCAGCTACCAACCAGCAATTACCTGATATTCTGCGAGCACCCGCCTGTGTACACCCTCGGCAAGAGCGGTGACGAATCCAATCTTAAAATCAGCAAGGATGACCTTTCTACCATCGGGGCAACATACTATCACAGTAACCGTGGCGGGGATATTACCTTTCACGGCCCCGGGCAGATTGTCGGGTACCCGGTAATTGACCTCGAAAATTTTTTTACCGACATTCATCGGTACATGCGCTTGCTGGAAGAAGCCGTCATACAAACGCTCAAGCATTATGGAGTAGAAGCCGGCCGTATACCTGGACTGACCGGTGTATGGATTGATCCGGATGATGCCGTTCATGCACGAAAGATCTGCGCCCTGGGCGTTAAGACCAGCCGCTGGGTCACCATGCACGGCTTTGCCTTTAATGTAAATACCGATCTTTCCTATTTTGATCACATTGTGCCCTGCGGCATCAGCGACAAGGCGGTAACTTCGCTGGAGAAGGAAACCGGTCGGAAAGTAAACATGAACGAAATCAATGACGTGCTGAAAAAAAACATCGGAGAACTCTTCAACATGGTGTGGATATGATTCGCGATATTGAAATACCGGAAGTAAAAAATGTAACCGTGGCCATCGCCCGCAAAAGGCATCCAGGAGAAAGCGATGAATGGAAAGTATATCTGATCAATAAGAATTCGTTTCCGATAGAGAATACCCTGGTGGCCAGCAAAGGCTACGGAGAAAAAAACGGTGAACAACAGCAAACATCCGTCTTACGCCATTACCTGGAAACTGTGCCGGCAGAAAGTGCCGTACTGGTGGAGCCGATTGATTCGGCCGTGTTCCACCTCAACAACGAGTACTGGGTGAGCTATTACATCGGACAAACGATTTACGACAAGCGGTTCGTGTTTGTGCC
>JALOMI010000329.1 GCA_025455465.1 Cyclobacteriaceae bacterium | reverse complement strand
GCTGCTGCGGAAACTGATGTCACCTAAATCGAAATATTTCATCGACATACCCACAGCCTGTTCCCGGGTAATCTTATAAAAGCCTGAAAGGTAGGAGATCCACATGTCATTGATAATCTTCCCTAGCCAGGGTGTATAAGAAAGTGAGCCTCCATAGGCCTTATCAATAAAGGCCAGTTTGCCAGGATTCCAGAATGCCGAGTTGGCATCGGGTGTTGAAGCCACACCGGCATCGCCTAAACCTGCCTGGCGGGCATCCGGTGAAATGGTGAGAAACGGAACTGCCGTTGTGATGACCTTAAATGTTGTATCCCTGCCGGTTATCGACTGGCCAGATACCTGAAACATTATAAGTAAGCATGAAAACAGGGCAAGTCCTGTGAATCTCATCGAAAATGGCTTAAAAGGTTTCAAAGATAATCAATTCAGTATAAGTTTTGTAACCCGCTCCTGGTAGGATCCATCCGCTAAAGAACGCACAATGAGGCGTGATAAATACATCCCCTGACCAAGATTTTTTATAAAATCATCATCACGGTCTAACGTTAGCAACGACACTTCATATGGACTATCCGTAATGACATAATCAACCGACTGTAAAATTCGGCCGTTAAGATCGTAAATAAGCAGTTTTGCTTCCAGGTCAGCCCCGGATTGGTTATGCCGGAAGTAAAGTTGTGTTGACGTTTGAAACGGATTCGGATAACCGGCAAATTCCTCGATCACCAGTTTGCCAGACTCCGTTACTGTAAATGCAATGCTTGCCTGGCCGGGGTTATTAAACGTGTCCCAGGCCTTCAGCGTCAGTATATGGTGCCCCGGTGAGAGGCCTTCTAAAGGAAAATCAATTGTTCCGTTTCTGTAGTCGTCTCTATCGGCCAGGTAATAATCATTCAGCACAAAGCTTTCCTGGTCATCAATGGTAGCCACAATACTATTGCCGATGCCGTATCCGGAAACGGAAATTCCGCTGTCATCCTGTAACCGGGCAATCAGCCGGGTGCTGGGGTTGACCAGGCCTCCGGAAACAAACGTTTCATCTCCCAAAAACAATTTTATGGAGGGGGGGTTGGCATCTGAACCCGGTGATGGTTCACTGTCGCCTACAGTAAAATCCATACTATATCCGGATGCATCTTTACCGCCTGACTGGAATGCATAAATACTGAGCTTGCCTGCATCTACAGCATAGGCCATGTTTTTGGGCATGATGAATTCAAACGTGAACTGACCTTCCGTTACAGAAGCCTGACCCCGAAATAAGGCATTCGACCACTGGGTAAATGTGAACGGTGGATTTTCATTACCGCGTGTTACGAACGAAACAGGTTTATCAAACAGGGTTGCCTGTGCTATACCATTGAAGTCGGTATCGCGATAACCCTGAAAGTTCAATACCTCGCCCTGAATGAACACCCGTGACAACGCTTTTAATACCGTATCACCGCTGGCTGTTTGCACGGATGTAATGTTGATCGGTTGCTGCGGCATAGCCAAATTCATCATCGGGTCGCCAATCAGCGAAAAGTTTCGGTTGGCCACACCGGATACACTGCTGTTCTTGGTGCGCCTGAATATCTCGCCCAGCAGCAGATTCTTCCCATCCTCCTGCGTAAAGAATGCCTGATACCAGGCTTGGTTGAGTTCAAAGTTTGTAGCCGAATTAACCGGACGTGCCGTAGTTACTACACCAATAGCACCGGCAGCCGGTTGAAGCATCAACAACTCGGCACCCGATGGAAACTGCGGATCGTCCTGACGGCCGAATTCACAGGTTGCCGTAATCACCAGAGGCCAGCGTGTATTTTTTAACTGCTGAATAAAGACTTCGTCCAGAATGCGCTCGGCAGTCCACAGGCGTTCGTTGCCGTGCCCGGTATAATTAACAATCAGTGCACCGTTATTAAATGTTCTTCCAAGTTGTCTTCGGGTCTCCGGAGATGTTTCACCACTGATTCCAGGCAGTTGTTCAAAGGCATCAAGATAGACTCGCTGAGTGCTATAACGTGCATGCCGGGAGTCGATAAACCTGGCCATGGCATCGGCTTGCGACTGATGGATATTGAAATCACCGTCATCAGCAACAAAAGCAATTTGCTGCCGCCAGCGACCGCTCAGTGTAAGATCAGTTTCATAGCGGATGATTTTATCAACGACTGTACGGGCTTGCTCCACGGATATTACCGGTAAACGCCCCACGGCAATATCCATCGTATGATTTTGTGCCGGACTCTCCGACCACTCGCCTTCCTGATCTTCCAGAAAACCAAAATAATCATCTGAAGAATAGGTCTGTAAGGGATTCAGTGAATTGCGCGATTGGTACGTAGGTACAAAGTTCTTGTTATCTGTTAATATGTCCTTATAATCGTATGATCCCTTTCCAAACAACAAGATTCCTTTCAACAATCCCGGTGACTTTTGATAAAAATAACGTGCCATATCACGTATGGCGGAGACATCCTGCTTGCCTCCCGAAAATTCATGGAACACTTCATCAGTAGTTACAACCAGCGTGGTTAAGCCTGAGTGCGTTTCGCGATGGTTCTTCAACCGGACTGCCTCCTGAAAGAAATCGCGATGGGTAACAATGATACTGGCCGGTGCCGGCTGCCCCTTAATATTCTGATTCGCAACACGCCCCACCAGCTTTGGCGCAGGTACGGAAGTATTAAATACTATAAATGTTTTCAGCTGATCTGTGCTAGTCGTGAACCGGGTTGAGCCTTCAGCAACTTGTAGCTGTTGCCATTGCGGTTCGAAAGGATTGGTGACATCCCATACGATGTTACCGGATGCACTTCCGTCAATAATAAATGTGGATGCGCCCTGCTGCAGACTGGCTGTTGAACGAAAGATTAGCTGATTAGCTTGAAAACGTAACTGCTGCTTTACCTGCAGGAGCAGATAATCCAGGTAACCGACTGCGCTGTTGAGGCCACTGCGGTCATACCGGTAGCGGATTTCCTGTGTCGTGCGATCAGCCGCCAGAACTTGCGTGG
>JALOMI010000126.1 GCA_025455465.1 Cyclobacteriaceae bacterium | reverse complement strand
CGGATGGCCTGGTCAGCAGCACACGGTATCAGCGGCACTTCTACGTTAGCGGAGGAGCCTTACTAAATAACTCCCTGGATAATAAGGTGAGGATTAAACCCTCTTTTCTGGTTCGGTGGGTACCGGAAGGCAACATGGCGGTAGATGCCAATCTTCATTTCCTGTTTATCGATACCATTTGGGCAGGATTAACAGTAAGAAACCTTTCTGCCATAGGAATAAATACCCAATTTCAGGTAAGTCAGCGGACCCGGATAGGTTACGGATTCGAACTACCCATTAATGCCCTACTGACGAGAAATTATGGCACCCATGAGATATCTTTATTAATAGAATTCAGTCCGTTAGGTACACAACATAAAATTTTCCGCTATTTTTAGAGGCTATGAGAACTATACATGCCTCATTATTTGCATGTTTGGTTGGCTTACTTCAATTCGGGGGGCAGGTTAAAGCACAAGTTCTACCCAGCGATTCACTCGCTTTGGTAGCCTTGTATAATGCTACCAATGGCGCTAATTGGACAAACCGCACCAACTGGCTAACTGGACGAGTCGGTACCTGGTATGGAATTACAGTAAGCCGCGGAAGGGTTACTCAAATCAATATGAACCCGGTCAACCCGCCATTTAGCGGAAACAATTTAACCGGAACGTTGCCCACTACATTAGGAAGCCTGACCGGTCTGACCTCCCTGGATCTTGCCTATAACAAAATCAGTGGCCCGATACCTCCGCAACTGGGTAATCTCACCAGTCTTATATTTCTCAACCTCAGCAATGCCCAGCTAAGCGGTACTATTCCGGCTGAACTTGGCAACCTAAATAACCTGCTTGTATTACTCCTGAACAACAATCAACTGAGCGGAACAATACCATCGCAACTGGGTAACCTATTGCAGGTGAATCAAATCAACCTCACCTTCAATCAGTTGAGCGGCACCATCGGCACCCTGACCAACCTGGTTTTTCTACGCCTGAATCAGAATGGCTTTATCGGCAGTTTGCCATTTTCGATCGGCAATTTGAATAAGCTTCAGGAGTTACTACTTAATGACAATCAATTGAGCGGGGATGTTCCTAGCGGGTTAGGCACAGTGACCACGCTCATTAACTTTCAACTGCAGAACAATAATATTTCCGGACTACCACCCCTGTCACGCTCTACGTTGCGAAGGCTTAATGTTGCCAATAACCTGCTGACATTTGAAGATATTGAACCGAATATAGGGATAGAATTCTTTACATATTCTCCGCAAAAACCGGTGCCTCCAGGAGAAACACAAACCATTATTGTAGGTAATCCTTTTACCCGATCATTTACCATCGGAGGCACTGCCAATCAATATCAGTGGAGGAAGAATGGAACCCTGATCAACGGGGCCACATCCAATTTATTTACCATTCCATCAGTATCCCTGACAGATGCTGGCACATTCGTTTTATTTACAACAAATACCCTGGTGCCTGGCCTTACCCTTCAAACCGAGCCAACTATTTTAAACGTTATCGGCATTCCAGTTACAGGTATAACATTATCTCCGACAACATTAATCCTGTCAGTAGGCGGAGCAACCGGTACACTTACTGCAACCATTTCACCCGCCAATGCTTCCAATAAAGCGGTGACCTGGACCAGCTCCAATCCGTCCATTGCCAGTGTAACGAATGGTGTTTTAAGTCCTTTATCAGGAGGAACCACAATAATAACTGCACGAACGGTCGATGGAGGGTTTACGGCTACAGCCACGGTTACTGTTACAGTTCCGGTAACCGGAATAAACCTGACACCAGGATCCCTTACCCTGGTTGCTGGTGGCGCTGTCGGCACGCTTACCGCACAGGTGCTCCCGGTAAATGCCACGAATCAATCAGTAACCTGGTCAACCACCAATCCGCTGGTCGCCACCGTAAGTAATGGTGTAGTTACACCGCTCACCACAGGAACGGTTACTATAACTACAACCACTGTGGATGGCGGTTTCTCCGCAGCATCTATTGTCAACGTAGTCATTCCCGTCAGTGGTATTACGGTGCAACCTACTACCCTGACGTTGCCTTTAGGAGCTAATCCAGCAACCATTCAGGCAACTGTTTTGCCTGCCAATGCCACGAATAAGTTGGTCAACTGGAGCAGCTCAAATCCTTCTGTTGCAACTGTCAATAACGGTGTGGTAACACCTGTTTCGGTAGGAAACACCGTCATCACAGCACGCACTGCCGAAGGAGGATTTACCGCTACTACCACGGTGGCTGTAGTAATTCCTGTTACAGGAATTTCCGTTTCACCAGCTTCGCTGACATTAATTGCGGGAGGAGACACCGGGATTTTAACCGCTACCGTATTCCCTGCCAACGCCACCAATAAAACGGTAACCTGGAATAGCTCCAGCCCCTCTATTGCTACCGTCATCAATGGAATTGTAACACCTGTTGCACCCGGCAGTGTGTTGATAACGGCCACTACAGTGGAAGGTAATTTTGCTGCTTCTGCTGTTGTGAATGTTATTATGCCCGTTACCGGAATTACGTTAACACCAGCCTCATTAACGCTGGCCGAAGGCGGTTCCACTGGTATACTTAGCGCCACTGTTTTACCTACGAATGCAAGTAATAAAATTGTCAACTGGTCAAGTTCCAATACCACTGTTGCTACTGTGGCTAACGGAATTGTAACCCCCCTATCGAAGGGTAATTGCATCATCACCGCCATTACTGCTGATGGAGGCTTTTCTGCAACATCAACGATTACCGTTACCGGCATGCCAGTGTTAAACACGAGTGCGGGAGGCGTTAATCAGCCGGATGGCAGCACCATCTCGTTCGGAACGACTGAAGTGGGTAAAGAGCGAACACGCAACCTGGAAGTTGCCAATACAGGAACAGCAGCGCTCGTATTCACCAATGTTCTGATAACCGGTGACTTCATCTTGTTATCTGCCATTCCACGCCAAATCAATGAGGGTGCCAGCGAAACGCTGACGATACGTTTCAGTCCTACAGCATTAGGATCACGCAGAGGGCAACTTACTTTCCTTACCAACGGCAACATACCGGTTTACACTTTGAACTTGCTAGGTGAAGGGGAAGCGGAACTGGAAATCTTTAACGTAGTCAGCACCAATCCGAACGGCAAGCACGACTTCCTCAATATCCGCAACATTTGGCTTTACCCGGACAACCGAATTCAGATATTTGACCGTTGGGGTAACCCGGTTTATGATCAGGAAGGATACGATAACAATACCCGAAAATTTACTGGGATGAGTGATAATGGAAGAGAGCTACCCGAAGGCACATATTATTATGTTTTGTCCAAAGACAAAGTGAGTCAGCCCCTGACTGGATATATTTTCCTGAGGCGCAATTAACTTAAACTTGCTCCAGGAAGCGGATACGCTTCTCGATTGGCGGATGGGTTGCAAACAATCCTTCCAATGAACTCATAAACCCTGAAGAAGAATCGGGGTGGTTATGGAAAAACATCTCTTTGACATCGTCACCTTTCACAGCTTTTACCTCATAATTGCCCGAAACTTTCCGCAAGGCTGAAGCCAGCGCCCAGGGTTTCTTCGTCATATCAGCAGCACCGGCATCGGCCATGTATTCCCGCTTTCGGGATAACCCAAACTTGAAGAGTAGGGCCAGGAAATAGGCCACTGCCGCAATCACCAGTGCCACTATAATCCCTTTATTATCTTTCTTGTTCCGCCTTCCGCCACCATACAGCATGCTTCGAAAAAGTACCTGTGCTACCAGCGAAAAGATACCAACGAAAATAATCGTGATGACCAGCAACCGCACATCCCGGTTGCGGATGTGCATTAACTCATGGGCGATGACCCCTTCCAGTTCATCATCATTTAACCGGTCGATGATGCCCCGTGTCAGTGTAACCGTATAACTTTTTTCAGACAGGCCGCTGGCGAAAGCATTCAGTGCCTGATCTTCAATAACATGGATTTTAGGCATGGTCATGCCGACACTGATACAAAGATTTTCAACCAGGTTGTACACCCGCATGTTTTCCTTCCGCTCCAGCGTATGCGATCCGGTGGTGGCCTCAATAATCCGGCTCTGAAAGGCATAGGCAATCAAAAACCAGATCATCACAACAATGACCACAACCGGTGCAGCCGACAGGAAAGCCTCATTGACTTGCGCTGGGTCAGCTCCTTCGTATTCAGTGCCAGCCGTCAGGTATAAGAAGGCATAAACGCCTCCCAATACCAGCATGGGAAAAGCCAGCAAGTACAGTACAGACATCCGGTTATTCCGGCTGATCTGCCCTTGGATACCTGTATACCCAGCCATGGATTAATTGAAGTTGATATCCGGAGCTTTTTGTGCGGCAGCACGTTCTTCACCCAAATCGAACATGGGTTCGTTTTTAAAGCCGAACATGCTGGCAAAAATTACATTGGGAAATACCTGGATGGCGGTGTTGAGTTCCTTGGTGGCAGAATTAAAGAACCTGCGCACGGCCGCCAGTTTATTTTCAATGTCAGCGATCTCCTGTTGCAGATGCATGAAGTTGGTGTTTGCCTTCAGGTCGGGGTAAGCTTCCAGCTGAATCCGAAGGCCGGTCAGCGCTGAACTCAACTGCTTTTCGGCAGCAATTTTATCGTCAATACCGGTTGCCCGCATAGCCTGGCTTCTGGCTTCAGTTACTTTTGTCAGTACGCCCTCTTCGTGCTTCATGTAGCCTTTTACGGTATTCACCAGTTGGGGGATCAGGTCATGGCGTTGCTTGAGTTGGACATCAATATCTGCGAAAGCGTTTTCCCTTCGCACACGAAGTTTCACCAGGGTATTGTAAATGCTGATGATGTAGATCACCACAACAGCAACAATAATGAGGGTAATTATACCGGCAGTCATAAGTTATTGGGGTTAACGATACTTAAACATATAAAGCAAGTGAATAATTCTCACTTGCGCGAAGACATTTTCATCAATTCGATAGCCCGGAATTCCACCGGGTGGCTTTCGCTCTGCAGAGCAATATATCCCTTGGTTAAAGGTGTGCCGGGTGCGTCTGGATAGTCATCCGGCAGATGGTCACCTCCGATGATTGGCCGGAAATAGGTGAATACCGTATCTCCATTGACTATATGATGTAAAACGCTGTCTCCGAACACCACAATTTCCGCACGTACCCATTCATTGTGGAGGTAAGTTTTACTGGTAGAATTCAGGCAGTGTTGCGTAGTCAGCGTATCGGCTATATAGACATGTGTTCCCGGGGTGCATAAATTTCCGGTTGGGCGTACACTGCCCGGTGTTCCGCCCAGAAACTGGGCTTCAAGGCATACCGGGAAATCCTGTGTCAGTGACATTGATTCAGGCGACTGGGCATGCACCATAACACCGCTGTTCATCAATGCCCAGGAGGGGCCTCCCGGCAGTTGGTCACCGGTAAACCGGTATTCAAGTCGCAGTCGGTAGTGGGATAATTCCTCCTTATAAAACAGATGACCAAACTCTCCGCGAAAAGAATCATATGCTGAATAAGAAACTTTAAGCACACCTTCTTCCACCCGGAAGGTGTTTCTGAAATCTTCACCGGCTTCATACCCGCTGATTTTAGGTGTCCATCCCTCCAGATCCGTACCATTGAAAATAGCAATCCATTTCTCGTCAGGCTCCTTATCTTTTATCTGACATGAATAGAGAAGTATACTAAGAATCAATAGGTAGCGGAACATCGGGATCTAACATTGGGTTTGATTGAATAGTAAAGAAAAAGCCCACCGGGTGATGGGCTTAGGCGAAGGGCGCTTTAGCCGTTATCGCGTTTAGTCCGCTTCTCGGCTCTCTTTTCTTTCAGTGATTTTTGCGGCTTCTTCTTGGTCTCCTTTTTTCTGTCCATTGATTTTGACATAAGCATCTGTTTTAATGGTCAGTGAATATACGCATTTGTTCATTATTCGTTACAAAAGCCAAAATCCTGACGCACCAATACATTCTCAAGACGTTCCTTCTGCAGGATCGATTCCTCCCAATACTGGCACGCATCGGCCTTCCCTCCTGTCCTCCAAATGGCAACCGCTAAATAGTAATTTACTTGTTCTATAAACGGATCCATAGAAACCGCCTGACGCAATAACCGGACAGCTGAGGTATTATCCCCTGTCAGCAGGTAGTAAATTCCCTTATTGCGGTATGACCAGCCATTGTATGGATCGCGAACAATACTGATATTGATATCCTCTAATGCTTTATCCAACTCACCTTTCTGCAAGAATAAAAATCCTCGATTATTCAGGAAATAAGCGTCACCCGGCCGTAGTGCCAAAGCCTGATTAACCTGCAGAAGTGCTTCGTCAGTATTACCCTCAGCAGCATATACCATCGCCAGTGAATTGAAACCATTGGGTTCATCGCTGGCAATCCTCAAAACATTACTCAACATCTGTTTTGCCTTAGCATACTCATGCTCGTAATAGAAGATGGTGCCGATATTGACAAGTATCTCAATATTATCCGGACTAATTTCAAGTCCGCGTTGAAAAACGGCAATGGCTGCCGGGTATTCGCGGAGTTTGGTAAGAATTAATCCTTCCAGAAAAATCACGGGTAAGGTATCGGGTTTCTGCTCCTGAATTTTCCGGACATCCCTGAGTGATTCATTGAGCCGGCCCAGTTCATAGTAGGTGTTGGCCCGGTTAAAAAGAGCATTCGAAAAACCGGGATTACAGCCCAGAGCCTGCTGATAAAATTCAAGTGCCTCCGCATACTGTTTCTGCTGAAAATAAACCGTTCCCATATTGTTGAGGGCATCCGCATAGCAGGGATCCAGCCGTAGGGCCTCCTGATAATTTTTTATAGCCAACGGATAGTTTCGCTTCATCAGCAACTCATTGCCCTTGAGCAAGAAGCGTTGTTTGCGGGTTTCCTCGCTATCGCGACAGGCAAACACCAAAAACAATAAGCAGGTATACAGTAGAATTCGCATCATATCATCAATAACAACTCAGGACTCAAAATTCCTTATTTTTTGATATACTTATTCATGAATTTTGAGGAGCAGCTTAAACAGGAAGCCATCCGGCTGATACGGGCCGGAGAACCGGACGAGGCTCGGGAATTATTTCAACAGCAACTGAATATCTCCTCCACGGATGCTGAACGCCTTATTCAAGCATTAACATCGGAAGCAAAAATCCCTTCCCCGGTACGTGTGCATCAACCGGCTACAGGCTGTGTTTCCATCGTGCTTAAACTGGCCGGGTTTTTCATGGCCTTTATGGCTTTTACTTTCCTGGTCTTTGCCCTCATCAGTTACCAGATGCAGACCCCGTTTACCGAGGGCGCCCGGATTAATGCGAAGGTCACTGGTTTTAATATCGCTGAGGGCGGAGAGGTAGTAGCTATACTTGAATACGACTGGAACGGTACGCTTTACCAGTCTTTTGCTAAAGTGGTCAATGACCCACCGGATTTCGAAGTAGGGCAAACAATTCCTATTCTGGTTAACCCCAATAATCCGGAACAGATTGTTCTGGATACGTTTTCGGAGCGTTATTCCATCGCTCTCTGGATGGGTGGATTTGGTGTTTTCTTTACGCTGATGGCCGTTATTCTCTTTATTGCCGCAAGAAAAGTGAAGGTAGGTTTTGATAAATGACTCCGGATACTTTTCTTTGAGCCGTTAAAATTATGAACACTTCGGTATCCATGAACATTCATCACCATCATCATGTTTACAACACGATGCGTGGCAACTTTATGGTTTAACCGTAATGATAAAAAGTTTGAAAAGGCTTGCCGCGTACCGGCAAGCCTTTTTTGTTTAATGCAAATACGCTATGAACGACAATTTTTCTTCATCCAACTCATCTACTGCAGATTTCCTGCGTATAGCCGTCCAGAAATCAGGAAGACTACAGGAAGGCTCGCTGCAACTGCTGCGCGACTGCGGACTGAATTTTTCCAACGGCAAAGACCAGCTGAAAACGCAATCCAACAACTTCCCCGTTGAACTGCTCTTCCTTCGCGATGACGACATCCCTCAATATGTGGAAGACGGTGTTGCCGATGCCGGTATCGTAGGGGAAAATGTTTTCATCGAAAAGCAAAAGAAGAACGCGCTTATCAGACGCCTCAATTTTGCCAAATGCCGGCTTTCGCTGGCAGTATCTCGTGCTGTTGAATACAACGGAATTTCCTGGCTGGAAGGCAAGAACATTGCTACCTCCTACCCGAACATTGTGAGGGATTTTTTACAGAAGAACAATATCAAGGCGGGGATACATGAAATCAGTGGTTCCGTTGAAATTGCTCCGGGCATCGGACTGGCCGATGCTATTTGTGACCTGGTGAGTACGGGCAGCACCTTGTTAAGCAATGGCCTTAAGGAAGTTGCCATTGTTTTGAAATCAGAGGCTGTTCTAATAGGGCGTCCTGGTTTGCCAACAGAAAAACAACAGGTACTCGACAAACTCTTGTTCCGCATGGAGGCCGTGCAAAAAGCACGAAATAACAAATACATCTTATTAAACTGTCCGAATGAAGCCATCGAACCCATCACCCGCATCATACCGGGAATGAAGAGCCCGACCATTCTTCCGCTGGCAAAAGAAGGCTGGAGTTCATTACATTCTGTAGTCGATGAAAATGACTTCTGGGATAAAATCGACCAAATGAAAGCCCTTGGCGCGCAGGGCATCCTGGTTATACCTATTGAAAAAATGATTCTTTAATTATCGCAGCACATGCAACTGTTTATCAACCCTGCCCGTAGCGAGTGGGCTAAACTAATTCAGCGACCGGAGCTGGAACTCGGTTATTTGGAAAGCACGGTCAAAAATATTTTCAACCGGGTAAAGCATTCGGGAGATCAGGCCCTGTTAGAAATGGCCTCACAATACGATAAGGCAACCATCACATCATTGGTAGTCAGTGAAAGTGAATTACAGCAAGGTATTGCCCGGGTGCCTGTCGCATTACAAGAAGCCATCCGACAGGCAGCCGATAATATCGAAAAATTTCACCGTGCTCAGCTGCGGCAGGCAGAACACATTGAAACCATGCCCGGTGTTTATTGCTGGAGAAAAGGTGTACCCGTTGAACGTGTCGGCATCTACATTCCCGGAGGAACAGCACCGCTTTTTTCAACTGTACTGATGTTAGCGGTTCCTGCGCGCGTTGCCGGCTGCAAGGAGATCATTCTCTGTTCACCACCCGATGCGCAAGGCAACATTCATCCTGCCATACTCTATGCGGCTTCACTGACCGGTGTTACTCGTATCTGCAAAGCCGGAGGCGCACAGGCCATCGGGGCCATGGCGTACGGAACAGAAAGCATACCGCGTGTCTCTAAAATTTTCGGACCGGGCAATCAATACGTTACCAAAGCCAAACAGCTCGTGAGCCAGGAAGGTGTAGCTATCGATTTACCGGCAGGTCCCTCTGAAGTACTTGTCTGGGCTGATGAAACTGCCATTCCTTCTTTTGTGGCCGCTGACCTGTTATCGCAGGCCGAACACGGTGCCGACAGCCAGGTTATACTGGTGCTTTCGAATGAAAAACTGATCAGTGAAATTCAAGGCAAACTGACTGCCCAACTTAACCGCTTGCCCCGAAAAGAACTGGCACAGCAGGCCCTGCAACACAGCCGGATTGTCGTGCTAACCAATGAGAACGATGCGCTTGACTTTATTAATGAATATGCACCGGAACACCTGATCATTTCGGTAAATCATGCGGAGGAAAAAGCAGAACAAATCCTCAATGCAGGTTCCATCTTCATCGGTAATTTCTCACCCGAGTCAGCCGGTGATTATGCTTCCGGCACCAACCACACCCTGCCAACTAACGGTTATGCCAAAGCTTATGGCGGAGTATCCACCGAAAGCTTTCTGCGATACATTACTTACCAGAAAATATCCGGTGACGGGTTGAAAAAACTCGGTCCGGTAGTAGAGACCATGGCAGAAGCCGAATTGCTGGAGGCACACCGGGCAGCCGTGAGCATACGTCTCGAATACCTGAAACAAAATCCGCAGCCTGTATGAGTGACATCGATAAACTGATACGCCCCAACATCAGCAACCTGAAACCCTATTCTACGGCACGGGATGAGTTCAAGGGCGCTGCTGATATTTACCTGGATGCCAATGAGAATCCCTACCCTTCACCCTATCATCGCTACCCG
>JALOMI010000125.1 GCA_025455465.1 Cyclobacteriaceae bacterium | reverse complement strand
GGTGCAACAAAATTAGTCAGCTTATAAGCAGAATAATTCGCGGTGGAAATAATTGATCCCATTCTCTGTCGGTTCATTGATAGAACCGGTACTCCGCATGCCATAGCTTCAAGAGCAACCCGGCCCACTCCGATTACCAGGTCCGACTGACCCAGAATTTCCTTTACGTCCAGAACGAAACCACATATCACACATACCTCCCTTTTCATCTTTTTGTTTAAAGCTTCGGCTTCTGTCCTTATAATTTCCAGGAAATCTCCTTCAAGTACTTCCAATGAAGGGTAATGCTCACGGAGGTAAGCCACCGAATCACGGTCTATCTCCACAACTTTTAACCTATGGTAACTGCGTTGCAATAGCATATCTGTAAGCACCCCTGTACCCGGGCCAATTTCCAGCACATCGGTGCCGGCATCGGCCTGCAAGGCTTCAACAATCTTTCGGGCAATTCCTTTGTCGTGAAGGAAATGCTGCCCCAGCGATTTTTTTGGCCTGACATGACGAACAGATGATGATGATTGCATAAAACAAAGGTACGAACCCTCCGCAGCAATCAGCCTGTCCCTGAAGAATTAACCTCCGGATAACATCACTTTTATGCCACGGCAATATTTCATAACTAGCAAATGGAACATGAAACTATGAGTCAGCAAGCGAATAAACTCCGCATCGGTATCACACTGGGTGATTTGAATGGTATCGGCCCTGAAGTGATTATCAAATCCCTACTGGACAACCGAATCGTCAACCTGGTAACACCCGTTATCTATGGATCAACGCGGGTATTATCGTATTACAAGAAGCTGATGCAGGTAGAAGAATTCAACTACGGGCATACCAAAAGCCGTGGCCAATACACACCTAAAACAGTGAATGTGGTGAATTGCTGGGAGGATGTTATTGAAATAACACCAGGAAAACCTTCTGTGGAAGCCGGACGAGCAGCCTTCCTGGCCTTACGGCAGGCTTCACAAGACCTGAAAGAAGGTTTGATCGATGCCCTGGTTACGGCACCGATCGATAAAAAAACTATTCACAGCAATGACTTTCCCTATGCCGGCCATACGGAATATTTTGCCGATGCTTTCGGAGCAAAGGATTACCTGATGCTGATGATCAGCGAAACGTTGCGCATTGGATTAGTGACCGAGCACATGCCTCTGCGTTCGGTTGCTGATGCCATCACACCTGCCCGTGTGGAAAGTAAAATGAAAATATTTGAACAAACGCTGCGCAAAGATTTCGGAATAACCAAGCCGCGTATTGCTGTACTGAGCCTTAACCCGCATGCCGGAGACAACGGCCTTATCGGTACGGAAGACGACAGCATTCTCAAGCCGATAATTAATGAATGGAAGAACAAAGGAAAACTGATCTTCGGTCCATTCCCGGCTGACGGTTTTTTTGCTACCGGCAACCATACCCGGTTTGATGGTATTCTTGCCATGTATCATGATCAGGGGCTGATACCATTTAAATTAGTTGCCTTTGAAACCGGTGTAAATTTCACAGCAGGCTTGCCCATCATCCGTACATCACCCGATCATGGCACCGCGTACGCCATAGCCGGTAAAAATCAGGCCAATGAAGGTTCTATGAGGCAGGCACTATTTTCAGCGATCGATATTGCCAACATGCGTCTGATGGCTCAACAGGAAGCCAAGGTTGTCTGATAAGGCAATTAGAGAACAAT
The DNA here is from genome assembly GCA_025455465.1 of Cyclobacteriaceae bacterium. Lineage (GTDB taxonomy): Bacteria > Bacteroidota > Bacteroidia > Cytophagales > Cyclobacteriaceae > UBA2336. The sequence goes on along the minus strand of JALOMI010000125.1, from coordinate 7,578 downwards.
AGAAACTCCTTAGCGTTTTATTTCCGTTCTACCCTGTCACCTTGTGAATGCCACTCGTGAACTTATCAACATACTGATTCACCTGGCTGAAGCCGATAAGCATTTCGCAAGGGCTGAACGGGATCTAATCATTCGCATCGCAGAAGAACGCCACCTGCCGGGTGAGCAGGTAGCGAATTTGATTCGGCAGCCTGATCCGATTTCCACCCCGGAGAAAATGACAATCGAAGAACGGTACGACTACCTCTACCTGACCATTGAATTGATTTTTGCTGACCGCCACATCTTCCAAAGCGAAATTGATTTTTGTAAGAAAATTGCCCCCAAACTGGGTTTTGGGGCTGAAGCGATTGATTTCTTTGTGGAACATTATGGAACCATGCCCTCCACCGGACTGAAGGCCAATGTGCTTGAAAACTTCACCAAATCCGGTTTCGGAGGCTGAAAGCGACTTTTTTTAATCTGATTTATTCTCCTAAATTTGCCGACTAATTTTTAAAAGCCCGGTCGGGGAGCTCGTTGGAAGCGTATCGTATTAATATTCAAGGGTTAAGCAACACCCTGCACCATTTTGAATTCGATCTCGGAAAGGAGTTTTTCGGGAAATACGGAACAGATCTGGTCGCGGAAGGAAGCCTTCATGCGAAGGTGACCTTGGATAAGCGCGAAACGTTGATCGAGGCATATTTTTATATTGAAGGCACTGTCAAGCTTACGTGCGATCGCAGCCTGGAACTGTTTGATTATCCATTGTCCACTGAACAGCGGATTATCTTTAAATACGGACAGGAAGAGAAGGAAATTTCGGAAGAGGTGTACATCATCACCCACCATACCGAACAGCTTGAGCTGGGCCAGCTGATGTATGAGTTCATCGGTCTAGCCATACCGATGAAAAAACTGCATCCGAAATTTCAGGAACAAGAGCAGGAAGGTATTATGTATACATCCGGTGATACGGCTGCCCCTGAAGAAACCGATCCGCGCTGGGAAATTTTGAAGAAACTGAATAAAAACTAAATAGTTATGCCGAATCCGAAACGTAAAACCTCGAAGACACGCAGAGATAAAAGAAGAACGCATTATAAAGCGGTTGCGAAAGAACTCGTAGTGTGCCCGACAACCGGAGAACATCATCTGCCCCACCGTGCTTATTGGCATGAAGGCAAACTTTACTACAACGGTAAAGTGGTGATGGAAACCGAAGTTCTGGCTTAATGCAAGCACAGCTTTATGATCAATCCGAGTTGAACCTGCCTCAGCCGGTTGACAATAAAGCAGGTGTTTCCGGCCGTACTCCATTGTGCTCGATGCAAGTCGGGCTTTTTCTTTTTTATCTGATGGGCAATTTTATCGCCACAGCAATCAAACCATGACCAGAATTCACGCAGCAATTACCGGTGTAGGAGGTTACGTACCCGATTACATCCTGACCAACAAAGAACTCGAAACGATGGTGGACACCAACGATGAGTGGATCACCTCGCGTACCGGAATCAAAGAGCGGAGGATCCTGAAAGGCGAAGGACTGGGCACTTCGTATATGGGTGCTAAAGCCGTTCAGCAAATCATCGATAAAACTAAAATCGATCCGGCTGAAATTGACCTGATCATTTGCGCTACAGTAACTCCGGATATGCCCTTCCCGGCAACGGCCAATCTGATTGCTGAGCAGGTAGGTGCTGTCAATGCTTTTAGTTATGACATCAGCGCAGCCTGCTCAGGTTTTATCTACGCATTGACTACCGGTGCCAAGTTCATTGAATCCGGAACGCATAAAAAAGTTATCGTAGTGGGTGGAGACAAGATGTCTTCCATCATCAACTACAAAGACCGCACTACGTGCATCATTTTTGGTGATGGCGCAGGTGCTGTACTACTGGAGTCAACAACAGAAGAAATTGGCATCATGGATTCCATCCACCGCAGTGATGGCTCGGGTGCTGCCTATCTTCATATGAAAGCCGGTGGCAGCCGCATCCCTGCCTCCATCGAATCAGTAACCGCTAATCAGCATTTTGTCTTTCAGGAAGGTTCTGCAGTTTTCAAATTTGCGGTGACTAATATGGCTGACATTTCCGCCAAAATCATGGAACGCAACAATCTCAAAGGAGAGGATATTACGTGGCTGGTACCCCACCAGGCAAACAAGCGCATTATTGACGCAACAGCCAACCGCATGGGCATTACCGAAGACCGGGTGATGATGAACATCGAAAAATATGGCAACACCACAGCCGGCACCATTCCTTTATTGCTTTGGGATTATGAAAAGCAACTCAAAAAAGGAGATAACCTCATTTTGGCCGCCTTCGGAGGTGGATTTACCTGGGGATCGGTGTGGGTAAAATGGGCATATAACACCCAATAATCATTGTAAAACCTGATTTATAAACCAAATACTTACTTTTTTATGGCAACAATTTCAGATCTGAGCAGAGGCAACTACATTCGGTATAACGGTGAAATTTTGCAGGTAGAAGAACTGCAGCACCGCACACCCGGTAACCTCCGTGCCTTCTACCAGGTTAAAATGAGGAATATCCGCAACGGTAAAATTGCCGAGAACCGTTTTCGTCCCGGTGATGAAGTAGAACTGCTGCGTGTAGAGACTAAAGAATATCAGTACCTCTATGATGACGGAGCAAGTCTGGTTTGCATGGACAATGAAACCTTTGATCAGATCTATCTCGACAAAGCATTGCTGGGTGAAGCCGTAAACTACATCAAGGAAGGCGTTACCATTCTTATCGCATTTGAAAACGGCACTACACCCATTACAGCTGAAGCACCTTCACATGTCATCATGACCATTCAGTATACCGAACCCGGTCTTCAGGGAGATACCGCCACCCGTACATTAAAACCGGCCACGCTTGAAAATGGCACCGAAATACGAGTACCTTTATTCATCAATACGGGCGATACGGTGAAAATTGATACCCGTACCGGTGACTACGTAGAACGTGTAAAACAATAATTATGGGTAAAACCAAACTCACTAAATCATCGGCAAACGGAACAAAGGAATTTGCACCGTCAGCCAGCCAATCCTCAACCTCATCTGCTATGAAAACATCAGAGATACGCGATCTCATCGAATTTATCGCTACTACCGGTCTCAATGAAGTGAACATTGAAACAAAGGAATTAAAACTTCATGTAAAACGTGAGCCCGATCAAAAAGTCATCAAGTCGGCTACACCGGTAATGGCACAGCCTATTGCTGCTCCGGCCCCTGCCCCGGCATTAACCGCACCGGCACCGGCACCGACAGCCGCAACACCGAAACCGGCAGCAGCCGAAACCGGCAGTGGCAAGAAGACGATTGATATCAAATCTCCCATGATCGGTACATTTTACCGCTCAGCCAACCCGGATTCACCTGTGTTTGTATCGGTGGGTGACAAGGTTTCAAAGGGTCAGACGTTGTGTATCATTGAAGCGATGAAACTCTTCAACGAAATCGAATCAGAATATTCAGGTACCATCGTAAAAGTCCTTGCTGAAAACGCCACACCGGTAGAATATGATCAGGTGTTGTTTGTGGTTGAACCCGATTAACGGGAAACCCGCGGCAGCGAATCTGAATCAGAAGGCAGCCTTGGGCATGCTGTTTATTCTGTTTCTTAATGTAAAACATCGAACCAACCTATGTTTAAAAAAATACTCATAGCGAATCGCGGTGAAATTGCACTGCGTGTAATCCGCACCTGCAAGGAAATGGGCATTAAAACCGTTGCCGTTTATTCCACGGCCGATCGCAACAGCCTTCATGTGCGTTTTGCTGATGAAGCGGTGTGCATTGGCGATGCACCCAGCAAAGATTCGTACCTGAATATTCCACGAATTATCTCTGCAGCCGAAATAACTGGTGCGGATGCCATTCACCCAGGATACGGTTTCTTGTCTGAGCGCTCGGAGTTCTCAGCCATATGCCATGAATACGGCATCAAATTCATTGGCCCCACTCCAGCGATGATTGACGCAATGGGCGATAAGTCTACCGCCAAAGACACCATGAAGAAAGCCGGTGTGCCGACTATCCCCGGTTCTGAAGGATTGTTGAATTCCATAGAGGAAGGTATTGGCCTATCAAAAGAAATTGGCTATCCGGTGATCATTAAGGCTACCGCAGGTGGTGGCGGCAAGGGAATGCGCATCATCAACAATGAAAGCGAATTCCAAAAAGCTTGGGATGACGCCAAACGTGAATCCGGTGCTGCATTTGGAAACGATGGCCTATACCTTGAAAAATTTATTGAAGAACCGCGGCACATCGAAATACAGATAATTGGTGATCAATATGGCAAAGTATGCCACTTGTCGGAGCGTGATTGTTCCATTCAGCGCAGGCATCAGAAACTGGTCGAAGAAACACCTTCACCGATTGTGAGCCAGGAACTCCGTGAAGAAATGGGCGAAGCGGCCATCAAAGGCGCGCAAGCCATCAATTACGAAGGTGCCGGAACGATTGAATTCCTGGTTGATAAATACGGTAAATTCTATTTCATGGAAATGAACACCCGTATCCAGGTGGAACATCCGATCACCGAAGAAGTTACTGATTACGATCTCATTAAAGAGCAGATAAAAGTAGCAGCCGGTGTGCCTATTTCAGGAAGGAATTACTTCCCGAACCTGTTCGCCATGGAATGCCGTATCAATGCTGAAGATCCAGTTAACGGATTTCGTCCTTCACCGGGTAAAATCACCAACCTCCATTTGCCAGGCGGTCACGGTGTTCGTGTCGATAGCCATGTTTATGCCGGTTATACCATTCCGCCAAACTATGATTCAATGATTGCCAAACTGATTGTCAGCGGTCAGTCACGCGATGAAGTGATTACCCGGATGAAGCGGGCACTGCAGGAATTTGTCATTGAAGGCATTAAGACAACAATACCGTTCCACATTAAACTGATGGATAACCCAACCTTCCGTTCGGGTAAATTCACCACCAAGTTTTTGGAAACATCCTTTGATTTTAACGACCTGAAATAACCGAGTAGACTGAAACAAACGTTAAAGCCCGGTCATCTCCGGGCTTTTTCATTTTCCAGTGCTTCGATAACAGCCACCAGTTCATCGTACCAGGCTTGTCCATATTTCCTTACCAGAGGATCTTTTAAAAATTTGTATAAAGGCACTTGTAATTCTTTACCCAGTGCGCAGGCCGGGGAGCAGATGCTCCACTTGTGGTAGTTTACAGCTTCAAAGTTTTTCTTCTTGCTGATCCGGATCGGGTAAAGGTGACACGAGATAGGTTTCTTCCACGTTATTTTGCCATCGTTGTACGCCTCCTCAATGCCGCACTTCAACACACCTTGCTGATCATAAATCGCGTAAGCACACTCCCGTCCACCAACCGTTGGCGTAGACAGATCACCATCACCATCTAAAACATGAGTTCCCTGTTCTTCAATAGCTTTTATCCCCTCCGGTGAAAGATATGGTTTAACCTTCGGATAGATTTTTCTCAGGATTTCGAGTTCATCTTCTTCCAGCGGTGCACCATAGTCGCCCTCCACGCAGCAGGCACCTTTGCATTTCTCCAGGTTGCACACAAATTCCTTTTCGCGGATATCATCCGAAACGAGAACATCACCAATTTGAATCATGAAAACATATATTGAATCGGGCAAATGTAACCATTCCTTTTTTGTTGGTAATTTGCCCCGCTATATGGATTACCTGGAGCAACTGAATGAAGCGCAGCGGGAGGGCGTAATCAACACCGAAGGTCCCACCATGATTATTGCCGGTGCCGGCTCCGGTAAAACACGGGTGCTCACCTACCGAATCGCCCACCTGATTCGGGCTAAAGCTATAGACCCGTTCAACATCATGGCGCTGACCTTCACCAACAAGGCTGCCAAAGAAATGCGCGAGCGTATTGAACACGTGGTTGGATACGATGCGCGCAACCTCTGGATGGGAACGTTCCACTCCGTATTCGCCCGCATCCTTCGTGCCGAAGCAACCCTGCTGGGCTACCCCTCCAACTTTACCATCTACGATACAGATGATTCCAAATCGCTGCTCAGAACCATTGTTAAGGAACTGGGCCTTGATGAAGCGGTATACAAACCAAACGTAGTCTACAACCGTATCTCCGCAGCGAAAAACCGTCTGATCAGCTGGCAGCAATACCTGGCCTCACCGGAACTGATCGGTGATGATGCAGCCAATATGCGCCCGGAAATGGGCAACATTTACCGCGCCTACGCACTGCGCTGTTTTAAAGCCGGTGCGATGGACTTCGATGACCTATTGTTCAACACCGACAAACTTTTTCAGGAACACCTGGACGTGCTCAACAAATACCAGCATCGCATCCATTACGTGCTGGTGGATGAGTTTCAGGATACCAACCTGTGCCAGTACTTCATCATCCGAAAGCTGTGCTCCATGCGCGAAAATATCTGTGTGGTGGGCGATGATGCCCAGAGCATTTATGCCTTCCGCGGAGCAGACATCTCTAACATACTCAACTTTGAACGAGATTATCCCGATCTGAAAATATTTAAACTTGAGCAGAACTACCGCTCCACGCAAACCATCGTAGAAGCAGCCAATTCGGTGATCCGGAAAAACCGTGCCCAGTTGCCGAAAAACATCTGGACGATGAATGAAGAAGGCAACCTGGTGGAACTGATTAAAGCAGTTTCCGATAATGAAGAAGGACGGCTGGTTGCCACTTCCATCTTTGAAGAAAAGATGCAGCACCAACTGAAGTTCAGTGACTTCGCAGTGTTATACCGTACCAACAGCCAATCGCGGGCTATTGAAGAAGCCTTGCGCAGGAATAACATCAAGTATAAAGTAGTGGGCGGCTTGTCCTTCTATCAACGCAAAGAGATCAAAGACCTGCTCGCTTATTTACGATTTACTTTGAACACCAACGATGAAGCTTCGTTCCGAAGAATCATCAACCTGCCCAAGCGTGGCATCGGTGACACCACCGTAGATAAGATTGTGGTGGCCGCCAACGATCATGCTATTTCGATCTGGGATGTACTGCAAAATGCACAAAGCTTCTTAGGCGATCGCACCGCGGGAAGAATCAGTGATTTTGCCACGATGATCAGCCGCTTTCAACTGGAAGTGCAGCGCAAAGATGCTTACGAAGCTGCCTTTGAAATTGCCAAGGGCTCGGGCATGCTGCGTGAATTATATGAAGACAAAACAGCAGAAGGCATCGGCCGTTATGAGAACGTTCAGGAGTTGCTGAACGCAATCAAGGAATATGTTGATGATCCGGAAAAACCGGATAAAACGCTAGGAGCTTTTCTGCAGGAAGTATCAGAATGATGAAACAAAGGCCGATGAATTTGACTGGAGGTCTGGTATTAATGAGCGGTTGTTAAGGTATTCAGATATTCTTCTTATGTATGCTGAATGCCTGAATGAAATGGGGCGGACTGCCGAGGCATATCCCCTGATACAGCGGGTTCGCTCAAGGGTAAATTTACCTGACCTGGCAACCGTGCGTCCTGGTATGAATCAGCAGCAGATGCGGGATCAGATTTCGCATGAAAGGTTACTGGAATTTTGCCTTGAAGGGCATCGTTTTGA
>JALOMI010000009.1 GCA_025455465.1 Cyclobacteriaceae bacterium | reverse complement strand
CCCCGTTCGTCGCCAATGGCGAGGTTTACGACTTCCACTTTGCCTACCGCTTTCCATTGATCTTCTTTTTTGTAGTAATAGGCATGGTTGGCTCGCAGGGTAGATTCCAGCTTACCTGTTTCGTCAAAGAATTCAAGATACAGCCCTTTCGGAAACTCCCGGTCGCCATTGGTGAATTCGTAAATCAGGTCGGCCAGCAACCGGACGCGCACGATCTGGTCTTCGCTGTAATGTAACTCCACCTGCTCCCCCTCGCTCTGTGGGCCGGTATATTCCAGCGGCTGTGTGAGTTCATTCTTGGTACAGCCTGCAATAAGGGCAAGGATTAACAGTATTGGAAGAATTAATTTCATGTAAATGAAAAAGGCCATAGGATGCTATGGCCTTTTTTGTTTGATCAGAAAAATTAGTCTCTTGTTCGAATCGTTGTTGTTTCGTTGATCCAGCAGCCAACTTTTATCGATTGGCCAACCGTATAGTTCACCAGGAATATTTCTTCTTTTGACGGGAACTGGTCTTTGGCGATGGCCATCTTTTTATTTTCACCAGCACGCTGGTACATGTCGTAAGCGGCCAGGAACATCAAACGGTCATCGGCCTGGTTTTCAAATTTCTTGCATTCAGTAGACTGGTAATACAAGTCTCCGATTTTTTCGTAGGCTTCTCTCTTAGAACCATCAGCGGCTAGTGCCTGCCTGAAAATTTCACGGGCATTTACTTTCGATCCACGCTTGGCTTCAATAGCGCCTTGGTAGATCAGGATGTCCGCTTTATCCGAGTTGGTCGGTGCAAGACTTAGCGCTTTTTTGAAGTGTTCATCTGCCTTACCGTAATTTTCCATGGCTACGTAACGGATGGCCAGGTTTTTCTCGAGACCATAGTCTTCTTCAACTTTAGCAACGGCCTCTGCCGCTTCGAGCCACAGCGGGTCATCGGTACACTTGTCTTGCAGCATGAAGACAAATATTCTCTTTGCCAGCGCAATGTCAGCGGGGTTTTGTTTGAATTTAGGGCCAAGGTTTTTGCGCACGAATTCGCAATCAATTTTAACCATACCAATCAGGATCTTGTCCGTTTCATCTTTCCAACCACGGTAGCGGGTTACCATATCCTGCTTACCCTGGCTGGAAGCTACTTTGATCTTAGCATCCAAAACACCCACTACCATATCATAGCGCTCCAATACCTGCTCATCAGTCAGATTTTTGAGCTTGAGTTTGTTGATACGAAGGGATTGCATGTAGGGGATGATGGTGCCATCCAAAATGTTGTTGCCACTGAGTTTGAAAGCCTGATCGAGCAAACCAAGCGTGTAAGCTTCCTTACCATTTTCATTGGCCCAGTATTTCACGGCCATCAATGCTTTACGGTTGGTAACACTGGCTTCTTCACCACAATATTTGATGCGCAGGTCATGAATAAGAAGAAGGGAGTCAACGAGTATGTTTTTTCTTGCAGCATCCTTCTCGGCACCAGCTAGTTTATCATAGATTTCAGCACCATTAATGTAGATGCTGGTGTTCAGATCGGGTGTGTTTTTCAGCAACCAGTCCAGCGGAGGTTTTGCTTTGGCAAATTCACCGTTTTTCCTGTAGTCATCATACAGGGAGACTTTTTCTTCCGCCTTGGCTTTTTGTTCCGGATCGGCTGGCCATTTCCATTCCCTGCATTGAGCCCACACCATTGTTTGGCTTAACAACAGAAGAAGAAGGGCACCAGGTAAAACAACTTTTCTCATGATTTTTTAGGTTTTTCTTAATCAAACTTTCTTCGTATAAACCACTGGTCGTTAAAGGTGACACCAAAGTAAACTTTGAAGTAGGTCTCCTCTAAAACGTTTTTTGACCTATCACCCATTTTGCCTGTGCTAAAGGCCAAATCGATGCTTGAACGGCCAGCTGGGATGGATAAGCCAAAATTAATGCCAAAATCGCGCAGTTCGTTATTGTTTACCAAAAAAGGAGAAAGTTGGTAATTAAGGCCGGCACGATACGTAATACGCTTGTAAACTTTATCGGAATATTGATCAGGAACAAACTCACCACCTGCGCTGATTCTCCAGGATTCACTCAGGTTTTGGTTGCGTTCTTCGCTGATTCCGCGGAATTCAGACCAGTTCTGGTAAGCAAACTCTACCCCGGCCGACCAGTTGGTCAATTTGGAAAAGGATAATCCAAAAACCCAGGATGTCGGCAATGTTACAGTCCCAGTTGTTTTCACCAGGGTATCTACCGCTATGGGGGTTGTTCCCTGTGTTCTCCGTTCAATCAACGTTGAGCGCTGCGTGCGCAGGTTGGTACCAAAAGCATAGGTAAGACCGGCACTGATCCGGTAATCATTCTTTTTGCCTATAGAATCCTGGCTGAAGGAAAGCCCACCTGTAAACTGAAAGTCTCTCACATAATACTGCTCATTAACCGAAATGGTATAAAGAATTGGTTGCCGTACAGTAAATAGTGTATTGGAGTAGTCATCTTTAACTGAACCAAACAGGTAAGCTGCCTTGAGCCCCACACTCCAGTTGTCGTGGAGGCGAACTCCGTTCGACCAGTAGAACTGCGCTATACCGCCACTGCCCTGTTCTACAATGGCTACAGTATCCTGCGGATTGGTGTTCTGAACCACATCGGTGTACTCAAGCCTGTAATTTTTGTTGGTAAACGGCATCAGCCCAATGGAGGAAGTCCATTTACCCGGCTTAACCGGAATAGCGGTTACCAGGTAATTCAGGTTTCCGTTTACACTGCGAACGTTGGTGGTGTCCCCCTGAACAGTGCGCGACTCAACAATAATGCCTGCCTGAAAGACAGTATAGTAGTTAAATACCAGTAAAGCCGGGTTTTGATTATTGACATACCAGTATTGCGGCTGACTTACACCAATTCCGCCCATACCCTTATTTTGAATCAACGCATTGCCGTAAGGCTCGCCCAATGCAAAACTGGAGAAGGGTGATCGTGCAGCCTGGCCGAAAACCTGGTAGCTAACGATGGTGAAAAAAATCAGAACAAACGACTTGCAGAAGCGCGACATGCGAAAATACCCCGAATGATAAACGTTCAGTATCCCTAAAGCCCGCAAATATGCGGGCTTTACTTTGGTTTTCAAAGGCATCCTTGTGTCAGAAGTGTACATATCGGGAAATGCCGCTAAGAATTTAATTCCCGATAGGTAATGATTTGACGATATCCTGCATCAGGAGGGCATTTGATCCTATATTTAACTTAGGCTAACGTTAATTAGGTTTTATTTGTATCAGCGGATTTGTTCACAGTGCCAGTTGATTCCGTATATGAAAGCCATAGAATTCGTAAACACTGCATGCTAATTTCTTCTTGAAACTATGCCGTATAGAAATCATTATCGTGTTATCGGGCTGATGTCGGGAACTTCGATGGACGGACTTGATCTTGCCTGTTGTTCGTTTACTTACCGAAGCAATAAATGGTTGTTTGAAATTGAATATGCAGTTACCATCAAATACACACCAGGATGGCTGGACAAGCTTTCGGAAGCATCAAATCTTTCCAATGAAGGCTTACTGAAACTGCATGCGGAATACGGTGCCTTGCTAGGACGTGAATGTCAAAAATTTATTCGTAAGCATGCCATCAAAGATGTTGACTTTATTGCTTCTCACGGTCACACTATTTTTCATCAGCCTGCTCATGGTTTTACGTTTCAGCTGGGAGACGGTAATGCTCTTCATGCTGCCAGTAGCCTACCGGTAGTGTATGATTTCAGAAGCCTGGATGTGATGCTGGGTGGTGAAGGAGCCCCGCTGGTGCCGGTAGGAGATCACTTTCTTTTTTCAGATTACGATGTCTGCCTGAACATTGGCGGAATTGCAAATTTGTCGTACGTCAGCCAAGATAAGCGAATCGCTTACGATTTCTGTTTTGCCAATATGGGCCTGAACTATCTCGCGGCCAAAGCGGGCAAGACCATGGATGCCGGTGGCATGATGGCTTCCGATGGTCAACTTGATGCAGGCATGAAGAAACAACTCAACAAGGTCTATACCCGACTGCGAAAAAAGCGCCCTTCCATGGGGCGTGAATTATTTGAAAAGCAGCTGAAGCCATTGCTGGATGATGAACGCATTACACTGTCCAACCGGCTGTATACCTTCACCGAATCTGTCGCTGCGGAATTTGTTCATGCGTTGCCCCCTGCCGGCAAAAAGCCTATTACTGTGCTTTGCACCGGTGGCGGTGCCTTCAACACCTGGCTGCTTTACCGGATGATGGAGCATGCCGGTAATGGGGTAGATCTGATCCTTCCGGATGAATCCATCATCAAATTTAAAGAGGCACTGGTCTTTGCCTTTCTTGGCGTGAGGCGTGTACGGCAAGAAGTCAATTGTCTGGCCAGTGTTACCGGTGCCAGCCGTGACTGCAGCAGCGGTGTGTTGGTTGGTTTCGTCTAGTTGTCCATCTTTGCCGCCTGAATTTTTTAACGATGCGCACCCTGCTTGATCAATTTGAAAAGAAACGTCCTGAAATCGTTTTTGAGTGGAAAGACAGTGAAACGGAGGCTGAAGGCTGGGTGGTGATCAATTCGCTGCGGGGCGGTGCTGCCGGTGGAGGTACCCGCATGCGGCTGGGCCTCGACAAGCGCGAGGTGGAGTCGCTGGCCAAGACCATGGAAGTGAAATTCACGGTCTCCGGCCCACCGATCGGTGGCGCAAAATCAGGCATTAACTTCGACCCGACTGATCCGCGAAAAACCGGTGTCTTGAAACGCTGGTATGCCGCAGTGATGCCGTTGTTGAAATACTATTACGGCACCGGTGGCGATCTGAATATTAATGAGACCCTCGAAGTGATTCCCGTCACCGAAGAAGTCGGTATATGGCATCCGCAGGAAGGCGTTTTTACCGGGCACTACAAACCCACCGAAGCGCAGAAGGTAAACCGCATCGGCCAGCTTCGGCAGGGCGTCAGCAAGGTCATTGAAGATGAACAGTACACACCTTCTCTATTGAAAAAATATACCGTGGCCGATATGTGCACCGGTTATGGCGTTTCCGAATCGGTAAAACACTTTTATGCCTTGTGGGGTGGATCTATTGCCGGCAAGCGGGCTGTTATTCAAGGCTGGGGAAATGTTGGCGCTGCAGCAGGCTACTACCTGGCCCAGGCCGGTGCACGCATCACCGGAATCATCTCAGCCGAAGGTGGAGTCATCAATCCGGAAGGTTTTAGTTTCGAAGAAATTAAATCCCTGGTGGTTAACCGGAAACAGAACAAACTGGTATCCCCGCAATTGATTTCCTACCATGAACTTCATGACAAACTATGGGATTATCCCTGCGAGATTTTTATACCCGCTGCTGCTTCACGCCTGATCACCCGGCAGGAGGTAGATCAGATGTTGGGTGCCGGGGTGGAGGTTATCTCCTGCGGTGCCAACGTACCGTTTAATGATCCTGAAATTTTTCTGGGCGCCACCGGGGTTTATGCAGATGAACATTTGTCTGTCATTCCAGATTTCATCGCCAACTGCGGCATGGCCCGCGTATTTGCACATTTCATGGAGCGTGAGGTAGCTATGGACGACAAGCCAATCTTTCAGGATATATCCGAAACCATACGAATCGCTTTGACAAAAACACATCAGGTAAGCCAGGCCAAAATGCGCCTCGCACAGACTTCGCTCGAAATCGCTTTGCGTCAATTGCTCTGATTCATTCGCTTTCGCGGATGGACTTCAACTGACATTAGTTTTAAAACTGAGAGCCAGGCTTTACTGCACTTAATGAACGGCAAAGAACGGGTACGTCAGCAGGTATACGGCAGCACCGGCAAAGTAACCCATCAAGGCAAGCAATGAGATGCGCTTCAGGTACCAGATAAATTCAATCTTTTCCATACCCATGGCGGCAACGCCAGCCGCTGAACCGATAATCAGCATACTGCCTCCGGTACCGGCACAGTAAGCGAGGTATTCCCAGATCATGTGATCAGCCGGGTAAATCTTCATGTCGTACATACCCATGCTGGCGGCTACCAACGGTACGTTATCAACAATCGAAGAAAGAATACCGATGAGGGTAATGATGATGCGGTTATCACCAAGCGTATGCGCCAGGTATTCGGCAAAGTTATGAAGGGTGCCCATGGCTTCGAGCGAACCTACAGCCAGCAGAATACCAAGGAAAAACAATACGCTGGGCATATCGATGCGGGTTAGGGCATGCGCAGCGGTGAAGTGCTTGCGCTCGGCTTCATCCATATCCGGATTAATCAGTTCAGATACCACCCAGAGTACTCCGAGGCCAAGCATCATGCCCAGATAGGGAGGAAGGTGCGTAACGGTTTTGAAGATCGGTACGGATATCAATGCAGCAACACCTACAATCAGCATCAGCATGCCGTTACCTTGGGAGGCCTGTTCTTTGTCAGACTCCTTTTTTTCCGGCAAACCCAAATCGCCCTTCAGTTTAAAGTTGAGGTAAATCAACGGAATCACCGCACAGACAATGCTGGGTAGAATGAGAGTCTTAACAATATTAACCGCAGTGATCTGCCCGCCTATCCACAACATGGTGGTGGTAACGTCCCCAATCGGGGACCAGGCACCACCAGCGTTAGCAGCCACCACAATCATCCCGGCAAAGAATAAACGCATCTCCTTGTTAGGAATAAGTTTTCGGATGAGGGAAACCATCACAATGGTGGTGGTCAGGTTATCCAGAATGGCAGAGAGAAGGAAGGCTACTCCACAAACGATCCACAATAGTTTTTTCGGGCTTTTGGTGCGAATGCGGTCAGTTATGAATTTAAATCCTTGGTGGGCATCAATTAATTCCACGATGGTCATGGCGCCCATCAGGAAGAAAAGAATCTGCGCAATTTCATTGAGGTGGTGACCTAACTGATCGATCACATATTCGCGGTGAATTTGAGTCGTTGACAGGAGGCTGAAGTCAGCCACATTGCGCTGAAGTTCATCGATAAAATGTTTGTAATGGGAACTGTCAAGCAACGTTGGCGGAGAGTCGGCCACCATGAATAACGTCCAGCAAAGCACGCCCGTGACCAGTGCCGAGGCCGTTTTATTGATTTTGATGGGATGTTCCAGTGCGATGGCCAGGTAGCCAATGATGAAGATCAGGACGATAGCCAGTTCCATTAAGCTGTTTGGTTTAGTCTGTGGGCGATAATATTACAGTTTGCCCGCAGTTTCACCAAATTAAATTGTGATTAATGGGCAAGAGCCGATGGCCATACTCCTTTAACCGGATGGCTCGCGGCTGAAGTCTTGCCGCGAACTATCACTCCAATGGATGATTCAGTCGGGTTAACCCGGTTTATGCCAGATGAAAAATACCCTCGTTTAATGCTGTCAGCGTTTGATCCTTATAGCGGGTGTCGACCAGCACGGAAATGTTGTTGTAGCTTCCTCCTACCGAAACCATCCTGATGGGTATCTCCCGCAGGCTGGAAAAAATTTTATCCAGCACCCCGGCCTGATTGCCGATGCGGTGCCCGACAATACAAACGATGGTCTGGTTTTTATCTACCTCCACGCTGCCGAATTTGGTCAGCTCGGTCAGTATTTCTTCCAGGTGATTGGTGTAATCGATTGTCAGGGAAACGGCTACCTCAGAGGTGGAGATCATGTCGATGGGTGTTTTATACTGCTCGAAGATCTCAAACACTTTGCGCAGGAAGCCGTAGGCCATCAGCATGCGTGATGATTTTATTTTGATAGCCGTAATGCCGTCCTTGGCCGCTACCGCTTTAAAGACGCTTGCTGTTTCCTTATCGCTGATCAGCGTGCCCGGGGCTTTCTCATCCATAGTGTTTTTCAGGCGCACCGGTACATGATATTTCTGCGCAGGAACAATGGTGGAAGGGTGAAGAATTTTGGCTCCGAAGTACGCCAGCTCCGAAGCTTCATCAAAGGTGAGCTCTGAAATCGGATACGTTTTCTTCACGATGCGCGGATCGTTGTTGTGCATGCCATCAATGTCCGTCCAGATTTGTATTTCCTCAGCCAGGATGGCACTGCCGATCAGGGAGGCCGTATAGTCGCTGCCACCGCGCTTCAGGTTGTCAATTTCATTGCGGTAGTTTCGGCAGATATATCCCTGCGTAATGATGATGTCAACCTGCTTCAGGGAGGTGAGCAGGGGCTTCAGGCGCTGGGCTATTTTTTCAAGTTCAGGCTCCTCATTTTCATCTATCGACATGAAATGCAGTGCCGGCAATAGGCGTGCATTGATTTTGCGTTCTTGCAGATGCTGATAGAATAATTCAGTGGACATCAGTTCGCCTTGAGCCAGTAACTCGCGATAGCTCTTATCATCAAACTGGCCGGCTGCCAGCAGGCGGATAAAGATGAAAAAGCGGCTTACAATTTCATGCCCGATGGCCTGAAAGTTTTCCGTGCCGTACAGCTCTTCAATGAAAGCCAGGTAATGTTTCTCCAGGTTGGCGATTTCATTTTCAGCGGCCACATGCTCTCCTTTCATCAGAAAATCACCGATGGCCACCAGTGCATTGGTAGTACCGGAAAGTGCCGACAGCACCACAATTTTTTGTCCCGGTGTTTCGGTTACCAGATTTGCAATTTTCTTCATGCGCTCCGGCTTACCAACCGAAGTGCCGCCAAATTTCATTACGAGCATGGAAGTAGAATTTTCAGGGCGGCAAAGTTAGGCATCGGTGATCAAAATAAAAGCCCTGGCGTTGCGGCCAGGGCTTGTGTTTATCGAACGAACCGGGAATTACTTCTTGTCGTTTACTTCTTCGTATTCTACATCCGATACATTGTTGGCATCAGCAGAACCGTTTCCGCTTCCGGGCTGTGCGCCTCCCTGTGTACCGGCCTGCTGCGTAGCCTGATACATTTCCTGCGAGGCGGCTTGCCAGGCGGTGTTCAATGCAGCCATAGCGGTATCGATGGCATTCAGATCCTTGTTTTTATGGGCTTCACGAAGCTTTTCCAGGGCGCTGTTAATCGCACTCTTGTTGCCATCCGAGAGCTTGTCACCGTATTCTTTCAACTGTTTCTCTGTTTGGAAGATCAATGAATCAGCCTGGTTGATTTTCTCCACCATTTCCTTGGCACGCTTATCCGCTTCAGCATTGGCTTCGGCTTCCTGCTTCATTTTCTGAATCTCCTGATCGGTGAGACCGCTGGAAGCTTCGATACGGATTTTCTGTTCTTTACCGGTACCCTTGTCTTTAGCCGATACATGCAGGATTCCGTTGGCATCGATATCGAAGGTTACTTCAATCTGAGGCAGGCCGCGCGGTGCCGGAGGTATCCCATCGAGGTGGAACCGGCCTATCGTACGGTTGTCTTTAGCCATCGGGCGCTCGCCCTGCAGTACGTGGATTTCTACGGAAGGCTGGTTGTCAGCAGCCGTAGAGAATACCTCTGATTTCTTGGAAGGTATCGTTGTATTGGATTCAATGAGCTTGGTGAATACGCCACCCAGTGTTTCGATACCCAGCGACAGCGGAGTAACATCCAGCAGCAACACATCCTTCACTTCACCGGTGAGTACACCGCCCTGGATAGCTGCGCCTACGGCCACTACTTCATCGGGATTAACACCTTTGGAAGGCTTCTTTCCGAAGAATTTTTCAACCACTTCCTGAATTTTCGGAATGCGGGTTGAGCCACCCACCAGAATGATTTCATCAATATCGTTAACGGATACACCGGCATCCTGAACGGCCTTGCGGCAGGGTTCGAGGGTGCGCTGTACGAGGTCATCCACCAGCTGTTCAAATTTAGCGCGGGTGAGTTTCTTCACCAGGTGTTCAGGCACACCATCGATGGAAGTGATATACGGCAGGTTGATTTCAGTTTCCTGTGAGCTCGACAGTTCAATCTTGGCTTTCTCGGCAGCCTCCTTCAGACGCTGCAACGCCATCGGGTCTTTGCGCAGGTCGATGTTGCGTTCGTTTTTGAATTCATCAGCCAGCCAGTTGATGATCTTCATATCGAAGTCATCACCGCCCAGGTGTACATCACCATTGGTGGATTTCACCTCAAACACACCATCACCCAGTTCGAGAATGGAGATATCGAAGGTACCGCCACCAAGGTCGTACACGGCAATCTTCATATCCTGATTTTTCTTGTCAAGACCGTAGGCCAATGCCGCGGCTGTAGGTTCGTTGATGATGCGCTTTACATCGAGGCCGGCAATCTGCCCGGCTTCTTTGGTGGCCTGGCGTTCGGCATCATTGAAGTATGCTGGTACCGTAACGACTGCTTCAGTAATGGTAGTGCCCAGGTAGTCTTCGGCTGTGCTCTTCATCTTCTGAAGAATCATGGCCGAAATTTCCTGCGGTGTATACAAGCGGTCACCAATGCGCACACGTACGGTGTCGTTATTGCCGCTCTCTACCGGGTAGGATACGATTTTCTTCTCTTCGCCTACATCTGCGAATTTTTTACCCATGAAACGTTTGATGGACATCACCGTATTCCTGGGGTTGGTAATAGCCTGGCGTTTGGCCGGGTCTCCTACCTTACGCTCTCCTTTTCCGCCATCCAGAAAGCCTACAATTGACGGTGTCGTTCTGCGGCCTTCGCTGTTGGGGATAACAACGGGTTCGCTACCTTCCATTACGGCAACGCAAGAGTTGGTAGTACCCAAGTCGATTCCAATGATTTTTCCCATGATATGTTCGATTTTATTAGTCGGATAGTTTCAATGCTCTTTCCTGTTAACAAGGGTTATGCCACGGGCAAAACAGGGCTTTTGGCGTGACACATTGGCAGATGTACCCATGCTCTGCCAGCAATAACCGGTAAAAGTGTGCGGTACGGGTGGTTAAGGTGTCGTACTTTTCGTGATGATTGCTGATTGAATTAGTGCTGCCGTTTAATCCGGAATACATGAGTTTTTGATAATTTACATCACAACGATTTTGCCTGTTACCGCATGATTCTACAGTACTTCAATATCCGAACATTAATCGTTCTGGTACTTTCTATTACCTCTTGTTACCTGGCCCTGCGCTTCAACTTCAAGCTTCATTTTGATGTTGTTGTGTTTGGCGTGGCCGTAGTTTTTCCGCTGGCTACTTCCATACAGTCAGCCTTCAAGCGGAGGGAGCGTTCGCTGGAATACCTGAGTACATTTAAAGCTGGTTTGACGGCTATCTATTTTTCGCTTCAGACCAACAAAGAACTGGCTCCTGAAAAACTGGAAGAGGGGCGTGGTTTACTCCTTCGGCTGTCGGATGCGCTGGCAGACCAGTTGCATCAGGTTAACGGAGATTCGCAGCGCTTTCATGTTCATGCTGATGCGGTGGTGCAGTATCTCAACCAGCAGCGTGAATTTCTTTCAGGGCGAATCGTTATCCGTATCATCCGGTACCTGCGCGATTCTCTCGAGGCCTCCAACTTCTTGCTGAGCCTGGTGCGGCACCGAACCATGGCAGGCCTTCGTATCTATGCCCTCAGCTTTATCAATGTTTTTGCCATTATTCAGGCACCCATGGTTCTTTATGAGCTTGAAAACCAGCTTCCGGTTTGGGCACTCTATTTCACGTCTGCTTTCAGTTCGATCATTCTTATCACACTGTACAATTTTCAGCAGCTGATTGAATACCCGTTTGACCAGAAAGGTGCTGATGATATCGATCTTAGCAATTTTAAGCTGGATATCTGAAATAGAATTAACGGGTGCTGTTACGGCTTGAATTTTACCTGGAATTCTTCCAAGGCATAAATGGGCAAACCATTGGCGGTAAGCCCCCATACCAGCAGTTTCATGGTACCGCTGTCGTCTGAAGCAGTAATGCGGAAATCAGCCGGAGTTCCGGTGGTTATAGTCAACTTGGGGTTCCATAGCAGGTTAGCTGTAGTAAAGGGAATACCGGGTGTAATCACTTTTAGTGATTTGTTTTCTTCCATCGGATTCAATCCAACGAGGGGAATATGATTCTTGCTCAAAAGTTGCTGGCCCAGGTTTCCTTTTCGTGACGTTACCAGAATCACTCCGTTCTTCCCGATTAACCCCATGCGGGTCAGCTTGTACGGATTATTGAACAGTTTCAATTCGAGTAATTCACCGGGGTTGAGGCTAGAAAAAAAACGGGTATTCCGTGTGAATACGCCATCAATGCAGTAGAGTGGATTGGGATCATAAATACGGGTGCCGTTGCTGTTTCTGAACATGAGTCGTACAACAGGTTCGTTGTTTTTCTCCCGCAACTGGACAAACGGAACTACTTCGTGGATCAGGTCTTTCATGGTGGCGAAGACTACGTAATCAGTTAGTTTAACCGTGTAGTCTGCACCATTATATTCATCTTCAAAGGCAATCACTTCCATGGATGCATTAGACCTTGTTTTGATGTCTGACTTTGCAAAGTATCCGTAGGATTGATCGATTATCTTTTTCATGGCTGCATATTCTCCGTACATAGATGGTGCCTGCAGAACTATTCCCGGTGATGAGTATGCTGTTTCTTGCATCTGTTCATCAAGCTGAACCGTAAACTGATCATCGCGAATGGTGTTGCCGGTTTGAAAGCCAATAAAGGCCTCATCTTCTCCGAAGTAATCCGACATGTAGTTGATTTCGAAACGGCCTTTTCGCACCGGTGTTTCATACCCCATGGTATTATTTCGCAAGTAGGTCAGCATGGTCAATGAATCGGTAGGTGCTGTGCCGGTGAGAATAGATGTTACTGTTCCGCCAATGCTGAGACTGCTTCTGAAAGGATACGTTATTATTGGTGGTTGTGTCTGCATGATAGCAGTCCAATTGATACGATGCCACTGCCGGGTGATCAGGTAATCGTTGATTGAATTCAGTGCTGGCAGGCCGAAAAATTCCAGGCGAGTCAATACTTCAGGCAGATCAGCCAGGAGAAAAATGTTTTGCGGATGATAATCCGGAAAAAGTTGCTGTTGGATAACCGTCATTGCAACCTGAGCATCCGTTTGAATACCATTACCAGCTACAATTTCTATACGGCCTGTCAGCGTCTGCCTGATTAATCCGTCATCCATGCCAATGTTGGCCGTCATTCCGGATGAATTGTTGTTATACAGTATTCGCTCGCCCAACCGTTGCCCGCGTTGGTTAAACAGGTAAACTATGTGGTAACCGGCCTCTTGCAATGGTAACTCCAACTCAACCAATGTAGCTTTGCCGAACTGAATTCGTTTATCGAAAATGATTTTTCCTTTTACTGTCACGATACACAGCAGTTGTTGCTCAGCGTAAGTGGACGATTCAGGTCGTTGCAATAGCAGGGTTGATGGATTTTTACGAGAAGCCATGATGCCGATGCCATCGGTTTGTACATCAGGCAATGCAATTACTTTTCCGTTGACTATTCCCTGATAACGTTCACCGGCTTTCGGTATGATGGTGATTGAACCTAATCCGGTTGAGTCGAGCAACACATCAGTTAATTGGTTTTGCTGACTATCCTGAATGGAAATGCGTGTGCGGGCAGGTCCAATCACGACTATGTGGTTAGGTATATCCGCTGTGAAGTATCCTCCTTCCGGATGAAAAGACACGGGCACGTTTTCCACATTAAGTTTTACATCCTCCGTGGCTGTAACAACACTAATCATCCGTTTAAAGAACCATCGGTCGCTGAAGTTCTTCATCCAATCGGTGTAAGCAACCAAGAGGGGAAGTCCTGCCGGTATATCTGAAGGAAGTACCAGTTGATTTTGTCCAGTTCCATCGGTTACCCTAAAGCGTATCGATTTGATGCGCAGACCTTGATTATTCAGCAGGTCCATACTGACCAGATGACTTCCTTTCACGGGGGTAAAATCCTCATAGGTGTACCAGGCGCTGAAGAAAACAGTATCACCGGGCGCATAGGCTGGCTGGTTGGTGATGATGGTCAACTTAACCGGTGTAAAAGCCACTTGGAACTCCCGGTATTTTCGAATGAGATCATCATAAAAATCAGGCATCCTCCCAGCTGAAAGCGTAAGCAATGCTGCAGCAATAAGAATCGACAGCTGCAGTAATTGTTGCTTGGTCAACAAATGCCTAAGTAGGCTCATTCCCAGTAATCCGGTTTTGTGGTTGATGAATTGGGAAACAACGTGGTGCAACTGTTGGCATAGACCAGTTCCTGCGGAGGAATGACAATCGGGTTCGGTATGTCATTGGGGGTTATGTAAACCGAAGCGGAAGAGACGGCTGCGGCATAGAAAAGTCCTTCCACCGGTGCCGGGTTTCCGGCCACTTGCACCATGTTGCCCGGTATTTTACCGGTAACGGGCTGAAAGATATTATTGACGGCTTCTTTCTGGATTCGCACGGCACGCCAAAAGGCAAAAGCATTACGCGAAAGACTTAACTGCTCGATCGCTACATGCACTTTATGCTGAAACGTCCATTGTGTGATGGGCACATAGCCACCCCGGATGCCAATGAACCGGCCGGCCTGATTGAATTGTCCGTCACTCACCACGGGTAAGTCACCAAAGAAATTCACCCAGCAGGTGCAGCATTCGCAGGGTGCAACGAACGTTAATCCGCCCGGGCCAAGCACATACCCGCTGCACGGCAACGGTGCCGGGCAACGGGCTTCACCACAGGGGCGGGTAAACCGTTCAGGATTGGTTTCAACCTGGAAGGTGCCGTTGAACTTCCAGAGGAAGTTATAGATCGGTAATTCGCTGGCGTTGGCATCGAAGAGCACATCAAAGCCATACGCCAGGCTGCCGTCATTATTCCGGGTTTCATTGTACTGAAAGTAAACGCGCTCCATTTGCCCGGGTGCCGCCATGGAATCGGGTTTGGATTCATATACCCGTCCGTCCAGCAATTCCACGCGCAGGGTGTAAACACGCCCTGCCTTCCCGCGGATACCGTTAACTGATGTTTGATAAACACCCTGGCTTTTTTCCGTGAGTACTTCCGAGTTGCCGGCATTATCTGAGATGACCACGCGACTGGCGGAGATGTAGGTTTTTACAGAGGATTTGGATTCAATATCAAATCCTTTCGTCAGTTCAACGGTGTATGGTCCGGGCTGATCAGTTATCAATCCATCCACCACCAGTGGAAAGTTATCCGGAACTGGTATGTCAATGAAGACTCTGTCAACACAAGCCGCCATGAGCAGGATCATCATAAATATATATATAGACGAGTGCCTCATGCTATCAGAATTTCAAATTGTAGGTGATGGAGGGCAATGCCGTGCCGATAATGGAAAGCTGGTACGGGCGCAGAATACCGGGGCGTACTTCGCGGAAGAAAATCGTGTATGGATTTCTTCGAGCATAAACGTTGTAAATCGAAAATGTCCAGGTGCCGTCAAAAACTTTCTTACGCTTATGACTTCCTTCTACCACGAAACCCAGATCCAGACGATGGTAATCCGGGATACGGTATTGATTGCGTTCTGAAAATGCCGACACGGTATTGTTGCCGACATAAAAGGCAGTTAACGGAAGTGAAATCGGCCGGCCGGTATGATAGGTAAATCCTCCGGTAAAAAATATTCGTTTCGAAAGCAGGTACTTCCAGTTGAGATTCACTACGTGAGGCTGATCGAAATTGGCAGGGAAAGGTTTGCCGTTATTGAGCACTTCTTCCGGATATTCACCATTCATGGTGAGAAACGACCGTGAAAAAGTGTAGCTCAGCGTGCCGTTTAAGCGGCCGCTTTTTTTAGTGATTTGCGTTTCAATTCCGTAGGCTTCGGCCGATCCCTGGATCAGATCAGTTTCAATCTGCGGATTCAGAATAAGCTGAGCACCGTCTTTAAAGTCCAGCACATTCCTGATGGTTTTATAATACATTTCGGCATAGGCCTCGTAGGCCTTTTCTTTGAAGTTCATAAAATAGCCGAGGCAGAACTGGTTGGCCAGTTGCGGCTCAAAATAGAAGCCGCTCGGCTGCCAGATATCTACCGGGGTGATTGCTGTGGCATTGGTAACGAGGTGAAGGTATTGTGCCATCCGGTGATACGATGCTTTAATGGAAGCGTTGGGTGATAGTTCATAGCGAAGCCCGGCTCGCGGCTCAGCATAGTTGTAGGTCTTGATTGTTTCACCTTGTGTAAAGGTCAGGGTGTCAGTGGTTGTCTGAGGATCTTTGGTTACGCCTTGCTGATAGAGGTAAACCTTTCCGGGACCATACGCCCTGAAAAATGACCAGCGTAGACCGGCATCGAGGGTAAGCTTTTGCCCGAGTCTTACCTGATCAGCAACATAAAGGGCGCTTTCGTTCGTTTGCTGTTCTTCCATCTGAATATTAGGTCTCACCGATGCTGGTGAGGCGGGTTTGAGGGTGCCCGGGTTAAAGGCATACCAGAGCGTTTGTGTGCCAAAGGTGATTCTGTGCCGGTTTTTTTCGAACAGAAAATCAGCATTGATGGTGGGATAATTGATCTGGTAGTTGAGTGTGAATGCTGTCTCTGGATTGTTCTCTTCCAGCTGATAGCCATAAGTGCCATACCCTACCGTAAGTGATGCACTAAGATTTTTGGAAAAGGAGTGATCCAGTCGCATGGAAGCCAGGTTGGTATTCCAACGGAACGTGGAGTCTCCCTGAATACGAAACTGATCATGGCTTCGGTACATGGATACCAGTAATTTGGTTTTATCCGACAGATGTTGCGAGTACTTAATGGTGCCATCGTAAAAAGATACACTGCTGTTGCGCAGATCAACATAATCGGTCGGAATGACCCGCAGCATCCAGTCGGAGTAGGTGGTCCGTAATGAAACGGCCAGGGAGCTTTTGTTTTTCACCAGCGGTCCGCCAGCAAACATATTGGCGGATATCGTACCGACACCTAACTGGTAATTCCATTTTTCCATACTACCTTCTTTGGAGCGGATATCCAATACGGAAGAAGCACGCCCGCCATATTCAGCCGGAATGCCACCCCGGTAAAAGCTGGCATCGCGGACAGCTTCAGCATTGAATGAAGAAAAGAATCCAAACACATGCGCGCTGTTGAAAACCGGCATGCCGTCATAAAGAATAAGGTTCTGATCAACACTGCCTCCACGAACATTAAATCCGGAGGCCGTTTCGCCCACAGAGGTTACACCCGGAAGCAGTTGAATCTGCCGGATGATATCCACTTCACCCAGCAGGGCAGGTGCTCGCTTGATTTCCTGCATGTTCAATTGGGTGAGTCCGATTTCACTGGTGACCACCTGGCGTGTGAGAAAATCCTGCACAACGACAGCTTCCAGCAGCCTTGGTGTTTCTTCGAGTTGAAAAACCATGGTGCCATCAGCATAGATTTCCAGGTCGATGATTTTCTCTTCGTAATTGATATACTGGATTCGTATGGCCTGGCGCCCGGCTGGCACGGATTGCTGAAAGCGCCCCTGGTCATCGGTGATGGCCTGAAACTGCCCGTCATTAATGGTAATGCTGGCGCCTGGTAATGCCTGTTTTGACTTTGAATCGATCACCGATCCGCTGAAAAGAACAGATTTGCCAATACCCGTTCCCTTTGTACCGACAACCAGTTGGTCAACTTTTTTTTGCTCCCGCATGGCCTGGTTAAGAATGGCCTGCCGCTGCAATTCCTGCGCGGGATCCATCACTAAGATGACAGTTTGCGCGTTGAGCGCTACGACACTGAGCTTGGTTCCCAGCAGGCGGTTATACAATACTTCCCCCAGCATTTTTCCTTCATCTTCAGGGGAAAGGGTAATTCCTTCCAGCCATTCATCAAGGTAGTAGATGTTTATGTTTTGCTGACGCTTCAACGTCTGGAGGTAATCGCGCAACTGAAGGCCGGGCGGCAAGGATCTTACCGCAGAATCCAGCACCGATTGCCCATAGACGCATCCGGTAACCAGCAGCAGCGTGAACAGTAAAAATTTTTTCAATCGCGAAGACAGATAATCGGGCAATATACGGCATTATCATTAGTTACGGTGGCTGATGCCGTACATCCGGGATTTGCCGGATATGATGAATGCGGTTTTTCTTACTTTTGCAGCCGTTTCATTATGACAGCCGAGCAGGAAATCCAAAAACGCAGAACCTTTGGCATCATCAGTCACCCCGATGCCGGAAAGACAACACTCACCGAAAAGTTGCTGCTGTTTGGCGGTGCCATTCAGAAAGCCGGTGCCGTCAAGTCATCGAAAATAAAAGACCATGCGCGCAGCGACTGGATGGAAATTGAAAAGCAACGCGGTATTTCGGTTGCTACTTCGGTGATGGGCTTTAACTATAAGGATATCAAGATCAACCTGCTTGATACACCCGGCCACCAGGATTTTGCTGAAGACACGTATCGTACACTCACCGCGGTAGACAGTGTGATTATGGTGATCGATTGCGTGAAAGGTGTGGAGCAGCAAACGGAAAAACTGATGGAAGTTTGCCGCATGAGGAGCACACCGGTAATCTGTTTCATCAACAAGCTCGACCGTGAGGGTCGCGATCCCTTTGATCTTCTGGATGAAATTGAAGAGAAGCTGAATATTAAAGTACGCCCGCTCAGCTGGCCAATCAGTATGGGCAAGGGATTCCGGGGTGTTTACAGTCTTTATGAAAAAAGCCTTCACGTGTTTACACCCAGCAAAACAACGGTGGAGGAAGGCATTGAAATCAAAGACATTAATGATAAAGAACTCGATCGTTTTGTTGGTGAAAATAATGCCAATCAGTTGCGCCATGATGTGGAGTTGATTGAAGGTGTATATCCTGATTTTAGTGAAGATGATTATCTGAAGGGCATTGTTGCACCGGTTTTCTTCGGCAGTGCGGTCAATAATTTCGGTGTCAAGGAGATGCTGGATACCTTCATCCGCATCGCGCCTCCGCCTGTTCACAGAAGCACTACGCTTCGCGATGTTGAGCCTGATGAAAAGAAATTCACCGGCTTTGTGTTTAAGATTCACGCCAACATGGATCCGAAACATCGTAACCGCATTGCGTTTATCCGTATCTGTTCAGGAAAGTTTGAACGCGGTAATAATTATTACCATGTACGGCAGGATAAAAGCATACGATTTTCCAATGCTACCGCCTTTATGGCGCAAGACCGCGAAACGATAGATGAAGCGTGGCCGGGCGATATTGTCGGCATATTCGATACCGGCAACTTAAAAATCGGAGATACGCTCACGGAAGGGGAGAAACTGATGTACACCGGTATTCCCAGTTTTTCTCCGGAGATTTTCAAGGAGGTGCAAAACCTCGATGCTATGAAAACCAAGCAGCTGGAAAAGGGCCTGCTGCAGCTGATGGAAGAAGGGGTGGCCCAGTTATTCACCTATGAGTTAGGAAATAAAAAGGTGGTTGGTGTTGTGGGCGCGCTTCAGTTTGAGGTAATCCAGTTCCGGCTGAAGAATGAGTATGGCGCTTCCGTTCAGTTTGTGCCGCAGAATATTTACAAGGCCTGCTGGATCAGCAGCAAGGATCCGAAGAAGTTAAATGAATTCATTGCCTCCAAGCAGCGACATATCGCACGCGACAAAGATGGCAAACTGGTGTTCATGGCCGAGTCAAAAGGCTGGCTGCAGATGGTGCAGGAAAATTTCCCGGACATCGGTTTTCACTTTACCTCTGAATTCAACGACTAACATAATCGTAGATCATCTTCGACACATCAGCCATGGCTGCTACGCCAGCGTTTTCATCGTTTAACTCTTTGGATAACAAGGCCAGCACATATTTACGTCCATCGGGCAGCAACACAATTCCGCAATCATGGTGCACACCGGTAATCCAACCGGTTTTATGCGCCACGTTCACATCCGAAGGCAACTGAGCCGGAATGATTTCATTGAAGTGCTGATCCAGTAAAATGCGGATCATGGTATCGCTGGCTTCTTTACTCACAAAACTTCCTTCGGCCAATCCTTTATAGATCATCAGTTGGTCAAGTGCAGTCGTGGTGTTGATCAATCCCTGGCGATAGGCTTTGGTGTCCTCAACGCCTCGCAATACCTGGATGTACGGTGCGCCCAGATCGCGCATGGTTTGCGTTACTTGTCGTGCATCGGCCAATTCAATGACAATGTTGGTGGCCAGGTTGGAGCTCACGATGATCATATCGTACACCAGTTCGTATAAAGTTTTTTGCTTGCCGATCAGTGTATATAATTCCTGTTCGCTGTCATCGTCAGGAGTTAATGAATAGGCACTTCCATCCACAATGCTGCTGAATTCATTTTTGATCGTAACAGAGTCTTCCAGTTTCCATTTTCCCGCAGCTACCTGCTTGTAGACCTCCATCATCACGGGTGTCTTCATGGTACTGGCGGCATGAAATGATTCGGTGGCATTGATTAAAAGTGAGTCACCGCTATGCAAATCATAGAAGGCCACCGCAAAGGTGCCTTGTACCTCCCCGAGCTTTTGCTGAATGGCAGTTCTCAGTTTTTCCTTTTTTGAGGAGGACGAACAGGCGCTGATGAGGAACACCAGCACCCATAAAAGCACGCGCTGAAGCATAGGTTAAATCGGTTAAGGCGATTCAAATTAAGCAAACCCTGCGTTACTGCACGGGCGCATTGGATATCTTTGACGGATGAACATTCATGACCTGGCCGTATTGTATGAGGATAACCACCTGCTGGTGCTGAATAAGCCGTCCGGCATACTGGTGCAGGGTGATGCCACCGGTGATGAGCCGCTGGCCGAAGTGGCAAAACGATACATCAAGGAAAAATATGATAAGCCGGGTGCTGTTTTTCTGGGTGTGGTGCACCGGCTCGACAGGCCTGTGAGTGGCGTTGTGTTGATGGCCAGAACCTCCAAAGCTCTCGAGCGGATGAACGCCCTCTTCCGGGAGCGGGCCACGGAAAAGATTTATTGGGCTATCGTTCAAAACAAGCCAGAGCAGGAAGCGAATACGCTGATTCACTGGCTCAAAAAAGACGAGGCCAAAAACAAAACAACAGCGTATAGCAGGGAAACCCAGGATGCCCTGCGGTCAGAACTTTCTTATAAACTTATTGCCGGCCAGTCGGGTTATTATCTGCTGGAAGTAAAGCCCATTACCGGAAGACCGCATCAGATACGCGTTCAGTTGGCCAGCGTGGGCTGTCCGATTGTGGGGGATGTGAAATACGGTTATCCGGAACTAAATCCTGATGCCAGCATCTGCCTGCATGCCCGGTCGTTGTCGTTTGTGCATCCGGTAAAAAAAGAGATGATGAATGTGCGGGCACCGCTTCCGGATGCGGGTTTGTGGAAGTATTTTGCGCACCTTGATGAATAGAATTATGGCGACACCGGCCTGGATGGAGAAACTGAAGAAGCGCTGGAACCTGAGAAGTACCTGGCAGGTAATTATTGTATTGGTGGTTTTTGCCTTTACTGGTACCACGGTGCTGGTCATCAAGCGTCCCCTTTTTGATATGTGGTTTCCGGATAAGGATATACCTTTTTGGGCCAGTTTTCTTTATTACGTCCTCATCCTTCCGGTGTACAATGTTTTCCTGCTGATGTATGGATTTGTATTCGGGCAGTTCCGCTTCTTCTGGGAATTTGAAAAGAAATTCTTCAATCGCCTGACAGGCCGGAAGCACGAATAAATTGCTGACTGAAGAAATAAAAAAAGCTGCCCGGATGAGCAGCTTTTTATTTTTTTAATGGAGTGTAATCAGGATTGTACGATTCCGTCTGCCAGCAAAATCACTTTGTTGCTGAGCACTTCCACAACGCCACCGGTGATCATGATGTTCTCATTTACACCTTTGCCTTTGTATTCCACAATACCTTCTTTGAGCAAGCTGATCAGCGGAGCGTGGTTATCCATGATCTGAAAGGAACCGTCAGCGCCAGGGAATGTGGCGATGGTAACGTCTCCTTCAAATACTTTTTTCTCCGGTGTTAAAATTTCCAGACGCATAAGTTCTATTAACCTTTGGCTTCCGCAATCATCCGCTCACCTTTTTCAATAGCCTGTTCAATGCTGCCGACCAGGTTGAAGGCCATCTCAGGGAGGTGATCGAGTTCTCCGTCCATAATCATAGTAAATCCTTTGATGGTATCCTTGATGTCTACCAGGGCACCTTTCAGACCGGTAAATGCTTCGGCCACGTGGAAAGGCTGCGACAGGAAGCGCTGCACCCTGCGGGCGCGGTGTACCACCTGCTTATCTTCATCTGAAAGTTCATCCATACCAAGGATGGCGATGATGTCTTGCAATTCCTTGTAGCGCTGCAGAATGGCTTTAACACGCTGCGCACAGTTGTAATGCTCATCACCTACGATATCAGCACGAAGGATTCGAGAGGTAGAATCCAGCGGATCTACCGCAGGATAGATACCCAATTCAGCAATCTTCCGGCTCAATACAGTTGTCGCATCGAGGTGGGCAAAGGTTGTTGCCGGAGCCGGGTCAGTCAAGTCATCGGCAGGAACATATACGGCTTGTACCGAAGTGATGGATCCGTTTTTCGTGGAAGTGATTCGCTCCTGCATGGCACCCATTTCGGTAGCCAGCGTAGGCTGGTAACCCACGGCAGAAGGCATACGGCCTAAGAGAGCCGATACTTCAGAACCTGCCTGGGTGAAACGGAAGATGTTATCAATAAAGAAAAGAATATCACGCCCTTTACCGGTACCATCTCCATCACGGAAATATTCAGCAATAGTCAGTCCTGACAACGCTACACGTGCACGGGCTCCTGGAGGTTCGTTCATCTGGCCGAACACGAAGGTAGCCTTCGACTCTTTCAGGTCTTCATCTGTTACTTTGGAAAGATCCCAACCGCCTTTATGCAATGATTCTTTGAAGTTTTCACCGTAGTTCACGATTCCGGCTTCAATCATTTCGCGCAACAAGTCATTTCCTTCACGGGTACGTTCGCCCACACCGGCAAATACCGACAGACCTGAATACGCTTTCGCAATGTTGTTGATCAATTCCTGGATCAATACGGTTTTACCCACACCGGCACCACCAAACAAACCAATTTTACCGCCCTTGGCGTAAGGTTCAATAAGGTCAATTACTTTGATACCTGTAAACAATACTTCAGTAGAGGTAGATAAATCCTCATACAGCGGTGCAGAGCGGTGAATAGGCAACGATTTGTCACCCTTCGGCTGCTTGATGCCGTCAATAGCTTCACCCACCACGTTGAAAAGGCGTCCTTTGATGTCGTCTCCAATAGGCATTTCAATGGGTGTTCCGGTGTCGATTACTTTCATTCCTCGCACCAGGCCTTCAGTACCATCCATGGCGATGGTTCGTACTCGGTCTTCACCGAGGTGCTGCTGGCATTCCAGCACGATGCGACTGCCGTCAGTCTTGATTACTTCCAGGGAGTCGAGAATGTTCGGGAGTTTGGAACCGGGCTCGTCAAAGGCTACGTCTACAACGGGACCGATTACCTGGGTTACTTTACCAATATTTGCCATGATGATCGATTGAATTTTTGAGCGTTAGAAAGGAATTTAAAATCGTGCGCAAAAGTAGAAGTTTGATGGGCAAGAACAAAACCCCCATCGGTAATTATTACGGCTCATCAGAAGGCAGCAAATCATGTTGAAATCGCTGAATTCAGAATGATTTAAGGGTATTGGTTAGTTAGCTGCCCGGTTGATCAGGCAGCAGGGTATTTAAGGCAATACGAAAGGTAGTACCATTGTTTTCTTCCGTACTCTTGACAGTGATTTTCCCGCTATGATAGATTTCGATAATGCGTTTGGCAAGAGCGAGGCCCAAACCCCAGCCCCGTTTTTTGGTGGTAAAGCCCGGCCTGAAAACCATGCTGACTTTTGAACGGGGGATGCCTTTGCCGGTATCGCTCACATCAATAAAAACTTTGTTGCCGTTGCCCCGCATAATTTTGATGCTGATTACCCCGGATGTGCCGATGGCATCCACGGCATTTTTGCACAGGTTTTCAATGACCCACTCAAACAAGGGTGCGTGTACCAGGGCGGTGATGGAGTCGGAGAGGCTGAATACCTCGATTCGAATTTTGGAGGAGATGCGCGGCCGAAGGTAGCTAACAGCATTATTCACCAGCTCAATGACATTTTCCGGTTTAAGGTGAGGCACGGAGCCAATGCTGGAAAAACGCTCGGTAACAATGGTTAACTTTTTAATATCCTTTTCCAGCTCGTTGATCATCTCCTTGTTGGTGAACTGCTCATCACCACGAAGTACCTCCACCCAGGCCATCAGGGAAGAAAGAGGTGTGCCTAACTGATGGGCTGTTTCTTTGGCCAGTCCAACCCATACTCTGTTCTGTTCGGCTGCTTTGGAATAGTTAAAGGCGAGAAAAGAAATAAAAATAAAGATGGCAATGACTGAGAGCTGGATATACGGGTAGGAGATCAATTGCGTTAGCAGAAAGGAATTTTTGTAATAGACGTAGCCGAGGTTTTCCAGCTCACCTTCTTCATTGCGGTAGGTAATCGGAATCGGCTCGTAAAAGCCCTTCATCTCTTCAACCTCTTTCTGCAGAAACTCTTTCTTTCGGCTGGCCGACCAGTTTTCCTTGAGTTTCAGGTTGCGATACTGGTAGTCGTTTTCCGTTATCCAGATGGTGGGTATGGAGTTGTTTTTGAAAATAATTTCATCGGTTACAAACAGCAGATCGCCCGACTCATTGTTAAGCGTGTATTCCAGGGCACGGGCAAACAACTCTACCTGCTGGCGTTCTCGCTCTTTGAGCTGATCCACCAGGATTTTGGTGTAATAAATGGAACCGATGCTGATGGCCGTAGAAATAATGACCACCACCCATTTGAAGCGGGTGTTGATCTGGTAAAATTCAGCGGTTGGAATGGCCGGCAGCCTGGGCATCGTGTTGAAAAATAAACAAAAATAGCGGACGTAGTGCATCCGCTATTTGATCAGTGCGATAGGATGTAGTTATCAACTCTTCATCATAAACCATTTGGCCAGCACCTTGTAATTCACTTTGGTGCCGTGCATCAGAATGCCTACGCGGTAAATTCTTCCGGCAATCCAGGTGGTTAAAATAAATCCACCGATCAGTAACGCTTGCGATAAAAGCAGTTGCCACAGCGGAGGATCATAACCAAGCCGACCCACCATGGCTACCGGTGAGGTGAACGGAATAATCGAGAACCAGAAGCTCGCTGTACTGTGCGGATCGTTGAGAATAAACATAAACAGGCCGAAGTAGGCGATAATCAGGGGAAGTGTGATCGGGAACGTGAATTGCTGTGCTTCCTGCTGGGAATCAACAGCTGAACCTACCGCGGCAAACAAGGCTCCGTATAACAGGTATCCGCCCAGGAAATAAAATGCAAAGTTGAATACAATGAAGGTAAACGGAATTTCGCTGGCCGACTTCAGTAATTCAAAAATCTTGTTGTTCTCTTTTACTGCCGCCTGTGCTTCCGGATTATCCACTTGCTGCATCACCTGTTCCATGGCCTGCTGCTGGGGCATATTGACACCGAATAAATTCAACGTAGCGGATGACAGCACACCGATGAGTACCACCCAAATAGTGAATTGAAGCAGACCCACCGAGGCGATGCCCAGGATTTTCCCCATCATTAGTTGAAAGGGCTTAACCGATGAGACAATCACCTCTACAATTTTGCTGGTTTTCTCCTCAATAACGCCCAACATAATCTGCATGCCATAGATTAACACAAACATGTAAATCAAAACTCCCAGGGCAAAGCCGAGAATGTAAAACATGCCAGTGTTGCTGTCTTTTTCCTCACCGCTCTCTTTCAGGTTAACAGTCTTCAGGCTGACCGAAGTCTTCAGGCTCTTAATCGTTTCCTTGTCGATGTTGAATTTTTCCAGCTTCAGGTCTTCAACGCGGTTTTCGATGACATCTTCCAGGTCGCCTATCTTGCGGATGCTGGGATTTTCTTTGGTGTACAAAACCATACCCTCCGGCTTGGCCAACTCAAACGGAGGCACATACAAAAGGGCGAACTGTTTGGATTGGTTGAAGGCTGCTTTCGCCTGTTCAAGGTTTCCGCTGACGGCAACAAAGTTAAACTTCTTGTTACCCTCCAGGCTCATCAGTCCGCTCTCATCAAGAACGCTGACGGTAGCGATTTCAGCACTTTTTTCCTGTTCCATTGCAATGTATACCATGACACCTATAACGGCCGGAAATATGAGCGGCACCAGGATGGTGGCGATGAGAAAGGATTTTTTCTGTACCCGGTTCAGAAATTCGCGCTGAAGAATTAACCAGATCTTATGCATGGTAGTGTGTTGAGTCGTTGAATTATTGTTGCGTTGGGTCTTCTTTCACCAGCGAGATGAAGATCTCACTCATGGTCGGAATCTTTTCGATAAAACTGTGTAATTCTGTCTGATTGACAAGGTCGAGAATCAGTTCGTTCGGGCGTTGTTCACCACGTATACGGATGGTCGACTGCCATAAGGCATCTTCCAGCTGGTGCTGTTCCAGCAGATCGTATTTATCGGCAGGCAGGGAAATATCTCCGCGATGGTCAACCACGAAGGTGTTGGTTTTGTAGGCATCCTTAATTTGCTTCTTCGGTCCTTCCAGGATTTTGTGCGACCTGTTGATGAGCGCAATATGGTCGCACAGCGCTTCCACCGTTTCCATGCGGTGTGTGGAAAAAATGATGGTTGAGCCTTTGTCACGCAGCTCGAGTATTTCCTGAGTGATCAGCTGGGCATTGATCGGGTCAAAGCCGGAGAAAGGCTCATCCAGGATGATCAGTTTCGGCTCATGCAATACCGTGCTGACGAACTGTACCTTCTGGGCCATACCCTTACTCAGATCTTCCACTTTCTTGTTCCACCAGTCTTTGATTTCAAATTTGGTGAACCATACCTTAAGCTTTTCCAAAGCTTCAGCCCGGGTCAGCCCCTTTAGTTGAGCCAGGTATAGTAATTGTTCTCCAACCTTCAGTTTCTTGTATAAGCCGCGTTCTTCCGGCAAATACCCGATAGTGCCAATGTGCTTCGGATTGAGGCGTTCGCTAAACAGCGTAATCTCCCCGGCATCGGCATCAATTATCTGGTTAATGATTCGGATGAGGGTGGTTTTACCGGCACCATTGGGGCCAAGCAGACCATAAATGCTTTTTTCAGGAACCTCAAGGGAGACCTGGTCAAGGGCCAGGTGGTTAGTGTAGCGTTTCGTTACGCCTGTGGCGGTTAATGCGGTCACTCGTCTGCAATTTAATGCATGATTAGTGCGCAGAAGGCCCTAATAATTACAGCTTACCGAAGATAGAAAGGTATTAGTGTCCGTGGGCGGAAACCTGTTTAAAGACAATATTTCCCATGGAAACATCGAGATCAAACTGAAGGGCATTGGCGTTGTCCCTGCGGTAGGCTTCGTTGGTATAAATGTTTGCACCGGTTTTTTGTATGCTGGATGGCATGCGCACACTGCACAACCAGGAGTCTTTAACCTTAACAAGTACAGGAACTTGTTCGTGACGAGGTAAAACAACAACCAGGTTTCCGGCACCGACACTACCTTTAACCACATTGCCCGCAACCGACTGGCTGCCAAAGTCCAATGTTACATTGCCAAAACCGACATCGGTGATGATATACTTTGTTTTGGCTAGGCTGATATTCTTTGTTTGAACGCTGCCCAGATCCACCTTAATCCGAAGAGTATCCATGGAGACAAGGTTCTCTATACCGTTAAAATAGCCAATGAGAACATCCGCACTGGCTGTATTGATTTTCAGATTTTTAACCGCCAATCCTGATAAATCGATGTTGGCATTGCCTAACCCATAAGCAAGGTCCAGGCTATACGGCTTCTCATCGCTCAGGTACATTTTCCAGATTTTATCGGAGACGGTAGATTCGGAGGTGAATACACGGGAGGAA
>JALOMI010000124.1 GCA_025455465.1 Cyclobacteriaceae bacterium | reverse complement strand
TTTTTGTTTTTGCACGTTCTACTTCTTCCTGAGTTGGAGGTGTGGTAGTCAGATCATCATACACCTTAATCATCGACTTGCGTACTTCATCCAGTGATTTGTCTTTCAGTACCTGTGCGAATGAAGCAATCATGCCGGGTTCCTTCAATTGAAAATCCCAGGTAAATGTGGTAGAAGCCTTCTTGGTGTCGATCAACGCCTTGTACATGCGTCCTGAAGGTGTTGCACCGATCACTTCACTGATAATACTGATGGCCGCATAATCAGGGTGAGATCCGGCACTCACTTTGTAGCCAACACCGGCCCATTGCACGTCACCTACTCGCTTTACGGTTACCATGCGTTCTCCGTCTTGCACAGGGTCTCGTGTGTAATAGGTTGGCAAGGTACGCTCCGGACGAGGAATTACTCCGAAGTA
The DNA here is from genome assembly GCA_025455465.1 of Cyclobacteriaceae bacterium. Taxonomy (GTDB): domain Bacteria; phylum Bacteroidota; class Bacteroidia; order Cytophagales; family Cyclobacteriaceae; genus UBA2336. The sequence continues at coordinate 8,971 of JALOMI010000124.1, read as the reverse complement.
TTCGTTGACCATAGCCAGTGTTTTTTCTTCATCAATCTTTCCGGCTACCACCAGCACGGCATTATCCGGTTGGTAATTTTTTTTGTAAAAAGCCTGCAAGCGCTCAATCGGTACATTCTCAATATCGGCACGCGCTCCAATGGTTGACTTGCCGTAGTTATGCCATTCATAACCTGCAGCCAGCATGCGTTGGTAAAGAACACGTAGCGGGTTGTTCTCTCCGGATTCAAACTCGTTACGTACTACGGTCATCTCACTGTCAAGATCTTTCTTGGCAATGAAGGAGTTTACCATGCGGTCAGCTTCGAGGTCGAGGGCCCAGCGCAGGTTTTCTTCTGTAGCGTTAAATGTTTCGAAATAGTTGGTGCGGTCAAACCAGGTAGTACCGTTCGGCTGGGCACCATGTGAAGTCAATTCAGCCGGAATATCCGGATGGCGTGGTGTACCTTTAAACACCAGGTGTTCCAGCAGGTGGGCCATGCCGGTTTCACCGTAATTCTCATGCTTGGAACCCACAAGATAGGTGATGTTTACGGTAATGGTCTGCTTGGTTTGATCCGGGAAGAGAAGAACCTTTAATCCGTTATGCAACTGGTATTCTGTGATTCCTTCTACCGTAGTGATTTTTACCGGTGCCGGAATAGCCGGTTTGGCGGGTTCAGCGGCAACCACCGGGGCCGGAGTTGCGGGCGTCTTACCCTTTTTCTTTTGTGCCCAGGCCGGACTCACCAGCAAGAGCAGCATCAACATGAGGAGAATCTTATTTTTCATAAAGCAATATGGTTGGTTTTCAATAGGGCCTTGAAAGTAACACCGTACCGCGGCTTATCCAAATCGGTTTGATGTGAATGCCTGTAATGTGGAGTTTATGGAGCCGTGCTGAAGTCATAAAGTAGTAGTCAGTGGATCGATTGTCATTGAACAGCTTGTAAACTATTAATTGTGCTGATGGCTGTTTAAGTGAAGGTAATAGTCATGTTTATTATGCATGACATCCGACAATTAAACTCGTCATGTCAAACTATATTGCTGACTTAACTAATTTATGAACGAAGATTCTTTAATCGCAAGAAGTACTGTTGATGGAATAAATATCTCATGCTGTCATGTCGAACGTATGTGATACAACCCCATCACCCTTGGGAAAATGGGAATTTTCAGCCTAAGGCTGACTGGCTAGCGCATACTTCAACCGGAATAGTCGAACTGCTTTTTGTTTTACATGAGGTCAGTTACATCATGGAATTAAATTTAAAGTGATGCAGGAAAACAGCACATGTTGATTTATGTTTAGGGCGAAAGCGTTTTTTTATTCTGTTATGTGAAACGATTCCTATCGATACTAAATCTGTGCAAGTTTCCGGAAACGTGTGCGGAAAACAATTTGATCAAAGTCAGTTTAAATACCGATAAAAATCAGGGTATAACGGTTTCTGGTTGTGTTGTTCATACCGCAATCGTTTTTATACATCAAAAAAGCAACTTTGCTTACAGCAAACGTCCTTGCGTAGGTGAACCCTGTACATTTGTAGCGTAACAAAAACAAAACAAACTATGAAAACAAAATCATTCTTGCTCGCAGCATTTTTAGTAGTGCTCAGTACACTATCCTCTGTGGCCGATGATCCGATCAATACAGGACTATTCGTCATCAGTGGTAAGTCAGGTGTGTACAAATTGATTTATGAAGGTGAGAAACCTTCCTCGGTGAACCTTACTATTTATAATAGCAAGGGACAGATTGTGTACGAAGAAACCGTACGCAAGATCAAAGGCTTCATTCGCCCGGTGAATTTCAGTGGTATGGCCGCAGACACGTATACCATCCAGGTTAAAACCGGTGAGATGAAGCATGAAGCTAAGGTGGATTACATGCCGGAGCCACTTCCGATGAGGGTGGATTCCAGAAATCTGGATATCAACAAGTATGCTATCCTGGTTTCTAATGTAGGCCAGGAGACCATCACGGTGAAGATCCTTGACGCCAACCGCAACCTGGTGCGTGTATATGAGGAGTCCGTGAACGGCAGCTTTGGTAAAATTTTCAATCTGAACCAAATACCTTCGTCTTCGTTTACTTTCGAAGTTTACAACAGCAAAGGTCTTATCAACACATTGAAATTTTAATTAATCATCCTGTAACCTGGAATGAACGCTGGTCTCTGGCAGAGATCAGCGTTCTTGTTTTTTAGCGGCTTCCTTCTCGGCTTTCTTAATGCCCTTCTTGAAGGGCCAGCTGTAGCGCAGTGCTTCCAGGTTGTTATTCAGCGAAGTTGTTCCGCTGTTCAGATTTTCAAGCGTCTGTTTCAGATCATTGGCTGCTGCTGTGTCATTGAGCAGCATGGAGGCAGTTCCTCCTCCCGACTTTAACGTTTCAATCACGATCGTCAGGCTGTCGGTAATTGCCTGAAGGTTTTTGCCGGTTTGCTCAAGACTTTGCAATGTCTGGCTGATCTGTTCCTGAGCGGTAGTATCGGTAAGTAGCCATCCCAGCGTTCCTTCGCCTTGCCGTATATTCCTTGTTACCTGGTTGAGTTGATGCGTAATGCTGTTTGCAGTTTCAGAAGCAGCCCGCAGATTATTAATGGTAAGCATAATTTCATCGCGCATTTCTTCTCCGTAAAGAAGTTCATGAACAGTGCTTTTACCGCTTCTGATCTGGTTGGTCAGTTCTACCAGGTTATGCGTGAGCAGGGCTGCATTGTCGCTTGTCGTGTTCAGTGTAGTGATGATGGCATCGGTGTCTACCCGGCTGTACGAATGTATCATGTATTCATTTTCAACCGGGTCTGCCATGCCCTTACCGGGAGATATGTTAATTAGTTTGTTGCCCATCAGTCCATCGGTTCCGACTGAAGCCACGGCATTTTTCTTAATATAAGGGCGGTAGCTTTCGCGGATACGCATACGCACTTCAATGAGGCTGTCATTGATGAAGGTTACCGAGGTTACTGCGCCAACATTGATTCCTGAGAAACGTACATTATTACCGGATTGTAATCCGCTGACATTCCCAAATACAGCACGAATGGTAAAGGTTTGGCTGAACAAACTTTGCTTTTGCCCGATCAGATAAACTCCAGCAGTGAAAATAAGTGCTCCGAGTGTTACAAAGACCCCAAGCCTGATTGTTTTTCCGGTTGACTTATCCATATACAAAACGTTGTAACGGTTCTCAGGTAAAAAATGCTTTTACCGGAGGATCGTTGGATTGACTTAATTCATCATACGTTGACTCCGCATAGTTCTTTCCTTCATGAAGGATCACCATCCGGTCGCTGGCAACTTTTGCACAGCCGAGATCGTGCGTAATGATCAGGGCGGCCGTCTGAAAGCGTTCCTGTATCTCGTTGATCAGCATGCTGATCTCTTTGCCGGTAACCGGATCAAGCCCGCTGGTGGGTTCATCGTACAAAATGATCTTGGGCCGCATAATAAGTGTGCGTGCCAGCGCAATCCTTTTTTTCATTCCGCCTGATAATTCAGACGGCATCATATCAATAGCGTGCAGCAGCCCCACATTTTCAAGGGATTCTTTCACCAGGTCATCCACGGCTATGTTCTTGAGTTTTTCGCGGTGCCTGCGAAGGGGGAATTCCAGGTTCTCGCGCACGGTCATGGAGTCGTACAACGCACTGCCCTGAAACTGAAACCCCACATCGGTGCGCAGTTCATCCAGTGCATGCTGATTCAGTTCAGGAATGGATTTTCCCAAGACAATTAGTTCACCGTCATCAATTGGCAGCAATCCAATGATGCACTTGATCAGCACCGATTTACCCGAACCCGACTTGCCCATGATGGCCACATTTTCTCCGCTGTGCAACTGGAGGTCAAATCCCTGGAGTACGTTGTTCGAGCCAAATGACTTCCACAAGTTCCGGATCCCGATTACGGGGTTCTTATAATCAATGACGGCACCTGTTTTCATCACTATAATTCGTAAAAGATATCAGTAATCAGAACGGCTATAAAGTCAAGCACAAATACCAGCATGGAACTGATGACCACGGCAGCATTGGCCGTCCGGCCGACACCTTCTGTACCTTTATCCGAGGTATATCCTTTGTAGCATCCTACGATACCGATGGCAAATCCAAAAAAGAAAGACTTGAGGATGGAAGGATTCAGGTCACCGAAGTTCAGGTACAAAAACACGTTGTTGAAATAAAGCTGAAAACTCACATCCCCTTTGATATTCTCAACGATGGCTGAACCAAGCAGGGAAATAAGGTCCGAATAGACGACCAGTACAGGCAACATGAGTGTGCAGGCCAGCACCCGGGTGATGACCAGGTACTTGAACGGGTTCGTGCCTGATACTTCCATAGCATCGATCTGTTCGGTTACTTTCATGGAGGCCAGTTCAGCTCCGATGCCCGAGCCGATTTTACCGGCACAGATTAATGCCGTCAGTACCGGTCCGATTTCCCGCACGATTGCAATCCCCACCATGGAGGGCATCCACGATTCAGCACCAAATTCAATGAGTGTCGGTCGGGTTTGCAGCGTCAGCACAATGCCCATAATGAAACCGGTGGCACCGACTAGTCCGAATGACTTGTTGCCGATGAGGTAGCATTGCCGAAGCAACTCTTTCCATTCGTATGGCGGCCGGAAAAACTCCGTCAGAAAACGCCAGGCAAACAGGCTTATTTCACCGGCTTGGTGAAAATATTCTTTGAGTTTTACGACCATTCCCATACACTAAAATTATCATCCGGAATGGCTCTTCCGGATGATAATTATCAGCGCAGCAGATGATTTTAGGGGTTGGTCTGACTGGTCAATAATGACGTCAGGGCGCTTCTGTAAACGAGGCCGTTTTACATATTTCTGCGGTACTGTCCACCGACATCAAACAGTGCTTTGGTGAGTTGGCCCAGCGAACAAACTTTAGCGGCTTCCATCAGTTCCTCAAAAATATTTTTATTTTGAATAGCTGCCTGTTGCACCCGCTCCAGCATACCTGATGCTTTTTCGCTCTGGAAATGATGAAGGCGATGCAGCATGGCAATCTGGTATTCTTTTTCTTCCGTTGTTGCCCGGATAACTTCCTGTGGCAATACGGTTGGAGAGCCTTTGGAACTCAGGAAGGTATTCACACCAATGATGGGATATTCACCGGTATGTTTCAATGTCTCATAGTAGAGGCTTTCTTCCTGGATCTTGCCGCGCTGATACATGGTTTCCATAGCGCCTAACACACCACCGCGTTCGGTTATGCGATCAAATTCAGTCAGCACGGCTTCTTCTACCAGGTCGGTCAGCTCTTCGATGATGAATGATCCCTGCAACGGATTTTCATTTTTCGCAAGGCCCAGTTCTTTGTTGATGATCAGCTGAATCGCCATGGCTCTGCGAACACTTTCTTCCGTTGGTGTTGTGATGGCCTCATCGTACGCATTAGTATGCAGCGAATTGCAGTTGTCGTAGATGGCATATAATGCCTGCAGCGTGGTGCGGATATCGTTGAAGTCGATCTCCTGGGCGTGCAGGGATCGGCCTGAAGTCTGAATATGATACTTGAGCATCTGCGAACGCGCATCAGCACCATATTTCTGCTTCAGGGCTTTGGACCAGATTCTGCGTGCCACACGGCCGATTACGGCATATTCCGGATCAACACCGTTGCTGAAGAAGAACGACAAATTCGGTGCGAAGGCATTGATATCCATGCCGCGGCTGAGGTAATACTCTACGTACGTGAATCCGTTCGCCAGTGTAAATGCCAGCTGGGTGATCGGGTTGGCTCCTGCCTCGGCAATGTGGTAGCCTGAGATGGATACGGAATAAAAATTCCGCACTTTCTTATCAATAAAATACTGCTGCACATCACCCATCAGGCGCAGCGCAAATTCGGTGGAGAAGATGCAGGTATTCTGTGCCTGGTCTTCTTTCAGGATATCGGCTTGTACCGTGCCGCGTACTTGCGACAGTGTTTCCGCTTTAATCTTTTCGTAAACATCTTGCGGCAACACCTGGTCACCGGTTACACCGAGCAGCATTAGACCAAGACCGTCATTGCTTTTCGGAAGTGCCCCTTGATAGGCAGGGCGCTCATGTTCTCTACCCTTATAGATTGAACCAATTTTCTGCCTGACTTCCTCTTCCAGTCCGTTTTGTTTAATGTAAATCTCGCATTGCTGATCGATGGCGGCATTCATGAAGTAGGCCAGCAGCATTGGTGCCGGGCCGTTGATTGTCATCGAAACAGAGGTTTTCGGGTCGGCCAGGTTGAAACCGCTGTACAGTTTCTTGGCATCATCCAGGCAACAGATGCTCACACCAGAGTTACCGATCTTGCCGTAGATATCGGGTCGGTAATCCGGATCGTTACCGTAAAGCGTTACGGAATCGAAGGCCGTGGATAACCGCTTGGCCGGCATGGCTAACGACACATAATGGAAACGCCTGTTGGTACGTTCCGGTCCGCCTTCACCGGCAAACATGCGGGTGGGGTCTTCGCCTTCGCGTTTGAAGGGATAGATGCCTGCCGTGTAAGGAAATTCGCCCGGAACATTTTCCTGCAAACTCCAGCGCAGCAGATCGCCCCAGCCGGAGTATTTGGGCAACGCTACTTTCGGAACCTGTGTATGGGATAGGGATTCAGTGTGTGTCTGGATGCCGATCTCTTTATCGCGCACCTTGAATTTGAATACCGGCTCTTTGTATTGCGATTCTTTTTCTGTCCAGGTTTCGATCAGTTTCCAGTTTTTCGGATCGAGGTTAAGTTTAATCTTGTCGAACTCAGCCCGCAGTACCTTTTGTATGCCGGCATCGTTAATCGTTTCGATAGTTTTGTTGATCGCATAGAGCTTCTCCGCAACGGCCACCTGCTCATTCACCCACGCATCATACTTACGGTTGTTCTCGGAAATTTCACTGAGGTAGCGCGTGCGGTTGGGAGGAATGACAAATATTTTCTCCGACATCTCCCGGGTGATTTCGAAGGATGACTTCAGTCCGGCCCCGGTCTTCTCAACAATTTTTTCAATAATATGCTTGTACAACTGATTGGTGCCCGGATCATTAAACTGCGAAGCGATGGTGCCAAATACCGGCATGTCATCCGGATTTTTATCCCACAACTGATGGTTGCGCTGGTATTGTTTCTTGACATCGCGCAGTGCATCAAGAGCTCCTCGCTTATCGAACTTATTGAGGGCGATGACATCAGCAAAATCAAGCATATCGATTTTTTCGAGCTGGGTTGCTGCACCGTACTCGGGCGTCATCACATAGAGAGATACATCGCTGTGATCCAAAATCTCCGTATCGCTTTGTCCGATGCCTGACGTTTCGAGGATGATTAAATCAAAGCCCGCTGCTTTCAGCACCTGGATAGCTTCCTTAACATAAGCCGATAACGCCAGGTTCGATTGCCGCGTGGCCAGCGAGCGCATATACACACGCGGGTTGTTGATGGCATTCATACGGATGCGGTCGCCCAGCAACGCGCCTCCGGTCTTGCGCTTGGACGGATCTACGGAAATGAGACCGATGGTCTTATCCTTAAAGTCAATTAAAAATCTTCGTACAATCTCATCCACCATCGATGACTTGCCCGCACCACCGGTGCCGGTTATTCCCAACACAGGCGCTTTGGATGTAGCTGCCTTTTTGTTGACTTCACTAAAAAAATCTTTGTGGTCGTTATAATAATTCTCCGCAGCAGAAATAGCCTGAGCAATAGGTACATAATTGTTAATTGTTAATTGTTCATTGCTAATTGCCTTCCCCGTTGGAAAATCACTCTTCTCCACCAGGTCATTAATCATTCCCTGCAACCCCATCGCCCGTCCGTCATCCGGTGAGTAAATGCGTGTGATGCCGTATTCCATCAGTTCCTTGATCTCATCCGGTAAAATCACACCACCGCCACCGCCAAAGATTTTAATATGGCCTACGCCTTTTTCCTTCAGCAAGTCATACATGTATTTGAAATATTCCATGTGTCCGCCCTGGTAGCTGGTCATGGCAATGGCCTGGGCGTCTTCCTGGATGGCGGTGTTCACCACTTCTTCCACACTGCGGTCGTGCCCCAGGTGTATTACCTCAACCCCGGTGGCCTGGATAATTCTGCGCATGATGTTGATGGCCGCATCATGCCCGTCAAACAGGCTGGCCGCGGTGACAATACGAACCTTATTTTTCGGCTTGTAGGGTTCCGGTGCCTGATGTCCGGCCAGGTTGGACTTGCTGGCAGGTTGTTCGGCTTTCTTTTGGGAAATGGTGTCCGTACTCATGCGTGATCGTTCAAGAGGCCCAAAAATACGGACTAACCCACGGTTTTACTAACGATGGTTAGGATTCACGGGATTTGCACCGGCATGAGTATTCCTCTCTCGTACTGAGTGGCTGGAGGCACTGAACCTGTCGGGTATTCTTGAAATTGTTTTCGTGGCATGGGAATACATTATTTTCACGGCAACTTTCAGGACGGGCGATTAATTGACATCCATGTTCAGGTCACTTTTTATCATCAGTTACAGGAAACTTTTTCGGAGAGACCGGCTATTTACACTGATCAATATCAGCGGACTTGCTGTTGGCATTGCCTGCCTGCTGCTGGTGGCGCTGTTCGTTCAGGAGGAGTATACTTTTGATAAGTACCACCGAAATGCCGGTCGCATACACCGTCTTGTTGTTGACTTCACCAATGAAGGGAATATTACTCAATGGGCAAGGTCCAGCGCAGCTGCGGGACATTTTCTCCGGGGCCATTACCCGGAAATACAGGAAGTGGTTCGCATCCGGAAAAATCCGGGAACCGATTTGCTGGCTTATGAAGAAAAGAGCTTTTACGAAGAGCGCATCTATTTTGCCGACAGTTCCCTTTTTAGGGTGTTTGATTTCAGGCTTAAACGCGGTGATGAAACAAGCGTATTAACCGACAGGCACAGCATAGTGATTACAGCGAAGCTGGCTGAAAAATTGTTTGGCAACCAGGAGGCCATCGGTCAGAGTG
>JALOMI010000123.1 GCA_025455465.1 Cyclobacteriaceae bacterium | reverse complement strand
GTGCCTTTCCGACATTGGTAAAAGTGTTGCTTCCCACCGGCTTACGCGGACTCATTGCCGGTGGCTTGCTGGCCGCACTGATGAGCTCGCTGGCTTCGGTGTTTAATTCGTGTTCGACACTCTTTACCATGGACATCTACAAGAAGATTAAGCCGGAGACATCCGACAAAGACTTAGTGACCATCGGGCGCATCGCAACCAGTGTGGTGGTGGTGCTGGGCATCCTTTGGATACCGGTGATGAGTGGCATCTCGGGAGTGTTGTATCAGTACTTACAAAGTGTTCAGTCCTACCTTTCGCCACCCATCGCCTCGGTATTTTTGCTCGGAATTTTCTTCAAGCGCATCAATGCCAAAGGCGCCATGACTGCGTTGGTGGGAGGGGCCGCTATCGGGGCATTGCGCATCTTTTTGGAGCTTAACAAGAGTTCACTATCTGGCTTCTTGTTTGAATTCGCCAATATTAACTTCCTCTACTTCTGCATCTGGTCGTTCTTGTTTTGCGTTGTGATTCTGGTGGTGGTGAGCCTGATGACGGAGAAACCGTCCCCCGAACAGATCAACGGATTAACGTATGCCACCACCGTCAAGGAAGACCGTGAACGATCACGAGCCAGCTGGAACAAAATGGATGTGATCCACTCCGTGATTGTATTGCTGATTGTGATTACGGTATTTCTCTACTTCTCACCGTTAGGCGTTGCCGGATAATTTCAAGCTTGTGAAGGATTCAATACGCTGACTAAAGGGAAACACCGCGCTTCCACGGAATAAAATCATTCTGATTGAGCTGCATCGCTTTCGTCTGCATTTCACCGCTGGCCAACCGGATGATGTACTCCAGGATTTCTTCACCCACCTGCTCGATCGTTTTCGTGCCTTCGATAATCGTACCGGCATTGATGTCGATGATGTCGGGCATGCGCTGCGCCAGTCGCGTGTTGGAAGATATCTTCACCACCGGTGCAATCGGGTTGCCGGTGGGTGTTCCAAGTCCGGTTGTAAACAGAATGATACTGGCCCCGGCCCCGGCCATGGCCGTAGTGCTCTCTACATCGTTGCCGGGAGTGCAAAGCAGGTTGAGACCGGGTTGAGTAACATACTCCCCGTAATCCAATACTGACGTGATGGGGGAGGTTCCACCCTTCTTGGCCGCTCCGGCCGACTTCATGGCATCGGTAATCAGACCGTCTTTGATGTTGCCGGGAGAGGGGTTCATGTCGAATCCAGAACCGACTTTTTCCGCTGACTGTGCATACGCTTTCATCAGTGTAACAAACTGATGGGCAACGGATTGACTTACACAACGGTTGATCAGTTCCTGCTCCACACCGCACAACTCCGGAAACTCGGAAAGGATGGTTGATCCACCGAGTGCTGTGATCAGATCAGAAACATGTCCAACAGCCGGGTTGGCGGAAATACCGGAGAAGCCATCGGAGCCACCGCATTCCAGTCCGATTTTAAGTTTGCTTAACGGTGCTGGTTTACGCTCTTGATTATTGGCTGTTGCCATGGCGATAAACGTCTCCCGCAAAGCACGCAGCAGCAATTCCTGTTCGGTGCCTTCCTGTTGTTGCTCAAAGAGTAAGAGAGGCTTAGCGAAGTTGGGGTTAAGCTGTTGAAGTTTTGTTTTCAGGATATCGGCCTGTGCATGCTGACACCCCAGGCTCAGCACGGTAGCACCGGCCACATTAGGATTGTGTATGTAACCGGCCAGAAGAGCGCAGAGCGCTTCCGCATCCTGTCGTGTGCCCCCGCAACCGCCTTCATGCGTCAGGAACTTGATGCCGTCTATGTTCTTGAAAACACGTGTTTTATGTTCTGTTACTTCCGGTGAAAATGAAAGGGCATTCAACGTCTCCAGCCGGCCGTTATCATATCGTTCAACCATCGTTCGCACATACTGTTTAAAGGTGTTGCGCTGAACAAAACCCAGTTCCTCTTCAAAGGCCTGGCGGATGATATCAACATTTCGGTTTTCACAAAACACCAGGGGGATCACCAACCAGTAATTCGCCACACCCACTTGTCCGTCTTCGCGATGATACCCCATAAAGTTTGCCTTCCTGTAACGGGAGACATCGGGTGGCGTCCATTGGCTTTGTCCTGCCGTCAGTTGGTAACCGGAGGCATGGTGTTTTACATTTTCGGTAGTGATGGCGTCACCGGCACCGATGGGCTTCACCGCTTTGCCGATGGGCACCCCGTACATGATAATTTCTTCACCGATGCTCCGCTGTTGCAAAGACACTTTGTGCTTGGCCGGAATGGCATGATGAAGTTGTACCGAAACCTGCTCATGGGTAACCACAGTGCCACCGGGCAAATCTGTGAGCGCGACAAGCACATTATCGGAGGGGTGTATTTTTAAAACCGTTGATTGCATAAGGAATTCGTCAATTGTGTATGAACCATCATGGGGATGAACGATCACCCGCTGGTGTACATAAACGTAACACAATATATTATTTTCGAATATCTTACCGATGAATTTAAGTGATTCTTGACCACGTGATTGTGTTGAACTGTTTTATCCGAAGTATAAATTTTTTACGGGCTGTTCTGCTCATCGTGCTGTTTGGTTTTTTGACTACAGTTCAAACCATCGCCCAGACATCCATTGATCATTGGGAAACAGTCGTGTACGACAGCATGGTGTGGCGTTACCACCGGGGTGTTGCCGATCCCGGGGCCAGCTGGTTTCAGCCTACCTTTAATGACACTGGCTGGTTGCAGGGGAGAGGCAGCATCGGCTACGGGGATAATGATGACCGCACCATCATCGACCCAACCCTATCGGTTTTTCTGCGGAAGAAATTCACCATCACCAACAAGGAAAAAATTGTACAGGCCATCCTTCATGTGGATTATGATGATGGTTTCATCGCTTACCTGAACGGGGTGGAGATTGCCCGCGCGATGATGGGAAACCAGGCACTGGTTCCATCTAACCAACCGAGTACGGGACTGCATGAGGCATTGCTTTATCAGGGCATTCCCCCGGAAGGCTGGAACCTCGATGCTACACTGGTTAATAATCTGTTAGTGAACGGGGAGAATACCCTCGCTATTCAAGTACATAATGAGAATATAACGTCCTCCGATCTTACCTCGGCTGTGTTCTTTTCGGTGGGCATCAGCGACAACTCCAGAACCTATTTGCCGGTGCCGCCCTGGTTTCAGGAGCCAACGGCATTTACATCGTCTAATCTTCCGATCGTAGTGATCAATACGGGTGGGCAGATTATTCGTCCGGACCCGCGCATCGTGGTGGATATGGGCATTATCTATAATGGTGAAGGACAACGTAATCAGCTTACTGATCCGCCCAATGAATACAATGGTAAAATCGCCATCGAGATTCGTGGTGAATCATCCCAGTTGTATCCGAAGAAATCATTCCGCATCGAAACACAAACCGAAACGGGAGAAAACCTGAACGTACCCTTGCTGGGAATGCCCCGTGAAAACGACTGGGTGTTGTATGCTCCGTATCCGGATAAGTCGATGTTGCGCGATGTGCTGAGCTATGATTTGGGTCGAGCCATGGGCCGGTATGCTCCGCGTGGTCGTTATGTGGAACTGGTACTCAACGGCAGCTATGAGGGTGTGTATGTGTTGCTGGAGAAAATCAAAATTGATAATAACCGCGTGGATATTGCCACACTTCGCCCGGAAGATATCAGCGGGAGGGAGCTCACCGGTGGCTATTTACTGCGACTGGATAAGACCGATGCCAACGACTACCCGGCCTGGACTGCCACACCTTTTCCGATACCGGTCAATGAACGAAACTTCAGCTTTCAGTTTTACGATCCGAAAGGGGGGGACATGCAGCCGCAGCAGCGCAATTATATCCAGAACTACATGGTGGAATTTCAATCTTCCCTGAGCATGCTGAGGTTTCAGGATCCGTTCATTGGTTACAAGGCTTACCTCGACATTCCGGCTGCCATTGATTTTATGCTGGTGAATGAGATCAGCAAAAATGTCGATGCTTATATCTTCAGCACCTATTTCTATAAGGAGAAAGACAAAGCCGATGGCACCCGCGGCAAACTGGTGATGGGACCGCTGTGGGATTTCAACTTCACGTTTGGCAACGTGGATTACCATCTCAATTCACAGGTGGCACCGGGGTGGATGTATAACGATGACTACCGCATCTGGTGGTACCGCAGGCTGATGTCGGATCCCTACTTTGCGGCCTTGTTTACCTGCCGTTGGGAAGAACTGCGCAGCACCTGGCTGACGAATCAGTACGTGATGAATAAAGTAGATTCGATTGTTAATCACTTAAGTGAAGCCCAGGTACGCAATTATCAGCGATGGCCTATACTGGGTGTTTATGTGTGGCCCAACCAGTACGTGGCGCCAACGTATGCTCTGGAAATTGCCTGGGTGAAGCGCTGGATAGAAGACCGGCTGTTCTGGATGGACACCAATAAGCCTGGTGATTGTCAGTTAATTACTTCGGTTGAGGTACCGGTTCTTGAAAGTCAGTTAGCCGTCTATCCGAATCCCTTCAACGAACAAGTAACGATTACTTTGCCGGATAGCCGGCAGCCTTGGCAGATCAGCATCACCAATTCGCTTGGTCAGTTGGTTTATAAGATAACCATTAACTCACTGGAATTCAACTGGGACGGGCATACTGATGAGGGTCATGACGTGCCTCCGGGAATCTATATCATCACACTTACACAGGCTGATGGAGGTGTCCGTCAGCAAGCCAAACTGATCCGACAGTAGCTTGCAGGCAACCCAAACTAAAACCTCTTATGAGATGATACTCAGGATTTTATTGATCACATCTTCACTATAAGGCTGCACTCCGCTGCCGTGTGTGCCTCCGGGTATGATGATGAGTTCAATGGTATTCGTTGTTGCTCCCTGATCAAGAAATTGCTGATACACCTGTTGCGAGTTTTCCACCGGGATGATTTCATCAGCACTGCCGTGATACATTACCATCCTTTTTTTCGGCACCCAGCGGATAGGGGAGTTTGCCTCCAGCGCTTCACGGAATTCCTTATAGCGCGGATCGGTATTGAAGTTAGTAAGGGCATCCGGCTGTACCAGGTCGGGAATGGTGTTGGTGAGTTGGGCATTGATTTGTCCGCCTGATTTGGAACCATCAAACAAGGCCGGTATGCGCCCGGCATAAGGTTCCCGGAAGAACGTACTCAAAGGCGTTGGCCACCGAAACGATTGCTGATAGGCATAGGCAACATAGGCCAGGTAATACGGACTGGAATAGGTTGTCTGACTGAATAGAAACTGCTGAACCCCGCGGATATCATAACCACCGGCCGCTGGGAAGGAGGCCAACAGGTTGAAGCCCTGGTCATTAACCGTCTCCAGGTATTTATGTGTACACAGGGTTACATAACCTCCTTCAGAATATCCGGCCAGAAAAAGATTGTTGGTAAAAGGTAAGCCTTTTTGTTCGGCCAAAACACGGGCCGCCAGCAAATTGTCAATAACAGCGGAGGCCGAATAGCGCTCCACATAGTAGGGATGAAGGATTGACGCTGAACTGCCAAAGCCCAGGTAATCCGGTAGTACGGTAATCAATCCAACGGAAGCGAACAAACTGATGGTCAGTGATGATTCGTTAAATCCCTGCTGAACACTGGGCGCTTCGGAGTGGGCGGTAATCGTGCCGTGCTGAATGCTGATCATGCTGACCGGTGCAGTAGTTTTTGGCAGCGCCACCAAGCCGGAAGCGATAATGCTTCTGTCCTGATAAGTGGTTCGGTAACGAACTTTATAGAGGTCTACTGCATAGCGGATTTTAGTCGGATCCACCGCAATACCCGAAAGCGCGGCCACTGATTGCAGTAAGGAGGCCTGGTATGTATTCACCAGCTCAGCATCGACCAGGATGCTGATGGGTTTTTCATCGTCATTCGATCCGCAGCGTATTGCCAGGATTCCCAAAACCAGCCAATTCAAAATAAATCTCAGACGAAGGATTTTCATGAAAAGAAAGATTTTAATCGGTAAGATACAGGAATGGGGGTATACCGGGACAAGAGCACAATATCTTCCTGCGGACATATCAGGGCAGGTTTCAGAATATTAACTTAACATAATATAAATTATATAACTCTTTCCTTCGCTACTGCCTGATGCTCAGTTATAATCCTATGCACCTTGGTCAATTGTCCAGTAACGTTAAAAACTGTATTTTTAGGAACCTTTAGAGGTTCTTTACGATTACAAGGTACCATGACGATTTCCATCGCACCATCTATTGAAACCCAAAGCAGCTTTTTTGAGCGGGAAATCAAGCTTTTCCCCATCAAGCAGCTATATATCAACTTCTTAGAGCGGATTTTGAACAGCTACCTGAAAAAGCTGAACAGCATGCTCGATGAGGCCTATATCGACATTCAAGGCGCATTGGTAGTGCTAAAGGATTACACCCAGGAGGATGCCCAGCGCGATTTACCTTCGGTGAAAAAGGCAATAAGGCTTCTGGTTACGTTTAAAGCCCGTTTGGAAAAGGCAGAGTATCTCGGCAGCAAAGAAGTTGAAACCAAAATCAATCTTGTGATTTCATCACTTTACGATGCTGAAATTCAACTAAAGAAAAAAGCATTTGCCGGTCAGCCGCGCACCGCTACTCAACCAGAGTTATTGGAGGCGTTAGCTTCTGACTCGAAAGAAGCCATGCAAAGCGCCCTCAGTCATTGATTTCTCAACGAGACATTGTTGAAGTTCCCTTTAATCTTCCGCAAGGTGTAAAACCACACCCGGTCATTGTGCTTTCTAATAGTGAAGCCATTCAGGAAGAAGATTCTTTCATTGGCTTAATGATGACCACTGATACCAAAGAAGACCTCTACACATTCGAGATAACTTCGGAGATGCTTACCAAGAAATTGAACGTTCCTTATACGCAAGCGCGTTTGCATTTAATCAGTTTCTTTAAAGTGAAAGAAGTAATTGCCACATCAAACTTTAACAACAAACTAAAGCCGGAGTATTTCAAGGAGCTGATAAAGCAAGTGAACCGGATTACGTTTGGTTTAGAACCGCTTTAGTAACTTTAAAATTATGGCAATGCCTGCGGCCCGGGCTATCCGTCCCGATTAATCGGGATCCAGCCTAGCTCCTGCCAACACACTTCGGGCTTACTGCTTCCCTGCCTGCCGAAGTAGGCACGCAGGCAGGTATCCCTATTGCTTTTACCGCCCAAGCATCAGCACACATTGTCAGGCCGCGCAATCCCTCCCGCTTCCAAAGCCTGCCAATAAGTGCCGCTGAACCATCCCGTTGTGAAGAATGGAGATTATGTTCTGAAATGACTGCGCTTAAAAAACTTTCTATGAAGATTGGTGAAAGGCCATGCCTTCATTATCATTTCGGCAGGCAGGCCCGGATACCTAAGCAATTTAACATAACGCAATCACATTATGTAACTCTTGCTTGCGCTTCTGCCAGTTTTATGAAGATTAGTGAATGGCATTCCTGTGTTATCACTCTTGAAACCGGATAGTCTTTTTACCCGATAGCTGCCCAACCCGAAGCCGATTGATTTTTCCTTCGGTTTTACTAAAAGTGATCTGCTGCCCGTCAGTACGATCAAAGAATGTGGAGTCATTTTCGGCCAGAAGTACAACCGGTTTATCCAGAAATGAACCGGTAATGATCAGATGTCCATCTTCAAAAGATAATCTGGCAGGCCCTACTCTGTCAATTTCCCAGTCGCCTTCTATAGCTTGACCGATCGAAGGGTCTAACGGTATGACCTTTTTAATGGTGGGTCCGAAACCGGGCCAACCGTATGTTTTTGCAATGGCTATCAACACTTCATTGATGATGGTGCCATTATCGGAATTGACCATCACTACAATGGCATTGGGTTGGTTCTTCCAGGCCACCATCTGTGCACGGAATCCTTCATCTGCCCCGCCATGCCCCCACCAAAGTTCATCTTTACCAATGCCGGGGCCCAGGCCATGATTGTTCATGCCGGGGGTAAGCATTTCAAGCGTCAACGCTTTACTGATGATGCCCTTTTCATTTTTCAGGTAAATGTTTTGAATACCCTGTACATAGCGAATCAATTGCGAAGGCGTTGTCCATAAACCTGCCGCAGCCATTTCTGGATAGATCGGCCACTTACCTTCAACCTCCCTCCCGTTTGCCCGATACCCTGTTGCAGCAAGGGTGTGATATACAGCGGGTAAGGGATTTTCATAGGTGCTTTTATCCATTCCCAGGGGAGTTAGCACGCGTTCATCCATTATGGTTGGAAATGGCTTCCTCTCCACATCGGTCATCAGCAATTGCATAATCGTATAACCGCCTCCGGAATACATCCAGCTTTCACCAGGCTTTTTATACACCCTTACTGAATCGGTATTACCCTTTCCATCCAACACATCGATCATGGAAGGGATGGTATCGCCTTTGTCATATCCGGGAAATCCCCACACTGTTAAACCGGCTGTGTGATTGAGAATTCTGCGCAGGGTAACCTTCTCATCAATGGTGAACTCATTGTCAGGAAGTTTCCAGGACACAAGACCGGTGTTTACATTTTCATCTAAACTCAGCCTCCCTTCTTCCACCATATTCAATGCGGCCAGTGCTGCAACAGGCTTTGAGATTGAACCAGCAAGAAATAAGGTCTCTGGTGTTACCGGCTTGTTTGCTGCACTATCGGCTATACCGTATCCACGTGCCCAGGCGAGTTCCCCATCCACCACCACGGCAATGCTTATGCCCGGGATGTTGAGCATGCGTAACCTTTCTTCAATGGTATAGGTAGGTACATCGTCTCCTTCAATCTGGAGGGTTGGCTGAAGCGCACTCATAATGGCATCTGCCGAAGTGTTGATTGGTTCCTTTTTTTCAGCACAGCCAAAGAGGAGAATCAAGAGAAGAGAAATAAAACGTTTTAGCATAGCATGTGTCTGAATTCGAGGATAATATTGACTAAAGTAGAAGGGGCCCACCTAGTTTAACTCAAACCCATGCGGTATCGTAGCTTCTTTTTTAACGACAACAATGCCGTTGGAAACCACAAACAAATCAGTCTCCTGGTTGGGTAAATGCGGGCCGCCAATGATCTTGACGTTGTTACCGATGCGGCAGTTTTTGTCGAGGATGGCATTTTCAATGTGACAGCCCTCCCCTACACCCATCGGAATTTCACCGGGTTTGGCAGCAATCTCCGCCAGTGTTTCGTAGTAGTCGTTTCCCATCATGTAGGTTCTGATGAGGGCGCTTTCCTTTCCGATTCTTGACCGCACGCCAATTACCGAACGGTCAATTTTGGATGCGTGGATAATGGAGCCGTCTGCTACAATGGAGTCGTTAATTAATGTACCGGAAATCTTGGAGGTAGGAAGAATCCGCGGGTGCGTATAAATGCGCTTC
>JALOMI010000122.1 GCA_025455465.1 Cyclobacteriaceae bacterium | reverse complement strand
TTGCAGTGTTTGCGCAACGGTGTGAAGAAATAAAATACACAGACCGAGAAGGACGAGCAATTTTTTCATACGTTCGGTTTTTTGTTGAAAGATACAAAGTTCAACAACTTCAGCGCATCACCTTTTTAAGTTACCGATCCTGAAGTTTTCACGATGGTAGAAATTGTGTTTCGGGAAAAAATACCGGATTTGTCCGGTTATAATTCTTCTTAGTCGAAACATCCAACTTATATGGAGGCGCGGTTTACCTGATCAGGAGGCAAATGATAACGGTGTATTAGGTTTGCACGATGTATGATTTTTTGGGACTGCTGAATCAGCAGAAGTTGTGCACTTCATTCGATTAGTATTATGCCGAGGTTTCCTTCGAAAAAGCCAGTCGATTAGTTTCAAAGCATTTGTATCCGGACAGGTCATCCGGTATTTTATGATCATCGAAGAGAGCAACGTCAGTAATCCGATGACCAGCATTGATGACGGAATACCAAAGGCATCGGCAATGATGCCGGTTAAAATGGCACCGATGGCGTAGCCTAAATCCCGCCACAGCCGAAAGATTCCGATACTTTGTGCACGGTCTTTCGGATGGGTGTTTTCAGAAACAGTGGCCAGGAAGGTGGGGTAAACCATGGCGGTACCCCAACCAAGAAGGATGGAGAGAATAACAAAGTGAATCATCGTGTCGGCCCAGATAAGGGCTATCAAGGCAATGCCTTGAAGCAACATCCCTGTGAAGAGCATGTCTTTCTTGCAAAAAGCGTCTGCCATTTTTCCGGTTAACAACTGGCCGATACCCCATACACCTGGATAAACGGCTGCAACAAAGCCTATCTGTTCAAGTGAAAATCCTTTGCCGGCAAGCAGGATAGGAAAAAGGCCCCAGGCCATCCCATCATTCAGGTTATTGATTAACCCGGCTTGCGTTACCGAGCCCAGATTATTGTTGCGCCAGGTAGTATCCCAAAAGATATTCTCAAGACGTTTAATTGTGCTGGAAGCCATTTCTTTGGCTACGTGATGTTCGGTGTCACGGATAAAAAGCAGACTGCCAAATAAACCTAAACTCGCCAGTCCAACGCCAAGGTAAAAGGGATAAGGTCTTACACCATATTCTCCGGCAATCCATCCCGTAAGGAAGGCAACTACGGCTACTGCTATGTATCCCGCAAACTCGTTCAGCCCCATGGCAAGGCCTCGTTGTTTATCACCCACGAGGTCAATCTTCATCACCACTGTACTTGACCAGGTTAATCCCTGATTGATGCCGAGCAATACGTTTGCAGCAATGACCCAGTTCCAGTCAGGGGCTGCCATCAGCATAAACGGAACGGGCATACCGAAAAGCCACCCCGCTATCAGCAGGTTTTTACGTCCGAATTTATTGGCGAGCGCACCGGTGTAATAATTGGTAATCGCTTTGGTAATGCCGAAAACAACAATGAAGGAGAGGATAGCTGTTTTGGCGGCAATCGCAAACTCTTGTTCGGCCAGTTGCGGAAGAATTGAACGCTCCAGGCCCACCATGCCCCCGACAAATCCATTAATAATGACCAGCAGGGTGAACTGTTTTCGGTTTTCCCGGAGGCCGAGTTGTACTTCACGCATGTTGCACCAACTGATTAAGGAAAAAATAAGTTTCCTTCATGCCAGTGAAGATAATTCAATTCAAACCTGCATGATATAAAGCGTAGTGCCTTTTGTGTAAAAAGTGGAAGTGAACTGTTAACGGATCATTAATTGGAACAGATGAGGCGGTTCACACTTAATCAAAGAACCACAGTTTAACCGCCAGTATAATCACCGCCAGGACCAGCACGCGTTTAATCCACACTTCGCCTTTGTCCACACTCCACCGGCTGGCATACCACCCTCCAAAGCCCTGGCCGATGGCTAAGGTGAGTCCGGTAATCCACTCAATTTTATCTTCCAGCGCAAACACTAAAACCGAAACTCCGGTGTAGACAATGGCGGCAAATACTTTGACGTAGTTTGTGGTGATGAGGTTAAAGTGATTGACACGGGTTAGCAGGGCGATGACCAGAAAACCAATACCGGCCTGGATGAATCCTCCGTAGATGCCCAGGAAGAAAAAAGCAATCACACCGATGACCTGGTGTGTGCCTTGCAGCCGGTGGGGGCGTTGCTCTTTTTTAGCCCGTGGCTCCAGTACAATGCTGGTCACCACCATAATCATGATGATGGCCAGGACGCGGTTGAATAATTTATCGTCAATATCCACAGCCAGTTTGGCACCGATAAATCCACCGATCAGCGAAGCAATTCCCAGATAAAGACTGTACGGAAAGGGCAGCTTCACGCCCTTGCTGTTGAAGCCGGTAACGGCAAAAATATTTTGCGACAGAATGGCCACGCGGTTGGTAGCATTGGCTACCGAGCCAGGCAGTCCCAGAAAGATCAGAATGGGCAAGGTGATGAGGGAACCTCCACCGGCCACCGTATTGAGAAACCCGGATACGAAGCCGATCAGGATCATGAGCAGTTGAAGTGCGATATCCATCCTGCAAACAGTTAACGCACCACTGCCTTGCGGATAATCCGGGCAAGTAATCCGGGGAAATATCGTTGGAGTAGTAACGCCAGGCGTTCGCGCCCACCGGCAATGAACATTTCGTTGCGGTTGGCTTCGATGGCATGGGCAATCTTTTTTGCGAGTACCTCGGGTTTGATGCCGTTGGCGGTGGTAGTGTCCATCGTGGCGTTGGGTGTGCCGTCACCTTTCAGCGCATTGATGGAGACATTGGTGCGCACATAGCCGGGTCCGATCAGCGTTACTTTAATATCCGGACTTTCCTTCCACAGCTCAGCGCGCAGGGCATCGAAGAAACCGTGCAGCGCGTGCTTGGCCGCGGAGTAGCCGGTGCGAAACGGAGTACCCACTTTTCCGGTAACACTGGTGATGACCACATAATGCCCCGACTTGCGCTGAATGAAATGCGGCATCAGGTGTTTGGTGAGGGCGATGGTACCGAAGTAATCTACTTCCATCAGCATGCGGTCTACGTCCAGCGTAGTTTCCTTGGCGAGGCTGCGCTGGCTGATACCTCCGTTATTGATAAGCACATCAACATGTCCGAAAAGCTGAATCGCTGCCTCAACGGATAGCTGCAGTGTGTTCGGTTCACTGAGATCGAGCGGTAATATCCGGATGTCAGGCTGGGCCGCTGCCGGACAGTTTCCTTTCACCCGCTCGAGTTCTGTCTTACGCCTGGCAGACAGAATGAGTTTATTGCCACGCGTGGCGAGCTCATAGGTAAGCGCTTCACCGATGCCGGAGGAGGCCCCTGTAATCCAGATTACTTTTCCTTTCAGTTTTGTCATGATGATGTTCAGGCGGTTGGCGCAGGCTTATTCGATTCAGCATAAACCCAGATGGCATAGATGCCCAGGGCTGTGCCGATCGGAAAGGAAAAGAGTTTGAAACATCCCATGATCAGGGCCAGCATCAATGCCCACGATTTGTTCTGCAGCAATCCGATGCCGGCAATGATGGTTGGCACCGAGAACAACAGAATAATGCTCCAGAGAATGATCGGAATAAACTTACCGATAAGTTCAAGGATCCAACCCTCATCTCCTGCCTCGCTGGCGATCCAGGGAAACAGGGTGGTGATGAATAAGGAAACACCGGCCAGCACCATTAGTTGAATAAGGCCTGATACGATGTAAAGGATACCCAGGATGCGTTTATGTGATTCCATAGTTCTTGTTGTTAGGTTGATTTGCTGTACTTGTTTTCATAGATAACATAATCAAAGGCAAAAGCATGACGCTCATCGGATGAATGATGGCTTCGTGATAGTTCCTGCCAATGATCCTTTTCAATCTTCGGGAAAAAGGTGTCACCGTCAACTTCCCCCTGAATTTCCGTCAGGTATAACCGGTTGGCTACCGGAAGTGCCTGGTTGTAGATCTCTGCGCCACCGATAACAAATACTTCCTGTTCACCGGCTTGACGGGAATGCTGTAAACCGTCTTCCAGTGAGTTGACGACAATACAGCCGGGAGCATTAAAATCTTTTTGCCGGGTAACGATAATGTTGGTACGGTTGGGCAGCGGCCGGAATTTTTCCGGAATAGAATCGTAATTTTTTCTACCCATAATGACATGATGCCCTTTAGTGGTTTGCATGAAATACTTCATATCATCCGGCAGGTGCCAGGGGAGGTCATTGTTCTTTCCGATTACATTGTTTCGGGTAACAGCAGCGATAAGGGATATAATCATAGATCAACGCCAAAGATATAACCAATGGACAAACCTGCCTGCTGTCTGAAGCACTATTTCACCTGCTCTGAAAGTACTGAAACAATAAAACAATCAGTTATTCGTCTCCCTTTTCTACACGTGTTGAACGGAAAACATAGCCGATATGAACGCCAGCCTGCCAGCCTGCCGGGCGGCCGGGGTGATAGAGTTGGGTGCGTTCACCGGAGACATTAACAACCCAGTTGTTTTTTGTCAGTAGGCTTAACTTTGTTCCGACTGACCAGGATAAAAACTGATCGGTATTATAAACGGGGTTGGTACGGTCGTACATAATACGGAACCGGGCCAGACTCAGAAACGGAACGACTTCGAAATTATCGGTGATACGAATGTGATAATTGGTATGCTCAATAAAGGAAGCTGCGCATGCCAACCATAATGCCAAGCCGCCAAAGCTTCCACCTTCGCTGTTATTTGTGCTTGCAAGTAAGAGTGCAAGGGGTGACAGAATTCCCAGTCCCATATGGAAATAATCCGGACCGGCAGCAAAGCCAAACTCACTGCCGATAACTTTGCCCAGCATTAATTCACCGCGCACACCGACAACGGTGTATTGCGGCAGGTCTTTAATGGCAACATGATCAACGGTGCCCAGCAAATGAAAGTCACCGAACTTTGGTTGGGCGTCAGCAAGTGCAGCCATAAGCACAAGCAGCAGAAGAATATAAATACGCATATCAGATCGTGTTACCCCTGAAAAAGTCTGTGATGCTCAAGGGCTTTTTTCCTTCGGGTTGAAACCGGTCAATGGAGACCAGCCCATTGGCAGCCTTCAGATAAAGATAGGTTTTATTATCGGTAATAAAATCACCGGGCTGAATGACTTCACTTTGGGCATGCGCATGGCTGCAGGCGAAAATCTTGTACGTCTTTCCGTTGATGGTGGTCCAGGCGGCCGGGTAGGGACTTAACCCCCGAACGAAGTTGATCACCTGATCATACGGTTGGTTCCAGTTGATAACGCAGGTTTCCTTGAAAATTTTCGGAGCGTGTTTGATGGTGACGTTTTCAGGCTGTGGTTGGGAAGGATAACTGCCTGCCTGAATAGCCAGTACAGTTTTAAGCACAAGTTCACCGCCCTTGTGCATCAGTCGTTCATACAGGGTGCCGGCCGTGTCGGTTTCGTGGATGGGTTCCCTTTCTTGGAAGATGATGCTGCCCGTGTCGATGTCATGTTGGAGAAAGAATGTAGTGACACCTGTTTCCTTCTCTCCGTTAATGATGGCCCAGTTGATCGGTGCTGCGCCACGGTACTGGGGCAGCAGGGAAGCGTGCAGGTTGAAGGTTCCGAATTCCGGCATCGACCAGACCACTTCCGGCAACATGCGAAAGGCGACCACCACCTGCAGGTTGGCGTTGTAGCTCCGCAGTTCTTCGAGAAATTCTGGTGCTTTCAGGTTGGCGGGTTGCAGCACCGGTATGTTGTGTTTTATGGCGCAAGCCTTCACGGGTGAAGGTGTAATTTTTTGTCCGCGCCCCTGGGGTTTATCAGGAGCGGTAATGACAGCCACCACATTAAACTGATGCTGTACCAGTATTTCAAGGCTGGGCACGGCAAACTCCGGTGTACCCATGAAGATGATGCGAAGGTTGTTCATGTGATCAAATGTAAGGGGTTCATGAGATCAGTGCCAACTTCCATCAATCACGCAGCGACTTCCGCATATATTTCGAACAGATGGGGCATTCCTGCCAATTGTGCCCGCGTGCGGGGCAAAACTTCCTTCCGAAGTATATTATCTGCAGGTGTGCTTTATTCCAGCGATCCTCCGGGATGAGTCGTTTCAGGTCACGTTCTGTCTGCTCAACACTCTTTCCGTTAGACAAGCCCCAGCGATACGCCAGCCGGTGAATGTGTGTGTCCACCGGAAAGGCCGGATGCCCGAACCATTGGGTCATCACGACAGAAGCTGTTTTATGTCCTACAGCCGGAAGTTCTTCCAGTGCTTCGAAAGAATCAGGCACTTCGCCATGGTATTTCTCTACAAGGATTTTGGAAAGGCCGTAAATCCCTTTTGATTTCATCGGTGAAAGACCGCAGGGTTTGATGATCTCCCGGATTTCTTCTACCGAGAGTTTGATCATATCAAACGGGTTGTCGGCACGCTTGAAAAGATATGGTGTAGTTTTATTCACGCGTTCATCGGTGCACTGCGCGGAAAGCAACACGGAGATGAGTAGCGTATAAGCATCTTTGTGATCAAGCGGCACGGGTACTTCGGGAAAGTAGTGATCCAGCAACCGCAGGATATCCCTTACTTTTTCCTTTTTGGTCATGAATTATAATTCCAAAAGAACGATATCCAAAGATTTAACCACTTCGAATCCTTTATCAAAGGTCAGTAAAGGAATATTTCTGCTGATCGATGTTGCAGCAATGATGGCATCCGGTGTTTTGATTTTGTATTGTTGTCTGAGTTTGATTGTAATATCCTCAATATCTTCTGTTAAGGGAATCTTATTACAGTGTTCCAATAACCTGGTGACTACTTTAAGTTCGGAGGGTGATATTTTATGTTTCCCTTTTAACTCAATTTCTGTAATGACTGAATAATACCATGAGGCGGACAACAGTGGTTTCACCGAGGGATGTTCATTCAATAAAAAAATGAATGTATTGGTATCTGCCAGGTAATTATGCCCATTCATCCCTAACCTTTTTTTGATAGGCAAGCGGGTCACCATAGGCGCCTTTTAGCTTACCGTAGAAGGCAGCAACACCAGTTTTCTTTTTTTTTCGGGAACGAGCGAGTTTTTCCAGGGCTTTCCTGGTTTCTTCGGGTTTGCTTCGCTTGGAGATCCTGACGACCATGAAGTAAAGATAATTATTTGTGTTTCAATAATTGGTCACGGATATAACAAATACTTCTTTCGTTTCTCCTTGTATACATCCAGATCTTTTTGCCAGCTGGCACGGATTTGTTCTTCGGTTTGGCTGCTGCGGATCTGCTGCCGAAGGGCATCGGTACCCGAAAGTTTTTCAAAATAGTTGTTGAAGAATTTATCCTTGTCGGGGAAAGCCTGGTACATACTGATGAGGTAGCTCAGATCGAACTGTGGTTTCACAGGTACTTCCCGAAGATCAATTCCGTAACACAACTTATTTTCCAATGGAGGATTTTTCGACATGCCTTCAATGCTCACCGGGGTGAACTGATACGGCATGTTTTTCAGGTCGGGGTGCCCGATAACCTGGAAGGGATATTGCGTTCCGCGCCCAAGGCTAAGCACTGTGCCCTCAAATAAACACGTGGAAGGATATAACCGGATGGCCTGATCGTTCGGTAAATTCGGTGACGGCTTCACCGGAACAGAATAGCGGTCGCTGCGTTTCCAGTTTTTTACCGGTATTACTTCAATGCTGCAGGTTTTGTTGGTGCCAAGCCAACCTTCTCCGTTGATCATCAGGGCCAGTTCACCCACGGTCAGTCCGTGAACGATGGGGATGGGATGCATGCCCACAAACGAGGTATGCTTTGTTTCCAATACAGGGCCATCGATATAATCTCCGTTCGGATTCGGGCGGTCAAGCACAATCAGTTGCTTATTGTTCTCAGCACAGGCTTCCATCACATAATGCAGCGTGCTGATGTACGTGTAAAAGCGCACGCCCACATCCTGAATATCAAAGACCATGATATCGATATCGGCCAGTTGTTCGGGGGAGGGCTTTTTATTGTTGCCGTATAGCGACACAACCGGCAAGCCGGTGCGTGTATCCAGGCCGTCCTTGATTTCTTCACCCGCATCGGCTGTGCCGCGAAAGCCGTGCTCGGGCGCAAATATTTTTTTCAGTTCTACGCCCCGTTTCAATAAGGTGTCGGCCAGGTGGGTTTTGCCAACAAGGGAAGTGTGGTTCACAACAATACCCACCCGTTGCTTGCCCAGTTTGGGCAGCAGCACATCCAGCTGCTCGCTGCCGGTGAGCAGACGCTGCTGCACCGCTTCGTCCGGATTACCGGCAGCGGATTTTGTTTCGGATTGATGGCTGCACTGAATCAGGCAGCAAAGAAGGAGTAAAAACTTTATCTTGCTCACGCGACAGTAGATTATACTCAAAGTTGAACCTCTCCTATTTCATATCCAAACGCATCAGCCGCCAGTCGGGTGAAGGATTTTCATCCACCATCCACAAGATTGCCGTAGCGAGCATCGGCATCGGGCTGGGAGCTACGATTATTTCTTTCCTGATTTTGCGCGGCTTTCAGGATACCGTTAAAGAGAAGATATACAGCTTCAGCGGGCATATGGTAGTTACCAAATTCACGATGAATAACTCCATGGAGGAGACCCCGCTGGATTACAACACCGATTTCTACAACGACTTCCGTTCCGTCAAAGGCATCCGCCATGTGCAGGAATTCGCTCACAAAACCGGACTGATCAAAACAGACGATGAGGTGCTGGGTGTGGTGCTGAAGGGAATCGGAAAGAGTTATGACACATCAGCCTTCTCCAGTAACATGATTGAAGGGCGTTTCATCCACCTGCCCGACAGCGGATACAGCAGCGAAGTGTTGTTGAGCAAACGCATCGCCCGGAAGATCAAAGCAAATGTAGGTGACCAGGTGATCATCCATTTCTTTCAGAATCCCCCACGCTTTCGCAGACTGACGGTAACGGGCATTTATGAGACGAACCTTTCCGAATACTTTGATGACAAAATTATCATCGGTGATCTGCGCCTGATTGCCCGCCTCAACGAGTGGGCCGACAGTATTGCCGGTGGACTGGAAGTTTTTGTATCGGATGTGAACCGCATCCCGGAGATTGCCTGGGAAGCCGGTGAGCGCATCGACTTCGACTGGAACATCATGCCCGTGAGTGAGAAATATATCCAGGTGTTTGAATGGCTTCATTTGCTCAGCCGCCAGGTCAATATTCTTCTGATCATTATCCTCACCGTTGTGTGTGTGAACATGATCTCCGTGATCCTGATCCTGGTGATGGAACGTACCCAGATGATCGGACTGATGAAAGCCATGGGGGCCGGTGACCGGCTCAACTACGCCAAGAAGCTTTTCACCAAGACCGGGGTCAACGAGAGTCCCAGGCGCTACCGGAACAACCTGATCTTTCTCCTCGCCGAGAGTACCCGGATCGACGGTCTCAAGGACGCGGTCCGCGCGCTGATGGCATGGGAGCGGGTCCTCAAGGACATCGAAACGGAGCAATCCACCCTGGCCCAGTCCTCCGGGGCGGATTTTCGAGCGCTCAAGGACCTGGCACGGGGGAGGTCAAGGAAAAGCTCGGCGTCCAGGAGCTCAATGTGCGCTCCAAGCTTCTGGATGCCTACCGGATACTGGCCTTCCCGAAGGGCGGCCGGGACGCCGATGACGACCTGTTCGGCGCCGCCGGTCTCGGGTCTCTGCTCGAATGCTTCCGGGTCGATTTTGGGGAAAGGCCCGACGAGCATCGCAAGGGCAAGAAGGCCGTGCGCCAGACGGTCGCCGAGCAGCCGATCCTTCAGTGCTTGCGCGACAACAACAAGTTGGTCCCCGAACCGACCCACGACAGCCCCATCGTCCTGGCCCCTGAGATG
>JALOMI010000328.1 GCA_025455465.1 Cyclobacteriaceae bacterium | reverse complement strand
TCGACCGGGGCGGATGGAAGGACAAATATGCCATGACCCTGAACTGGCGAAATTTTACCCGCCTCACCGCGGTGTTTCCGGCCTCACCGGCTGCTTCGTTTACGGTGCAGCAATCCGGCACTTATTTTATTGTAGAGGGCCTGGCCGCAACGGATACCACCCGCCTGAACGACTACCTGGATGCGGTGTCGTTGTTAACCGTTTCTTCCTATTCAGATGATCCGGTGGTAACCGACAGCCTGAAAGGCATTGACCCCGAAGTGATCATCACCGCCTACGATGTGGGTAACCGTAGTTATTCGCTGGCACTCTATCCGAAGGCTGCCCGAAGTACTGGTATACCCGGAATTATCAACGACCGCCAGCTGGCCTTCTTCAGCCGGGAGAAGCTCGTGCCGGTCCTTTATCAGCGTACCTATTTTGACGTAAAAAAGTGAGTTTTATGGTCTGCGACAGGCTTTTTCATTCGTTTCCGGAATTGCCTTTTCTTTCTAACTTTACCCCCGTTTAAAACTAAAATCCACAACCACTAATGAAGTTCATTGTCAACTCTGCTTACCTGCTGAAGCAGCTCTCCAATATCAACGGTGTGATTACCACCAACCCCGTTGTTCCCATCCTTGAAAACTTCCTTTTTGAACTGGATAAAGGCAGCCTGACGGTGACGGCCTCTGATCTGCAGACGTCTATGATTACAGAACTGCAGGTGGAATCCAAGGAACGTGGCAGCATTGCCGTGCCGGCCCGCATCCTGCTGGATACGCTGAAGAACCTTCCTGAACAGCCGGTTACGTTCTCAATCGATGAGTCTACTTACAGTGTTGAAATCATCTCCGATAACGGTCGCTATAAACTGTCCGGTGAAAATGCTACGGACTTCCCGCGCGTACCTGCCGTGAGCAACGACTTCTCGGCTGAGATCTCTTCCGATGTGCTGGCGCGTGCCATCAACAACACTATCTTCGCCACCAGCAACGATGAACTCCGCCCGGCCATGACGGGGGTCTTTGTAAACCTCGGTGAAAAGAATACCACCTTTGTTTCTACGGACGGACACCGCCTCGTGCGCTACCGCAGAACCGACATCAAATCCGACAGCGGCAATGCCATCATCATCCCGCGCAAAGCGCTGAACCTGCTGAAGGCAACCTTGCCGGGCGAAAATACTCCGGTGAGCATCGACTTCAACTTGTCAAATGCGTTCTTTAAGTTTGGCAACATCCGCATGATCTGCCGCCTGATCGATGAACGTTTCCCGGATTACGAAAATGTAA
The DNA here is from genome assembly GCA_025455465.1 of Cyclobacteriaceae bacterium. GTDB lineage: Bacteria > Bacteroidota > Bacteroidia > Cytophagales > Cyclobacteriaceae > UBA2336. The sequence goes on along the minus strand of JALOMI010000328.1, from coordinate 1,852 downwards.
TCCCGGCAAAGAATACCATCACCATGACCATCGGCCGCACCGACCTGCTCAGTGCATTGAAGCGTATTTCCATTTATGCCAACAAAACCACCCATCAGGTGCGCCTGAAAATTACCGGCAGCGAATTGCAGATTTCTGCCGAAGACCTCGACTTCGCTAACGAAGCGAATGAGCGTCTTTCCTGTGAGCATGACGGTGAAGACATTGAAATTGGTTTCAATGCCCGCTTCCTCGTGGAGATGCTTACCAACCTGGATGCGGATCAGATTCAACTGATGATGTCGGCACCGAATAAAGCCGGTGTCATTCTGCCGGTTGATCAGGACAAACAGGAAGACATCCTCATGCTGGTGATGCCGGTGATGCTGAATCAGTACGTTTAAAAATACACCTAACGTGTTAAGAAAAGTCCGGTCATGAACAACCGGACTTTTTTATTCCTGGAGCTGGCCACGCTTTCCCAACTCAATCACTTCCATGTTGCGCACGTCACGGCCTAGAATTTCAAAACGAACAATGGTTTTCATGGGATGAAATCCCTGGTTGCCGGCTGCACCGGGATTGATGTAGAGCATGTTGTTATGCATTGTGTCGCGGCCAATACGCAGGATGTGGGAGTGCCCGCAGATGAAGACATCGGGTGTTTTTTCCTTCAGTTGTTTTTTCACCCGCGTATTGTAATGCGGAGGTGCACCACCGATGTGCGTCATCCATACGGTCAATTCTTCACAGGTAAACCAGGCATCTTCCGGATAGGTGGTCTGGATTTGTCGGTCATCGATATTCCCGTAAACAGCCCGGAACGGTTTGAATTGTTCCAGTTGCCTTGCCATTGCAATGTCTCCGATATCACCGGCATGCCACACCTCATCGCAGTCAGCGAAGTATTCAAAGACACGTTTGTCCAGGTAACTGTGCGTATCCGACAGCAATCCGATTTTCATCGGTACAAGTTAGGAATGATTTACTACATGGGGCTGCCGGTGTATGCTAAGTAAAAACCATAGCGACTATGTACAGAACAATGTAATATTCGTAGCAGCTTTGGAATTCATTTGATATCCCTAATGACTGACCGTACCCGTTCGACTGTGCACTGGTCTGAACAATTGTACGCTTTATCGTAAAAAACGGGTATTTATTACTCCTGCGTTTTATTGCTATCGGGAACAGATACTTTTACATCAAATCCCGTCAACCATGAAGACATTAATCCTGCCCCTGCTGTCATTAGTTGTTAGCTTTTATGTTTGTGCCGGTGATTCACCGGAAACCCAGCCCAGCCTGGATCAGCAATTTCACTTGCTGCGCGAAAATGTAACCGTAGTCGAACAATACCGTATGGTGAAGGCCCTTCAGGTGGAACAGTTCTGGAGAGCAGTAAAAGACACGCTGAAGCAGAAGGATGCTGCTGTTGCGGGTATTAAGGAAGAAATGTCGGGCATCAATCAGCAACTGGCCGCCCTTCAGGCAGACCTGGACAAAAGAACGCAGGAGATGGAATCCATGCAGCTGGCTGCCACCTCCATTCATCTGCTGGGAATGGATGTGCGCAAGGAGAAGTTCCTGCTCTATACCGGTGTGGGTATGCTGATTCTGATCTTCCTGACCGGTGTTGCACTGTATGCTTTCCGGATGAGTTATCAGCGTGCATCCGAGTCGCGGTCATTATACGATGATGTTTGCCGCGAGTACGAAACGTACAAGCACCGCATGGTGGAAAAAGAAGTGAAGATCCTTCGCGAACTCCAGGATTACAGAAACCGCTTTGTAGAACTGAAGAGTGCCTGAGAAAGGAATTCTGCCATCACCCTAAAAATCCGAAATCCCAAATCATAATTCCGAAAATCAG
>JALOMI010000327.1 GCA_025455465.1 Cyclobacteriaceae bacterium | reverse complement strand
TACCGGGCACAGATATACCGTCAATCCTTCAGTGATCAGCGTAAGGCTTTGCCGATAGCCGAACTGATTGCGTTTTCGTCTCTATGTCTTCAGTACATTGACCATACGATTCGTGCCAACAAGCGTGCTGATAACCTGTATCATTCGTACAATTTAATGTCGGTTGAAAACAGCCAGGAAATTTCGATCTCCCACCTCAGCGAAATGCTGGAGGGCCAGGTTGCTGTTTTAAGTGCGGGGTATTTATCATCCGATAAGGTATTGAAAATATTAGAAAGCCTGAAGGCAAGTAAGCTCTTCAGGGAAGATCAGTACAGCTACCTGCTGTATCCAAACAAAGAATTACCCGGCTTTCTGAGGAAAAATTCTATTCCGGATTCAGTGATTGCAAAATCAACCTTTCTGACAAACCTGCTGAAGAATGGCAATACCCGTATTGTAGAAAAGGACATCACCGGGGGCTATCACTTCAATGGAAATTTCAAAAATGCAACTGATCTGCGTAATGCATTGGAGGAGTTGGAAAAAAATCATTACCCCGTTACACCTCACGACAAAGAGGAAGTTCTCCAGATTTTTGAAGGGATATTCAATCACAAGGCTTTTACCGGAAGGTCGGGTACATTTTATGGCTATGAAGGATTAGGTTCCATTTACTGGCACATGGTTTCCAAGTTGCAACTTGCGGTGCAGGAATGTTGCATTAAAGCAATCCACGCCCGGGAGAATGAAACCCTGGTGGACAAGTTACTGGAGAATTATTACAGGATTAATGAAGGCATAGGCGTTCACAAATCACCCGAACTTTACGGAGCATTTCCAACAGATCCTTACTCCCACACACCAGCTACGAAGGGGGCTCAACAACCGGGCATGACAGGTCAGGTTAAGGAAGATATTTTATCACGCTTTGGAGAAGTAGGTGTATTGGTTGAAGAAGGCAGGTTGTTCATTAATCCTCGCATGCTTCGGAAAACAGAGTTCCTTTCCGATAAGCAACGCTTTACTTACGTGGATGTGCATGGAAAGGAAACGGAATTCCCGGTAAGCAAGAATGCTTTATGTTTTACCTATTGCCAGGTTCCAGTTGTTTACAATCTCGCGGATAAAAGCAGTCTTGAAGTTTTTCTTTCTGACGGTTCCGTTTCGAAATCGGAAGATTTGAAACTTGATTATGTATTAAGTCAGAAAGTATTTGGAAGAACAGGTGATGTCGTACGGATAGTGGTGCATGTAGCTCAGGCAATGTTGAAGTAATAATGCTTGGTATGAAAATTTTATACCATGCTAACCAGGATTATTTTCTTGTTGTGAAATATTGATGGATAAGAAAATCAAAACAGAACCAGGTACGGATCAGAAAATTGAAGCGCTGATCGCTCAAATGACCCTCGATGAAAAGATCGGTCAGATGACCCAGGTACGGCATTTTGATGACATCACGGAAGAGGATGTAAAGAATAAGTTCATCGGGTCGGTCATTCATACCCAGGGCCCGCTTCCCGGAAACGATGCAAGTGAATGGCAAGACAAATTTACGGAACTTCAAAAACAGGCGCTGACCACCCGATTGGGAATACCTCTATTATTTGGTGTCGATGCAGTGCACGGACAAAACACCTACGAGGGTGCTACGATTTTTCCGCACAACATTGGTTTGGGCGCCACGGGAAATGCCGGCCTTGTTGAGAAGGCGGCTGCGATCACGGCCATCGAATCAAAAGCCACCGGATTTAACTGGGTCTTTTCACCGTGTGTTGCGATTCCTTTTAATGAAAAGTGGGGACGAGTGTATGAGGCCTTCTCGGAAAGCACTGAACTTACTACCGCGTTAACACGAGCTTCTGTACGCGGACATCAGGGTTCCACAGAAAAACCAGAAGTGCTGGCTACGGCTAAACATTTTATCGGTGACGGAGCAACTGAATTTGGCGTGGAAGGCGGGAATGCAACACTCAGTTTGGAGGAAGTTAATGAACGTTTACTTCCACCCTACCAGGCCGCAATCGAAGAAGGTATAGGCTCCATCATGGCATCCTTCAATACGCTGAACGGAATCTCCATGCATGCGCATAAAGAAATGATCACTGGCTTGTTAAAAGGCAGATTGAATTTTGAAGGAATTGTTGTGTCTGATTGGAAAGCTTACTCCCGTTTTGGCGAAAATGCAATTATCAATGCCGGCATTGATATGGTTATGGCGGTTGACGGTGATCTCGCGATGTTCCAGGAAGGCGTGCGAAACGGAGTGCTTAATGGCATGATACCGGAAAGCAGGATAGATGATGCGGTGCGCAGAATCCTGCGACAGAAATTTAGGCTTGGACTTTTTGATAATCCCTTCCCTGATAAAGACCTGATTGAAAAGATTGGTTGCAGAGAACATCGTGCTGTTGCCCGTCAAGCGGTACGGGAATCGTTGGTGCTGCTTAAAAATGAAGGCTATACCCTACCGCTAAGAAAAAATGCAAGGATTGTTGTGGTTGGTGAATTTGGCGATAACGCTGGATTACAATCGGGCGGATGGACCGTCAACTGGCAGGGAACAACCGAAAACTATAAAGGCGCTACAACCATTCTGGAGGGTTTCAGGAAATGGTCTGCAGGAGAAGTTCTGTACGATAAAGATGGCAACGCCAGCTATGATAATGTGGATGCAGCCTTGATTGTGGTTGGTGAAACACCTTATGCTGAGTTTTTTGGAGACATAGGTGGTGAAATGAATAAGTATCAGCTTACTCTAACCGAAGAACATCAAAAGCTTATAGATACGTATGCATCGAAAGGAATAAAGACTGTAGTGGTGTTGATTTCAGGGCGACCATTAGTAGTTACTGATCAACTTAAACAAGCCGATGCTTTTGTGGCTGCATGGCTACCTGGATCTGAAGGCGAAGGCGTTGCCGAAGTATTGTTTGGTGATTATGATTTTCAGGGAAAACTCCCCCACTCCTGGCCAAAAGCAGTTGAAGATTATATTGTTTGGATTGAAGTACAAATGAAATCAATAATGAAATAATGAATGTATACCGGCAGAACAAAAATACTTCACCATGAATGCAACTCTCATCAAATTACTGACATTCGGAATGGCTCTTACGGTAAGCTTTTCCTGTAACAATAAACGATCAGAAGAACAATCCGATAAACTAACTAAACAAAAGGAAGTGACAGCGAAAGATATTTTAGGCAATCCCAAATACTTGGCCATGAGTTATGAAGGGTACCGGGAAACTTCACGATCGATTCAACCCACTGTTGATCAGCTGAAGGAAGATGTAAAAATACTTTCTGCCATGGGCGTTAAAATAGTGCGAACCTACAACGTACAGTTTCCCCATGCATCGAACCTGCTAAAAGCAATCCACGAATTACAGAGCGCTGATCCTGATTTTGAAATGTACGTGATGCTGGGTGCGTGGATTGATTGCAAGAATGCCTGGACTGATCAGGAGCCAGACCACAATTCAGAAAGCGAGCAGAATGAAGGAGAAATTAATCGTGCTGTAGCACTGGCCAATGAATATCCGCATATTGTTAAAATACTGGCTGTTGGTAATGAGTCGATGGTCAGGTGGGCGGCCAGCTATTATGTTCAGCCATCCGTAATCTTGAAATGGGTAACTCATTTACAGTCGCTTAAAGCAGAAGGAAAGCTCCCAAAAGATCTCTGGATCACCAGCTCGGACGACTTTGCTTCCTGGGGCGGTGGAGATTCAAGTTATCACACCGAAGATCTTGCAAAACTGGTGAAAGCAGTGGATTATATTTCCATGCACACCTATCCCTATCACAATACGCATTACAACCCTGCCTTCTGGCGAGTGCCTGTTGATGAAAACCAGCTTTCACCAATTGAAAAAGCCGATGCCGCCATACTTCGTGCCCGGGACTTTGCCAAATCGCAATATGATTCAGTAGCAAGCTATGTAAGAAGCCTTGGTGTAAACAAGCCCATTCACATCGGTGAAACAGGCTGGGCTACAATTTCAGATGGTTTCTACGGCCCTGAGGGCTCACGGGCTACGGATGAATACAAACAAGCAAGGTATTATCATCTGATGCGTGAGTGGACTAACGCTTCAGGCATATCCTGTTTTTACTTCGAAGCCTTCGATGAACAGTGGAAGGATGCCGGCAATCCGAATGGTTCAGAAAATCATTTCGGACTATTTGATGTCACCGGTGAAGCCAAATATGCCCTATGGAAATTAGTTGATCAGGGTGTTTTTAAAAATCTGACACGTGGTGGAAATCCGATTACCAAATCGTATGAAGGCAACGAGAAGAAACTACTGAATGAAGTGCTGCCACCTCCGGCTCAATAAATACAGATTCTGAAAACAAGAATACCATTCGCTGCCACCTCCGGCTCAATAAATACAGATTCTGAAAACAAGAATACCATTCATGCTAAACCTACTCACAGTCCCTAAACCTTAAATCCATGTCTGCAATATCAAATCAAGTTCCCTTCGGTCAAAAAGTCGCCTTTGGTCTGGGCATGCTGGCCAATCAAATGTTCCCTGCTGTGTTAGGCATCTTCATGGTAGTCTTGGTGCAAGACCTTGGCTTTCCCGGTTGGATGTGGGGAGTGATCTACTTTTTTCCCAGGATATTTGATGCCTTCACGGATCCCATCATGGGTTTCATCTCCGACAATACTAAATCAAAATGGGGAAGACGAAGACAGTATGTTTTCATCGGAGCTATCGTGATGGGTCTTGCATTTATTATCATGTGGCAGTTATACAGATCAAATGGCATAGAATACAATTTTGTGTATTTCATGCTTTGGTCATTTATTTTCTACCTGGGCCTCACCCTTTTCAGTGTACCGTATGTTGCGATGGGGTACGAAATGACCAATGACTTTCATGAACGCACC
>JALOMI010000008.1 GCA_025455465.1 Cyclobacteriaceae bacterium | reverse complement strand
CCCGTTGCAGATCATTCTGTGCAACATCTTCCACATCGATTTTCCGACAGGCAACATCAACCTGGCCGAAGCCGAGCGACTTGCCAAGCACAGACTGGTAAAGAAGGCCATACCTCTTGCGTTGGGCGACAGTTATCAGCAATACCGTATTATCGGTACCAACCGTGATTATGCCGAACTGTACAAAGCTGAATTAGCACAAGGAGAATGGTTCGAAGATGAACTGGAAGTTATCCTGGGCGCTACGGTAGCTGCGCTCACCGGAATGAAGGTGGGCGATCACTTTGAAAGTGCACACGGACTAACCACCGGTGGGCATGCGCATGAAGAAAGTCATTTTGTGGTGTCTGGCATTCTGAAGAATAGCAACACCGTTATTGATAATCTTATTCTTACTTCGGTTGAGAGTGTGTGGCATGTGCATGATCTGCATGCCGAAGAAGATCATTCGGAAGTGCTTGAGCGTGATACTTCGTTTAATGCTTCACCGCTGGTTCCGTCTATAGCAGCCGGAGATTCCACCAAGGAAATCACCGCCATGCTGATTCAATACCGGTCACCGATGGGTGCCATTCAATTGCCGCGGTTTGTGAACAGCCAGAGCAGCATGCAGGCTGCTTCCCCTGCGTTTGAAACAGCGCGGTTATTCACCATTCTCGGTGTAGGCGTGGATGTGTTGATGGCCTTTGCGTATGTGTTGATATTCATCTCCGCGCTAAGCATTTTCATCGCATTGTACAACTCACTGAAAGAACGAAAGTACGATCTGGCCATCATGCGTTCGATGGGTGCAACGCGTGCCCGGCTTGTCTTTGCTATTTTACTGGAGGGAGCGGTGCTGACGCTGCTGGGCAGTGCTATTGGCGTTGCTATGGGGCATGGTGTACTGATTGGGATGACTACCTTAGTGGAAGAGGCGCAGAAGGCCGGGATCAACGGCCTTGTTTTCTACAGCGAAGAATGGATACTTTTGGCGGGAAGTTTGTTGTTGGGTGTAATGTGCGCATGGATACCCGCATGGCAGGTATACCGAACTGATATTTCCAGCGTACTAGCCGGTAATTGATTCCGGGTAAGCATTCCGGGCATCTGTTCCGGTTGCTCAGACCGAATCCTGAATCATAAACCTAGAGCTTTGAATTTTGAACAATTAAGAAAATGAAAAAGATACTTTTTGTCGGATTAGTGTTGTTCTTGTCTTCACCGGTTGTTGCCCAAACGACCAAATTTGATGCGTGGAATGAATTTGCCAAAACGAAGTTCGAACCCAAATACTATGAGAAACTGGGTGAATACCTGTTCTATCCCAACTTCCCCGAAAACCTGAAGGCGCTGGAGGGAAAGGAAATCACCATCGAAGGATTTTATGTTCCGTTTGCACCGGAAGAAGGTAACTACATCATCCTGTCCAAATATCCGATGAGCCAGTGCTTTTTCTGCGGTGGTGGCGGTCCGGAATCCATTGCTGAAGTAACCTTCAAAGGCACGCTGCCGAAATTCCAGGTTGATGATTTGATCACAGTCCGCGGAAAATTGAAATTGAATGCCAATGACATCGAGCATGTTAACTTCATTATCCTGGAGGCCGTACTGGTGAAGAAGTAATCAGCTCCATGACCAGTTGGTACTAAGATTTTGTAAACGCATGTACATCTAAAAGCCCTAAGCGATCCGATTGATCGTATTGAATAACAAATGAAAAGCCCTGCAACCTGTTGCAGGGCTTCTTCGTTTTCATTAGCATTGTATAAACAATAATTTAGATTAGTCTAAAAAATGACTTTGAGAGGGCTTATCCTTTTTTGGTTTACTATGCTCAGTGGGATGAGTTGGGCGCAGCCTTTCCCGGTGAAGGGCCGGGTGCAGGCGGCTGACGGACCGGTACCCTATGCCACCGTCAGACTGGTGGACGGCCAGGAGGGAACTGCAGCTGATGAATCAGGAGCTTTTCAATTGTCTGTGAATACACAGGGAAACTACCTGCTGGAAGTTTCCGCAATTGGATACAAAACGAAACAAGTCTCAATACGAATTCCTGGTATAGCAGATCCATTGATTATCCGGTTGGAAGAAGATCAGCAAACCCTGGATGACATTGTCGTGACCGGCACGATGCGCGAAGTCGGCAAGCTGCAATCGCCTATACCGGTGGAAGTCTATGGAAATACATTATTCCGAAAGAATCCAACGCCAAGCATTTTTGAAGGTCTTTCACTCATCAATGGTGTTCAGCCACAATTGAATTGCAACGTATGCGGGGCAGGGGATATCCGTATCAACGGGCTGGATGGCCCGTATACCATGGTACTCATCGATGGAATGCCCATCGTCAGCAGTTTATCCACGGTGTATGGATTAAGTGGTATTCCCAACAGTCTCGTGAAGCGAATTGAAGTGGTCAAGGGACCTGCGTCTACCTTATATGGCTCGGAAGCCGTAGGCGGAGTAATCAATATCATTACCCGCGATCCGGATGATGCTTCCCGGTTTTATGCGGATGTGTTTGCAACAAGTATCGGAGAAGTTAACATGGATGCCGGAGCGGTGTTGAAGTCGGGTAAGGCATCCTCCATGCTGGGCATTAATTATTTCCAGTTCACCAATGCCCGTGATATCAACAGCGACAACTTTGCAGATGCTGCCCTGCAGCAGCGGGTATCGCTGTTTAATAAATGGCAGTATCCGCATCGCAGCGGAAGAACCGGCTCGGTAGCCGGGCGGTTGATATATGAAGACCGGTGGGGTGGTGAGTTATCGTGGACAAAAAATCTTCGGGGCAGCGATCAGGTTTACGGGGAGTCGGTTTATACCAGGCGATTGGAATTGATCGGAACACAGCCGCTCACACAATCGCAAAATCTTTCCTTTGATTATTCCATCAACCACCATGACCAGGATGCCTATTATGGTTTGCAGCAGTACATCGGCAGGCAGCAAACGGCCTTTACCCAGGCACGATGGTTAACGACTGCCGGCAAACACGAACTGCTGGCCGGATTGGCGTACCGGTATATTTTTTATGATGATAATACGCCCGGCACCTCCAATGAACAGTTCGTCAATCAGCCTTCCGTTACCCATCTGCCCGGAATCTTTTTTCAGGATGAAATACGGTGGCATTCATCATTCACAACCCTGCTGGGCATGCGGGCCGATCATCATAATGTGCATGGTAACATTTTCTCCCCGCGCATCAGCCTGAAGTATGCTCCGGGAAAGAATCAGGTTTTCCGGTTAACGGGGGGTAACGGCTTTCGCGTGGTGAATTTGTTCACGGAAGATCATGCTGCGCTGACCGGTGCGCGGCAGGTTGTTATCCGGGAGGCATTGAGACCGGAAGAATCATGGAATGTCAATGCGAACTACATGCACACCATACCAATGCGTGAGGGTTTTATTTCCCTGGATGTATCGGCTTTTTATACGCATTTCACCAACCGGATTGTGGGTGATTTTCTTACCGATCCGGATAAGATTATTTATGACAACCTGAGAGGCTATTCCGTCTCCAGGGGTGTCACGCTCAACGCAGACCTCAATCTGAACAGCGGGTTTAAAATGATGACGGGCATTACGCTGATGGATGTTTATCTCTATGAGGAATCAGCGGATGAACGGATGCCGCAGTTGTTTGCACCCCGGTTTTCCGGAACAGGTTCACTGAGTTATGCTACGCCTGATCATCGCTGGGCAGTTGACCTCACTGCCCGTGTACAGGGGCCTATGCCCATGCCGGTATTGCCGGATGATTTCCGGCCGGCTTATTCTCCCTGGGTGCCTTTGCTGAATTTGCAGCTGACGCGCCATCTTCATACGGCCCGGATCGATTGGGAATTTTATGGCGGTATCAAAAACCTGTTAAACTTTATTCCGCTGAATCCGCTGATGCGTCCATTCGATCCGTTTGACCGGAACATTGATGTGGACAATCCCAACGGCTATTCGTTTGATACAGCCTACAGCTATGCACCGGTACAGGGACTGAAGGGTTTTTTGGGTATCCGATTTAATTTGAAGTGACCATTACTTTCCTTCAACACAGGCATTATATTCTTTGACAATCATTTCGAGATTGTTTGATCGGTAACCGGATTGCTTGGCTTTGACTTTGGCTGCTGTATCGGTACAATCGCTAATCAGCTCGGCCATTTTATTGGCGAACCCAAGTAAAAATCGATCGGAAAAAAATCCATCTTCCTTGCCTTTTTTCAGAATATCAGCATGGGGCGATTTGTGGATCTCAGCCTCCGGCATCTGGTTATACTTTGTAAATGCCTGGAAGTAAAATGGTTCTTTAAAGATGCGGTCGTCTTCCGGTTCAAAATCCCATACTATTTCCTGGTTGGTATAATAATACAGACTAAGGGGGCCTTGAACTTTTGGTATCATAAATAAAGTATGAAGTCCTTCCGCGCCTTTGATCATCGATGCGTTGAAGGTGACACTCTCGCGATAGGTGCCATCAATAAAATAACCTTTGATTTCACCAGGTCTTAGATACGATACTGCACCATCTTCCCCCCGAAACACCAGCATCCTTTCCATGATGTAGGGAAAATTGTATTGAATTTCACCTTCTTTTTTCGTGCCATCGGCAGTCAGGTAATAACCCGGTAAGAATCCATCGGCAGGTTTGCCATTGATTAACCTGTAATCAGTAAAGCGCTGGGCTCCCTGAATGTATAAGGGAACTTTATTTCTGGAGAACCAGGTCCACTCCGATTGTGCATACGAAGTGAATGCACCGAAGCTCAGCACAAAAAGGACAAAGCAGGTTTTCATTACCGGAATGTTTAGTTGTTACAGTGATTTTGCAATTTTAATATACAAAAGATTAGTCAGAATTTCTCCCGCTAAACGGAACTTCATCTGATTGCTTTTGGTCTATTTAAAATTGTTTATACTTGCAACGCTTTGGTTCTGGTTCAGCAAGGTAATGCTGAACAGATTAAAAGGGAATCCCGTGAAAATCGGAAACTGTTCCCGCAACTGTAAGCATCATTAAGGCTTGTCTTATTCTTTAAACCACTGTCCCGGTCGGTCGGGGTGGGAAGGTGAAGACAGGTGATGTAAGTCAGGAGACCTGCCAACGCAACGTTTTCATTCAGTGCTTCGGGTAAAAGCGACTGTGATTCATGTGCTTGCGCGATGCGTTCATCGCCCCCACACGTTTCATTTTCAGCCTTTACTCTTTTTTCAACCCTAAACCTTTTTCGCATGAAAAAAGAGATCAAAGTCTGGGCAATGACCATGATTGCCTTTTGGTACTGGGCGCCAAATCAAACCCTGGCCCAACCGGATTCCATACCGGTCACCACACTCCGTGAAGTGGTGGTAACGGCTACCAAGTTTCCCAAAAATGTTTCCGAAACCGGTAAGGTGCTCATGGTAATTGATCAGGAACAGCTTTCACGGAGTGGGGGAAAGGATTTGTCGCAAGTGTTGAACGAGCAGGTTGGCCTGGTGATCAATGGTGCCAACAGCAATCCGGCAAAAGACAAATCAGTTTTCCTGCGTGGTGCTGCCGGTAAGTATACCTTAATCTTGATCGATGGAATTCCTGTGAACGATCCATCCGGTATTGATGGCGCTTTTGATTTACGCTTGTTGTCCATCGATCAGATCGAACGCATTGAAATCCTGAAAGGCAGTCAATCGACACTGTACGGTACTGATGCCATTGCCGGTGTCATCAACATCATCACTAAAACAAAAGGAAATAAACCAGTCAGTGGATCGGGCATACTGAGTTACGGCAGCTATAACACACTACGAGCCAATATGGGCGTTTCGGGCAGTACCAATAAAATCGACTACAGTATTGGCTTTACACGGTTTCAAACCGAAGGGCTAAGTGAAGCCCGTGATACCACGGGAACGGCTGGTTTTGATAAAGACGGAATGATTCAGAATGCTTTACAGGCCAGCGTAGGATATAAGGCAGGCGAAAAGTTTAACATTCGTCCGTTTGTACGTTACAACGATTTTGATGGTGCGTTTGATGCCGGTGCATTTGTAGATGAAAAAGATGCCACCTATGCAGCCAGCACCTTGCATTACGGACTTACCAGCGAGTTCCAATACAGCAAAGGATCGGTTTCAATGTTGTTTGCACACAACAAAACGGAGCGTTCATTCACCAATATGTTTGGTATTAACGATTACGATGGACGTTTCAATCATGGAGAGGTGTTTGTTCGCCACGACCTTACTTCTAGTTATCAATTGCTGAGCGGAGTGAGTTACCAGCATTTTAACATGATTGCTACAAATGCTACAGTAACGAATCCGGCTTTTGATATCATCAGTCCCTATCTTTCTTTTTTCGTTAATAACCTCAACGGGTTTTCTGCCGAACTGGGCGGCCGTTATGTGAACCATACGGTGTATGGAAACAATTTCACGTTTAGTTTCAATCCTTCCTTCCTGATCAATGATCGGTATAAACTGTTTTTAAACTATGGCACAGGTTTCAAGGCTCCAACGCTTACACAATTGTACGGGCCTTTTGGCGCCAATGAGGACTTAAAGCCTGAAGAAAGCACCAGTTTTGAAGGCGGTGTTCAGTGGTTTTCGGCCAACAAACGGTTTGATGTTCGGGCTACCTGGTTCCAGCGCAATATTGATAACATCATTGCCTTTACAACCGGCTATGTGAATTGGGATAAACTCAATGACAGCGGTGTCGAATTGGAAGCATTTTATAAATGGAAAAAGCTGACCTTATCCGGTTTCTATGCTTATGTGGAAGGGGAAATCATCACTCCGGTTGGTTCCGGAACAGAAACGAAGCCAAATGATCTTATTCGAAGGCCAAAACACAGTTTCGGTTTGAATGCAGCCTGGCAATTAACGGATAAACTTTTAGCGACTTTAGCTGTTAAGACGTTTGGTCAGCGAAACGACTTGTTTTTTGACTTCAACACATTGACTACAAGTACCGTGGTTTTAGTGCCATACCAGTTATTGGATGTATATATAGAGTATTCGTTGCACAACCGGATGAAATTATTTGGCGACTTCCGCAATGTGCTCAATCAGGACTATTATGAAGTCTATGGATACAACACCCAACGGTTTAACCTGATGGGTGGAATACGGGCAACATTTTAGTTTAAATAGTTATGGATTTTCCGCGCAGAGACAGAAATAAAGGTGAGCAAGCAAGTCCGATTATTAACGAGCCGGATTATTACCTGGAGAACGGCAACATGGTATTTACGGCTGCCTACCTTCTGAAGCGTGGTTATTGTTGTAAAAATGGCTGCCGTCATTGTCCTTACGGAGTTAAGACCAAAATCAACCGATGACAGGGTAGTTGTCCTTTAGTTTCAGAATTTCGGCTGCGGCCACCACGTTAAATGTAAAAACCACCGACAATAAAAATTGCGGTGGTTTTACACTTTTTACCTAAAGCCATTGAGCTTACTAACAGAATGCAGCAAGTGCAACAGTGTTGCAAATATAAACTAAGAATTGTACACTTGCAACAATGTTGCAATAATATGGTAAGCTTAGTTGACTTCATACCCATTCTCCATCAGCGTACCCATGTACTCATTACCCAAGATTTAATGGGATTGTTGGCTGTAAAAAACCCTCATTTTAACCTTGGTATTGGTAAACGACAGGTAAAAGCCTCCCTTGAAAATGCAGTTCAGGAACTCATGCATTCATCGTTTCAAGGAATTGACAAAGTTCTTGAACAACAGGAAAGTTGGTCGGAAACAATGGCTTTGTTAATAGGTCATAATACAACAGCCAACTGGATTCTACTCGAGCCGTTAATAAATGACATCAGTATGTGTTGTGCGCTGTTTGTTAAGATCACACAAGCGCGAAGCATTCGTTTGTCACTGAAAGTTGTAAATCATGATGCATGCCAGAAATTTCACATTGACGGATATGCCTACCGTTTGCTATGCAGTTATTGCGGTCCTGGAACGGAGTGGACGTACAATGACAACGTGAGACGGAAATTGCTGGGCGAAGGTGAGAACGAAGATATTATCAAAGACTGGAGCCGAATTGAACGGATTGCTACGTATGACATTGCTGTGTTAAAAGGCGAACTGCCACGCCAACGCACAGGCAAAGGCATTGTTCACCGGTCGCCACCCGTCTCGCAAACAGGAGAAAAGCGCTTAGTACTTCGCATTGATTACTCTTCTTAAAAAATAAATCCCTATGCTACAAGCAAAGAATCTAACGAAAGTTTACAACGGTCATCCGGCATTAGCCAATGTTTCCTTCACTGTTAATCCGGGTGAAATCTTCTGTTTGCTTGGCGCTAATGGTGCCGGTAAAACAACCACTATCAATCTGTTTCTCAATTTCATCGAGCCCAGTGATGGCGAAGCGGTGATTGGTGAATGGAATGTTGCTGAAGCACCGTTGGAGACAAAAAAACTTCTGGCTTACATCCCGGAGAACCTGATGTTGTACCCAAACCTTACCGGACTGGAAAACCTCGATTATTTTTCCAACCTCGCGGGAAAAAAGCACACCAACAAAGAACTTGAAGCCTATTTAGCCGAAGCCGGTCTTCAGCCGGATGCAGTGCACAAACGGGTGAGCAACTACTCGAAAGGAATGCGTCAGAAAGTAGGTATCGCCATTGCGCTTGCCAAACAAGCCAAAGTACTATTGTTGGATGAACCTACTTCAGGACTTGACCCCAAGGCCAGCAACGAGTTTGCAACTTTACTCAAAAAACTCAGTACACAAGGTGTTGCCACGTTAATGGCCACCCACGATTTGTTCCGCGCGAAGGAAACAGGAACGCATATTGGTATCATGAAGGAAGGAAAGTTGGTGGAAACACTTACGACTGAGCAAATCAACCATGCCGACCTGGAAAAACTCTACCTCCAACACATGAATTAAAACGTCATGAACATGATCCTTAAAATTGCTGCCAAAGAAATGAAGGAAGTCCTTCGGGACGGACGTTTCAGAGTGTTATCTGCATTATGTCTGGTGTTGTTGGTCGTTGCTGCATTTTCAGGCAAACGGTATTATGATTTTGTGAATGCACAGCATAAGGAAGCGGCTGAAAAAGAGCGGTTGAACTGGACCAGCCAGGAAGCTAAAAATCCGCACTCTGCTGCACACTACGGAACGTATGCGTTCAAACCAAAGTACCCCATGTCCTTACTGGACCAAGGTGTAGACAAATACACAGGCGTAAGCATTTACCTGGAGGCCCACGTGCGCAATGAAGCCCAATTCATTGCAGCGCAAGATCAAACCGGGTTGTCTCGGTTTGGCGATTTAACACCTGATTTTGTATTGCTTTTCCTGGTACCGTTGCTGATTATCCTTGTCGGGTTTAATGCCATTACGCGTGAGCGCGAATCCGGAACCTTGCGCTTACTACAAAGCATGGGTGTGTCTCCCGAACGTTTGGCGGTGGGAAAGTGGTTGGGCATAATGATGCCGGTTATCTTGCTTACGACTATTTCTTTCTTTTTGGCAGCCTTATTCCTTGGCAACCTGTCAGATTTTGGGGAACTCAGTTGGTCTGCCTTGTTGATTCTCTTTGGGGTGTATGTATTATACTATGCCATCTTTTCGAACATCGTTTTACTGGTATCCGCCTGGGTTAATAAATCGAGCATTGCTTTTGTGATTTTGCTGGCCGTGTGGATGGTGGCCTGTTTGGGTATGCCCAAGGTGGTAACGAACCTGGCCGATCAACTTTACCCGTATCCTACGCAGCAGGAATTTATGGAAGCGGTGAATGAAGATAAAAAGAAGGGACTGGATGGGCACGACCCCTGGAATGATGCCGCGCGAAAGCTCGAACAAGAGGTGTTAGCGGAATACGGGGTAGACAGTGTGCAGCAACTGCCCTTCAACTTCGATGGCTACCTGATGCAAAAAGGCGAGGAGCATGAAGCTGAAATATTCTTCAAGCACTATGAGCACCTAAAGGAGATTTACGAAAAGCAAAGCCGGTTATACCGTAATGCTGCCGCATTGAGTCCGTTTTTACCGGCCCGTTTTCTTTCCATGGCCATGTGCCGAACCGATTACCACAGCCACTGGCATTTCAGCAACGAGGCAGAAAAGTATCGGCTTGAAATGATGAACGCACTCAATATGGATTTTGCGGACAATTCAAGATATGGCGATTGGTCGTATAAATCTGATCCGGAGCTATGGAATAAGATTCAACCGTTTGACTACACACCCCCAACCTATGCTTCTGTACTCAGTGCCAACACCGGCAATTTTGTGGTGCTTGTAGTATGGCTTGCTGTCAGTTTTGGTTTCGTGGTCATTCGTTGCACAACATTAAAGCCGTGATCAAGTGTACCAGAGTTATTAATTAAACTAAATCGCTTTCGGAATTATGGCACTCAAGAATCAATACAAATACGAATGGCTGGGTTTGTTGCGTGATCGGTGGATAATCGTTTTATCGCTTATCCTGCTGGTAGTATGTTTTTATGCAGCACATAATGGCAAGGAGAAAGTGACGGAACGTCAAGCCCCACTGGAGAAAGCTTTTGAAGAAGAGCGGGCAGCTGATGATATGTATGTTGCCTTGATTGACTCGGTAGATCTGGGACTAAAACCTGGATTACCCGTATGGCAAAACCCCCAGCGACTGAATGTAATTGGTCAACGTGCTGCTCGTGTTTGTGCATTTGAAGCCCAACCCCTTGCGCTGGTATCCACCGGGCAAAGTGATTTGTTTACACACATGGTTAAGCCACGCCTTTACGGTGAAGCGCTAACGCTGGGCTTTTCGGAGTTATCAAATCCTGTACAGCTATTGTTCGGTAGTTTTGATTTGGCCTTTGTGAGCATTTATTTGTTGCCTTTACTGGTGTTGGCGTTCAGTTATAATGTGCTGAGTTCAGAAAAGGAATCAGGCACCATGCGGTTAACGCTCGTACAGCCTGTAGCACCCACACGTTGGCTGCTCAATAAGCTGGTGATACGCTACATCATTCTTTCGGTGGTGTTTATCGTTGCTTTTGTTTTCTCATTGTCGATTTCAGGTCTATCGGTTATAGCTGAAATAGGATCAGTGGTGAAACTGATTATTGCGGTTCTGGCCTACATGCTTTTCTGGTTTGGCCTTTCCTTCTGGGTTAACCTTAGGGGGAAATCATCCGGAAGTAATGCCGTGGTATTGGTTTCACTTTGGGTACTGTTGGTGTTGCTGGTTCCGGCCATCATCAGCCAACTGGCTAACAGCCTTTATCCGGTGCCCCCACGGGTAGGTATGCTTACCGAATTACGCAAGGCAGAAGCCGAAGCGCAAAAGAAAGCCGATGAAATACTTTCCAATTATTATCGCGATCACCCGGAACTGGCACGGACAGATACCAGCGAGCAATCCCTTTATCCCTTTTGGCTCTCTTATTTTGCTTCACAGGAAGAAATACGCAAGGCTGTTGAACCGATATTAGTTGATTACGAATCGAAACTCCAGGCACAACAGCGTACCGTAGATAAGTTACGATTTTTTTCTCCTGCCGTATTGCTTCAGAATAGTTTCAATGAGTTAGCGGGCACTTCATCGCGGCATTATACAGCGTACCGCCAGCAGGTAGTAGACTTTGCCGGAACGTGGCGCGAATTCTTTGTACCACGGATGTTCAGAAATGAAGTGATGAAGAAGGAAATGCTAAGTGGACTGCCACAATTCGCATACAATGACGATGAGGTAGAACAACAATTCTTAGCCGATATTACCGGATTACTTCTTCTTGCGATCGGGGTTTTTTCTTTAAGTCTGCTCGTTTATCGTAACCAGGCCGTGGAGCGCATCCTTGCGGTGTGAGTAACTAGCACATGAGTATGGTGCGTTGCATGGTTGTCATATAGTAAGGTTTTATATACTCCAGCACGGAATTTTTAAGCTAACCTATTTCAAACAATTCTAAGTATGTTGTCGACTTTTTGTAAGCCGTATTGCTGCCATTTTTTAAATGCAACAAAGTTGCGTAAAATTGAACTAAGGATTTGTCTGATTTCAGTGTTGTGGTTGTTGACTGGCATTGCTTATGCACAACCGCCCGAGAAGATTGACACGTGGGAGATATTTGCCACCGTAAAGTTCACATCGAAGTACTACAAGCAATATAAGGAGCATTTTCTAACACCTTCATTTGATGCCAACCTTCGTACGCTGGAAGGAACTGATATGGTACTGAGTGGCCATTACATGCCGCTTGATCTGCCCGACAAGAAGAGCATCATTATTTCAAAATATCCTTACGCAGCTTGTTTCTTTTGTGGAGGTGCCGGCCCAGAATCGGTAGCAGAAATACAGTTCACTAAACCAGCACCACGGTTTAAAGCTGATCAGATCATCACCATAAAGGGAAAGCTAAAGCTTAACTATACAAATGTCGACCACCTGAATTTTATTTTAACAGAAGCCGAAGTGGTAAAACCCTGACCATATATTATCAACATAAATACTACAACCATGATCTCCATTTTTAAACCTAGAAAACTTCCGGTAACCGTGCTCAGCGGATTTCTGGGTGCCGGTAAAACCACCTTGCTCAACCATGTGCTGAACAACCGTAAAGGCTTGCGGGTGGCGGTAATTGTAAACGATATGAGCGAAGTGAATATCGATGCACAACTCGTAAAGAATGAAGTAAAACTTTCCCGCACGGAGGAAAAACTGGTTGAGTTGAGTAATGGTTGCATCTGCTGTACGCTGCGCGAAGACCTGATCAAAGAAGTAAGTGCCCTGGCACGCCAGCGTAAGTTTGATTACTTACTGATTGAGAGCACCGGTATTTCCGAACCCATACCCGTAGCACAAACCTTTAGTTTTGAAACAGGTGAACCATTAAATGACCTTACTCCCTTCACCCGATTAGACACGATGGTAACGGTGGTGGATGCGTTTAACTTTTTTAAGGATTTTGGTAGCGCTGAATCGTTGCTTGATAGAAAACTAACCGATGATGAAGAAGACCAGCGCACCATTGTCAACCTGTTAACCGATCAAATCGAATTTGCCAATGTGATTGTTTTAAATAAAACTGACTTGGTTAACCCTCAGCAATTGCGCTTGCTTGAAGGTATTTTGATGAAATTAAATCCCGATGCACGCATCATTAAAACACAAATGGGCAAAATTGAGCCGAAGGATATTCTGGATACGAATTTATTCGACTATGAGCAGGCGTCACAATCAGCGGGTTGGATTAAGGAATTGAACAAAGTGCATGTGCCTGAAACAGAAGAGTATGGAATCTCATCGTTTGTATTTCGCGATCACCGTCCTTTCCACCCTGAACGTTTCTGGAATTTTGTACAGCACCAATGGCCCGGCAACATTGTACGCAGCAAAGGTATTTTCTGGCTGGCCTCAAGGCCTGATCATGCCATTCTGTGGAGCCAGGCGGGTGGTTCTTCCAAAGCCGAGATTTACGGCAAGTGGTGGGTATCTGTTCCTGAAAAGGAGCGAAGAAAAAGACCAGCTTATCACGCTGACCGTGAATCCATTCTGAAGAAATGGCATCCGCAGTGGGGTGACCGGCTGAATGAACTGGTGATTATTGGCACGAAGATGGACCATGCGATGACAAGACTTGCCTTGGAATCGTGCCTGCTTAGTGAGGATGAGATTGCGGAGTATATGCAAGGGCAACCGTTTAACGATCCGTGGCCCTTGTAATTTTATCCTGGCGAAAATGCAAGAAGGAATATTCACAGACTTTTGTTACTGAACTGTACTTGAAAAGGGAATACAGTGGATTATACATAGTTGACTTAAGTTATACCGGAATTGTGCTCCGTATGGAATGCAACCCCGAGCCATGGTCACCATATCAGATAATACATGCTTTGTAAATATTTTCCGTCATTGTGGCTGCGTGCATCGGAAAGGCACAGTTTGCCGCGAAACGTGCCGTCAGGAATGCTTGTAGTCTGATGAAGCCCCTGCATTTCACTGGATGAACAAATTAAATTATTCATCCAGGTACATCTTCCATATCGAAGGCAAATCAGGAATGATTACGGATTACTTTAAAAAGGTGATGGCGTCCGTAAAGACGCCATCGTACTAAACCTAACTCGCCTCTTGTCTGATTAGCTTAATTCTTTCTCCAGTTCAGATATGCGTTCACCAGCTTCTTCCTTGCCCAGTGACAATGCCTGGCGGTAAAGCTCAAGGGCTTCACGAATAGTTTCTTTTTTCTTTTTTGGAGCAAATTTGGTACGGTCGGCAGCTTCTTCTAACGCAACAGCCTGAGCAAAGTACAGATCGGCTTTGCTTTGCGTAGAGAGTTTATTGATCTCATCAATCCGGGTTTCGAGTGCAACAATATTCTCTTCTTTCACCTGGATGACTCCTGCCTGTTCAGTTATTTTTTCATCGCGCTGGTTAACTGTCTGGGCCAGCATGCTATTTTCATTTCTTACTTTTTCTACTTCTTCCTGAAGACTCGCTACCTGCTGCATGCTCTTTTCAAGATCAGCTTTTAACCGCTTGATGGTAGCTGCATAATTGCGATTGCTTTTGGTTAATGAGTTCTCCAGTTCTGTGATTTTGTCCTGTGTGTCACGGATGTACTGGTTAAGTTCATTCAACCGGTTCTTGTAATCAGCATAACTTGTTCCTTCCACCACTTGTGTGCGCAGCATGTTGCGACTCGCATCAATGGAATCGAGTAATACGCCTACTTCCTGCAAAGCAGTGGCAGTCTTCAGACTGGACTGCAGTTCAATTTGCAAAGAGTCGACCTGTGTGATGAGACGTTGCTTTTCTTTGGTATCGCAACTCATGAAGCCAACAAGTACCAAGAGCAGAGGGATGCTTTTTAATAAATTTTTCATAACGGTGTTTTTTGTGGTTCGCTCAAAGGTAACCGCCCTTCATTTGGAGAAAACAGTAATATCAGATAACCTGCGATATTGGCAGATAAAGCGGACTTATCTTCTTTTAATACATGACATAAAGTGTTACTTGAAACACAAATCTGAACTTATTTCAGAATAATGTCATAGGAATTATCGTGTAATTAGGCTGAAATGATCAATCAGAACCGTCTATTTTTTGAAAACGAAGTAAACGGCCAAAATCAGAAAAACGAATGCAATCAGGTGGTTCCAGCGAAATGTTTCTGATTTGAAGAATACCAGGGAGAAACCTACAAAGACAATCAATGTGATCACTTCCTGAATTACTTTTAGCTGAACCAGGGAGAATGGCCCTCCATAGGCCTTGAAGCCGATGCGGTTGGCAGGTACCTGAAGCATGTATTCAAATAGTGCAATGCCCCAGCTAATTAATATAACCGTGAATAAGGGAAGGCTTTGCGCCCACTTCATCTCCTTGAATTTCAGATGCCCGTACCAGGCAAAGGTCATGAAAGCGTTAGAAAGAATGAGCAAAAGGATAGTGAACCAAGCTTTCATAGGATGAACAGTAATTAGGTCATCAACACAAATTCGTCTGGCTTTCATAAAGAGTCACTCGGCATGCGTGAGAATTAACTCTCGCATTGCATGCCTTGTGACTTACATTTTATGTCTTAATACTAATGTCTATTTCACCAGCTTCTTGTAGCGAATCCGATGTGGTTGATCTTCACCAAGCCGCTTCTTCTTGTTCTCTTCATATTCACTGAAGCTTCCTTCAAACCAGTAAACCTGAGAATCTCCTTCGAATGCAAGGATGTGCGTGCAAACACGGTCAAGGAACCAGCGATCGTGCGAAATGATTACGGCACAACCGGCAAAATTTTCCAATGCTTCTTCTAATGCGCGAAGCGTATTCACATCAAGGTCGTTGGTCGGTTCGTCAAGCAGCAACAAGTTGCCGCCTTGCTTCAGGGCTATCGCGAGGTGCACACGGTTGCGCATGCCACCCGATAGTTCCTTGATTTTTTTCTGTTGATCGTTCCCGCCAAAGTTGAACTTGCCCACATAGGCGCGTGAGTTGATCTGTTTACCACCCAGTTCAATCAGTTCATTTCCACCGGAGATTGCCTGCCATACAGTGTCTTCCGGTTTCAGGTCGTCATGTTCCTGATCGACATAGGCAATCTGCACGGTTTCGCCAACTTCAAAGGTTCCGGCATCAGGCTTTTCTTTACCTATGATCATCTTGAATAACGTGGTCTTTCCGGCACCATTTGGTCCAATAATACCTACGATTCCTGCCGGTGGTAAGGAGAAGGTGAGGTTTTCATAAAGTAATTTATCACCATACGCTTTAGAGACGCCATTGGCTTCTATCACTTTGTTGCCCAGACGAGGTCCGGGCGGAATGTAGAGTTCGAGTTTTTCTTCACGCTCCTTGGCTTCCTGCGATAACAGTTTTTCGTAAGCGCTGAGACGGGCCTTGGCTTTTGCCTGGCGGCCTTTTGGATTCATTCGAACCCATTCCAATTCCCGTTCAAGTGTCTTTTGGCGTTTTGATTCAGACTTCTCTTCCTGTGCCAAACGCTTTTGTTTCTGCTCCAGCCATGATGAGTAGTTTCCTTTCCAGGGAATGCCTTCACCGCGGTCGAGTTCCAGGATCCATCCGGCTACGTTATCCAGGAAATAACGGTCGTGGGTAACGGCAATAATGGTGCCTTTGTACTGGCGAAGATGTTCTTCCAGCCACAGCACCGATTCAGCATCGAGGTGGTTGGTGGGTTCATCGAGTAGTAATACATCGGGTTCTTTCAACAACAGGCGGCACAAAGCAACGCGTCTTTTCTCACCCCCTGAGAGGAATTCAATTTTGGCATCAGGGGGAGGACAGCGCAGCGCATCCATGGCACGTTCCAGTTTGTGATCCAATTCCCAGGCACCAACAGCATCCAGTTTCTCCTGCACTTCACCCTGGCGATTGATCAGTTTCTCCATCGCATCCGGATCTTCCATGATGGAAGGATCGGCAAACTTCTCGTTGATGGCTTCAAATTCTTTCAGCAGAGCAATGGTTTCGTGCACACCTTCCTCCACAATCTCGCGCACGGTTTTGTTCTTGTCGAGTTGGGGTTCCTGCTCTAGCAATCCTACCGAATAACCCAGATCAGAAACCACTTCACCCTGAAATTCTTTATCAATACCGGCAATGATGCGTAACAGGGAAGATTTACCAGATCCGTTTAAACCCAGCACGCCAATCTTGGCGCCATAGAAGAAGGAGAGGTAAATGTCTTTCAGTACTTGTTTGTTGGGCGGATAGATTTTACTTACGCCCGACATGGAGAATATTATTTTTTCGTCAGCCATGATTGGTTGGATACGTTCGATTCAAAAAAAACAGCGGTAAATATGAGCTTTTTCAGCCACAGTTTCTAACCTGCAACAGGGTCGTCCGGGTGAACGGGATTGGCATGCTGAGCCTGCCTGAACGGGGCTTGCTTTCGGATTAATTAATTCTATTTTTGCGGAAATTTAAAAGGAAGACCTATGTATTGGACACTTGAACTTGCCTCCTACCTGGAAGATGCTCCCTGGCCGGCAACCAAAGATGAGCTGATTGATTACTCCATTCGTTCGGGTGCTCCGCTGGAGGTTGTGGAGAATCTGCAGGAACTTGAAGATGACGGCCAGCCGTATGAGAGTATCGAAGAAATCTGGCCCGATTATCCGACCAAGGAAGATTTCTTCTTCAACGAAGATGAATACTAGTAATGTTAGATTGATTCAACAGAAAGCCGGTAATGCCGGCTTTTTTAATTTGATCGCAGCTGCAGTATGGTTCTACTGATTAGACTTCCAAAGTGCTTCAGCAATGACGAGGTCTTCCGGTGTAGTAATCTTTATGTTTTCGTAACTGCCCTCGAATAACGAAATGATATGCCCGGATTTCTCAGCGACACTCGCATCATCAGTCAGGCTGGGATCTTCTTTTATTTGATAAGCTTCTTTAATCAGGCTGATACGAAAAGTTTGTGGTGTCTGCACAATGCGGAACCGCGAACGGTCCATCGCACGTGTTGTATCCTGATCGGTCATGCGGATGGAGTCTTTCAGCCGCACAGTAGCTACCGCAGATCCGTGTACGGCTGCCAGCCGGAATGAGGCAGCAATGATGTTTTTGCTGACTAGGGGTCGGACACCATCGTGTATTGCCACAAGACCTTCATCATGAATTTTGGCCAGACCATTTCGAACGGATTGAAAGCGTGTTTCTCCGCCCCGCTCGAGGATCAGCGGTTTACGGTAATTATGCAGTTCACAGAGTTCATTCCATATGGCGAAGTCATCTTCCGGCAGCACCAGCACAATGTTGATTTCAGGGGAGTATTCGTAGAAAGCATTCAGGGTGTGTATTAGAATCGGAAGACCATCCAGGTCTAAAAACTGTTTGGGTACTTTGCTTTTGATGCGGGTGCCTTTTCCACCGGCCACAATCAGGGCATATTCCTTAATGTTCATATCTTTCACCGGTAAACAACTATAGCTATGGTTATACTGCGTGTATTGCTTATTGCCTTCAATGTCACCATTGTTACTTACCTGATTTATCGGCTGTTCATTGTGCTGCAGGAGCCCATTGTTCCCTGGAAAAAAACGCTGGTGATTGTTGCCGGATTACTATTGCTGTTCTCACCATTCAGTATGTTTTTCGGAATTTTCCTGCCCTCGATTCAGTATTTCATGATTTACCCGATTGCCCTGGTATTGTTTCTTTACCTGATCCGCGAGGTGAAGTAGTTTTAAGCTTGAAGATTAAATCGCCAGCTTACTGAAAGCAGTTCGTTTATGTGTGCTGAACTGATCAAATGATCAGCATAGCGTCACCGTATGTCAGGAATTTATACTTTTCCTTTTTGGCTAACTGATAGGCTTCCATCACCAGGTCAAAACCACCGAAGGCAGCGGCCATCATCAGCAGGGTAGATTCCGGCATATGAAAGTTAGTTACCATGGCATTGCAAATCTTGAAGTCATACGGAGGGAAGATAAACTTATCAGTCCAGCCCTCTTTTACTTTCAGCCGATTGGTGGCCGAAACGGCTGATTCTAACGCACGCATAGAAGTGGTGCCGATGGCGCAAACATGCTTCTTAGTGTCTAATGCCTTGTTCACTTTTTCCACGGCTTCCGGTCCGACAATAAAGTTTTCGGAATCCATCTTGTGTTTTGTAAGGTCTTCCACATCCACCTGGCGGAAAGTGCCCAAACCGATGTGCATGGTAATGGTGGTGATATCGACACCTTTCAGTTGCAGGCGTTTTACCAGCTGACGGGTAAAGTGCATGCCGGCTGTCGGTGCAGCAACAGCCCCCTTGTGTTTCGCGAAGATGGTCTGAAAGCGTTCCTTGTCCTCAGTTTCCACTTTGCGTTTGATGTATTTAGGAAGCGGAGTTTCGCCTAATGTTTCAATGACTTTATTGAATGCCTCAGAATCACCGTCAAATAAAAACCGGATGGTTCTTCCGCGCGAAGTTGTGTTGTCAATTACTTCGGCCACTAAATCCCCATTTCCGAAATACAGTTTATTGCCCACGCGGATTTTGCGGGCCGGGTCAACCAGCACATCCCACAAATGCATTTCAGCATTCAGTTCACGTAGCAGAAATACTTCAATCTTGGCACCGGTCTTTTCTTTTCTGCCGTACAGGCGGGCCGGGAAGACCATCGTGTCATTGGCTACCATCACATCTCCAGCATTAAAGAATTCCACAATATCCTTGAAAACCTTATGTTCAATTTTTCCGGAGTCTTTGTGTACAACCATCAGCCGGGATTCATCGCGGTTTTCAGCGGGGCGTAAGGCGATCAGGTTGTTGGGAAGGTCAAACTTGAATTCGGATAGCTTCATAAAATTATATGCAAAGTATGCCCAATGAACGGTTTATTTTTTTAAGGCTGCAAAATTAAGGCAATACTTGAGATTTGTGAACTTTACCTGCTGATTTATTCGGTTCAGGAAAATCGCGAAATCAGGCCTTCGTGCGTAATTCAGGTATGCTTTCTCCGACTAACCGGGCGTTGTTTACCTGCTGTATGCTGATATGATGAAAATAATCCGGCAGATTCTGGAAAGTTTCCGTTTCGCTTTCAGTGCGCTGAAATCCAATTTGCTGCGCACCATTCTTTCCCTGCTGGGCGTTACCATAGGCATTTTTGCAATCATTGCTGTATTGACGCTGGTCGATTCCCTGGAGAAAAATATTAAAGACGGGTTAAGCTTTATAGGCTCCGGAGTGATCTATGTGCAAAAGATGCCCTGGTTGCCAGAAGGTGGCGGGGAATATAAATGGTGGGAATATTTCAGACGTCCCCAAGCCTCTTTGGCTGAATACCGGTTTCTGAAGGATAACCTCAAATATGCAAGCGCCATCAGCATTTGGTCTGACCGGGTAAATTCTACCGTAAAACGTGATAACAACAGCCTCGGACAGGTACGGCTAGTTGGTGGCAGCGAGGGGTATGAACTGCTTTATGAAGTGCCGGTTGAGAAGGGAAGGTATCTAACCCAGGATGAAATCAATGCGGGAAGGAACTCGGTAGTGATTGGCTATGAAGTGGCCAAGGCCTTGTTTCCAAATAATGAAGATCCCCTGGGGAAACACATCAAGATCAAGAACATGAAGTTTATTGTGGTGGGTGTGGTGAAACAGGAAGGGCAGGGATTCTTCGGTAATACGACCAATGATTATGGTACCATAATCCCCTACAATGCTTTCCGTAAACTTTACCCTACCGGCACAGGCCGATGGAATGAAATACCCTCCAACATTGCGTTAAAGGGTTTCGAATCAGACATCGGTTTGATTGAGTTGGAGAATGAAGTGCGTGGTTTCCTTCGCACCAAACGGGGGATACGTCCCTCTGATAAGGACAACTTCGCACTGAACCGTCCGGAGGCCATCATCAATGTCATTAGCGGTGTGTTTGATGTGGTGGGTATAGCCGGATGGATCATCGGAGGATTTTCTATGTTGGTCGGTGGTTTTGGTATCGCCAACATTATGTTTGTTTCCGTGAAGGAGCGCACACCCATTATCGGTTTGCAGAAATCAGTAGGCGCACAGAATTATTTCATCCTTTTCCAGTTTCTGTTTGAAGCCATCTTCCTCTGCCTGATCGGAGGACTGGCGGGTCTGTTCCTGGTCTACCTGATTACCCTCATCCCGATGGGCAGTCTGGTGGTTACATTATCGCTTAAAAATATTGTGCTGGGGCTGGGTGTATCCAGTGCCATCGGTGTGATTTCCGGAATTGTGCCAGCCGCTGTAGCCGCACGTCTTGATCCGGTTATTGCCATACGTGCTACATAACTTATCCAACGCTTGCTGCGTATAAGCAGTCATTCATGCGAGTTATCCGACAGATCTTTGAAAGCCTGCGCTTTGCCTGGAGCGCACTTCGTTCCAATCTTTTACGCACCATACTCTCATTGTTGGGGGTAACTATCGGTATTTTTGCCATCGTGGCGGTACTCACACTGGTTGATTCCCTGGAGAAGAATATCAAAGACAGTTTTAATTTTATTGGCACCAGTGTTATTTATGTTGAGAAATGGCCCTGGCTTCCCGAAGGTGGTGGGGAGTACAAATGGTGGGAGTTTTTCAGAAGGCCCAATCCCTCGTATGCTGAATACCGGTTTCTGAAAGAGAATCTTAAGCATCTCAGTCATATCACCATCATTTCAGAACGTGGCAACTCGGTCATTAAGCGGGGAAGCAACAGCATCGGTCAGGTGGAGCTGGTGGGCGGAAGTGAAGGCTATGACCAGGTATTTGAAGTGCCCATTCAGCAGGGACGGTATTTTACCGCAGATGAATTGACCGGTGGCCGTGATGTGGCAGTAATCGGCTATGAAGTTGCCCGTGCACTTTTTCCGGGAGGTGAAGATCCGTCTGGTCAGTACATTAAAATCAAGAACCTGAAATATATCGTAGTTGGGGTGATCAAGCAGGAGGGGCAAAGTTTCATTGGATTCTCTTCCAAAGATTACAATGTGATTATCCCATATAACTCTTTCCGTAAACTTTATCAGACGGGCACCGGCCGGTGGAATGAAATCGGGTCGGCCATCGGGTTAAAGGGTTTTGACCAGGATATCGGCCTGGTAGAGTTGGAAAACGAGGCGCGCGGTTTATTGCGCACCCGAAGAGGCATTCGCCCGGCCGACCGCGATAACTTTGCCCTTAACCGGCCGGAAGCGTTAATGAATGTAATCAGCGGTGTTTTTGATGTGGTGGGCATTGCCGGTTGGATTATTGGTGGGTTTTCTATGCTGGTAGGCGGCTTCGGTATTGCCAACATCATGTTTGTGTCGGTGAAGGAACGCACCCCCATTATCGGATTGCAAAAGTCTGTGGGAGCCAAGAATTATTTTGTTCTCTTTCAATTTCTCTTTGAAGCCATTTTCCTCTGCCTGATTGGCGGGTTGGCCGGGTTGTTCCTCGTTTACCTGATAACCCTCATCCCGATGGGCAGCCTGGTGGTTACTTTATCTATAAAGAATATCGTTTTAGGCCTCGGTGTATCCAGTGCGATAGGTGTGGTTTCCGGCATTGTACCGGCTGCGGTGGCTGCCCGAATGGATCCGGTGATTGCCATCCGGGCAGCATGATAAAAAAAGCCGTCCTTTTGTATAAGCCGGCTTTTACTTTTCAACAAGGCAGTGATTAATCAGCTTTCTGCGGCCTCAGTTTTCTTCACCTCAGAGCCCATGATTTTTTCTTTGATTTTGGTTTCGAGTTCCTCCATCAGTTCCGGGTTGTCTTCGATGAGTTGCTTTACAGCATCACGACCCTGACCCAGTTTATTGCCTTCATAGCTGAACCACGATCCGGATTTTTGCAGCACATTCAATTCAACACCCAGGTCAACGATTTCACCCGACTTGGAGATACCACGTCCATACATAATGTCAAACTCGACAACTTTGAACGGAGGGGCCACCTTGTTCTTCACTACTTTCACTTTCACCCGGTTGCCGGTAATATCATCAGCTGATTCTTTGATCTGTCCGATTCTGCGAATATCAAGACGCACGGAAGCATAGAACTTCAGGGCATTACCACCGGTGGTAGTCTCCGGATTACCGAACATTACACCGATTTTTTCACGCAACTGGTTAATGAAAATACAGGAACAACCGGTTTTGCTGATCGTACCTGTTAACTTTCGTAACGCCTGCGACATCAAGCGAGCCTGCAAGCCCATTTTGCTGTCGCCCATCTCACCTTCAAGTTCTCCTTTGGGTACCAGCGCGGCTACGGAGTCAATTACAATAATATCGATGGCACCTGAGCGAATCAGGTGATCGGCAATCTCCAGTGCTTGTTCACCGTTATCGGGTTGGGAGATCAATAAGTTCTCTGTATCGATGCCAAGTTTTTCTGCATAGGTTTTATCGAACGCGTGTTCCGCATCTATAAAGGCAGCAAGACCGCCTTTCTTCTGCGCTTCAGCGATCATGTGCAGGGTAAGAGTAGTCTTACCGGATGATTCCGGCCCGTAGATCTCGGTGATCCTGCCACGTGGAATTCCCCCGATGCCCAGGGCAATATCCAATCCCAGTGAACCGGTGGAGATGGCGGGAATATCCATCACTTTTTCATCGCTGAGCTTCATCACGGTTCCTTTACCGTAGGTCTTCTCCAGTTTGTCGATGGTTAACTGAAGGGCTTTTAATTTTTCTTTGGCGTCACTCATATTATTGTATCGGGTTTACGGGTTTGAATCCAAAAGATGGCATGCGGCCACCGATCAGGGCATGAAATTACGACAGCCTGATCCAAAATCAAACGGACATCAAAAACGCTGACATAAACTGTCAGTTTCCGGAAGGTTCATGATTCATTATTTTGCGGCCTTGGTCACAATTACTTGAAAGGATGATCTATGCGTAATCGGTTTCTGCAGGGTTTACTGTTGGTGATGGTGCTTATCGTTGCATTGGCCCTGTATCATCATGAATTATTGATCTACGCCCTGCGGCAAGGGCATGGTCAATTAACGATTATCTGGAAGGCGGAACCTGTGGAGCAACTTCTTGTGGACCCTGCATTTCCCGATTCGCTGAAGCAGAAACTCCGGTTAATTGAGGAAGTCAGGCGGTTTGCCATTGACTCGCTGGGATTGACCGACACCAAAAATTACCGCACCCTGTACAATCAGCGGGGAAAAGAAATCATGTGGGTGGTAACGGCATCAGAACCCTTTGCTCTGGTCGCCAAAGAATGGCGGTTTCCGGTTGTTGGGTCCGTTCCTTACAAAGGTTTCTTTAATGAATCACTTGCTTTAAAAGAGAAACAACTGCTGGAATCGGATGGTTGGGATGTAACGATTCGTAATCCCGGAGGCTGGTCAACCCTGGGGTGGTTCACCGACCCGATTCTCAGCGGCATGCTCAACCGTAATGAAGGAGACCTCGCCAGTTTGATCATTCATGAGATGGTACATGCAACCTTGTTTGTCAAAGACAGCGTGGAGTTCAATGAAAACCTGGCTTCCTTCATTGGCGACCGTGGCGCGGAATTGTTTCTCCAGGTAACCTATGGTGAAAACAGTACGGAATTGCAGCGTTACCTGCAGGAAGAATATGATTACCAACAGTATGTTGAACACATCCTTCGCGGCTGCGATCACCTGGATAGTGTATACAGCAAAATCCGTGAACTGCCACTGAGTGAGCGCCTGCGGGAAAAGGAGAATGCCATCCGCAGAATCATGCTTTCGCTGGATACACTTCACCTGGTTACGATGCCGGTAACGCTCAGAAACCGCACTACATCCATTCCCAATAATGCATATTTCATGTCGTTCAGGCGTTATCAGTCCCGACAGGAGGATTTATGGTATGAGTTGAATGAAGTCTTTCATGGTGACATCCGTGCCTATGTTCAAGCCATGAAGAAACGGTATAAATCCGTGTGAGTTGACCATGCGTCTTTAGCAGTTAAGGAATTGTTAAGATTGGATGACCGGTTTTTTAAGGCCTTTTTTCTGGCTAATTTTGACAGTAAATAACTTCATCCTATGGGAAACAAGCAGGCGTACAAGGTTCTTGTCGTTGACGATGAGGAGCCTATTCAGGAGCTGCTGAAGTACAATCTGGAACGTGACGGTTACGAAGTAAAGACAGCCGGAGACGGAATGAAAGCTGTTGACATCGCCCGGAAATTCAAACCCGATCTGGTATTGTTAGACATCATGATGCCAAAGATGGATGGGGTGGAAACATGCCGTTTGCTGCGGGAACAGCCCGAGTTACAGAAAACATATATTGTTTTTCTAACCGCGCGTTCAGAAGAATATTCTGAGGTGGCAGCATTCGAAGTTGGCGCTGATGATTACATCACCAAGCCCATTAAGCCGCGGGCCCTGATCAGCCGTATCGGTGCTTTATTCCGAAGAGAAGTAAAAAAATCAGATCCGGCCAACATCATTACCATCGGCAACCTGACCATCGACCGGTCAAGCTATACCGTTAAGGTGAACGAAGAAGAAGTCAACTTACCTAAGAAGGAGTTTGAGTTATTATACTTTCTGGCGCGCAATCCCAACAAAGTTTTCAGTCGGGAAGACCTGCTGCAAAACATATGGGGTTCGGATGTTTATGTGCTGGCCCGCACGGTAGATGTCCATATCCGAAAAGTGCGTGAAAAGATCGGAGAAGATTACATCACTACCGTAAAAGGTGTAGGCTACAAATTCAGCCTGGGCTAACCGCACAATACCATCGCTGAGATAAACCAGCAGGAGTTTGACTATTGCCGGATAAATCTTGAATTTTCCCCATGGTTTATAATTCAAGGGTTCTGGCGTTGCTACTGGCGGTGTGCATTGCACTGATCACGACCCTATTTCTGAGTCTGTTTGAAAGCGCTACGAATACCTTGTTGGTGGTGGCCTTCGCCATCAGCTTTTCGATTTCCTACCTCCTCGTTTTTGTAGTGCTGGAGTTTCTCATCTTCCGCGAGATCAACAAGATCTACAAAATGATGGACAAGTTGCGGAAGAAAGAATTGAATAAACTAAGCAAGCAGAAGTCAGGTGCTTTAAATCCATTGCAGAAAATCAATGAGGAGATTTACTCCTTTGCCGAGCTAAAGCAAAAGGAAATTGACGAGCTGAAGAAACTGGAAGCCTTTCGCAAGGAATTTATTGCCGATGTTTCGCACGAGTTGAAGACGCCTATTTTTGCGGCACAGGGTTTTGTTCATACACTGTTGGATGGAGCAATGGATGATAAAGCTGTGCGTGGAAAGTTTCTGAAAAAGGCTGCGAAGAGCCTGGATGGTCTCGATGCCCTGGTGCAGGATCTGCTCACCCTATCGCACATTGAAACCGGACAGATCAAGATGCACTTCGAATCGGTGGATATGAACAGGCTGACACAGGAAGTATTTGAGCAGTTAGAAGAGAAAGCCCACAAACGAAATGTCCGATTGAAAATTGAAGGCAATCCGGGCAAGGTGATTGTCTATGCCGATTGGCAGCGAATCTTTCAGGTAATGACCAACCTGGTATCAAATGCCATCAAGCATTCTTTCGAAGGAGGTGATGTGGTGGTGAGTTTTGATGTTAGTAAAAAGTCTGTGGACACCCACGTGCGCGATTTCGGTGAGGGTATCCCTCCGGAACACGTCAAACGGATTTTCGAACGTTTTTACCGCGTAGATAAGAGCCGCAGCCGCGAAAAGGGAGGTACTGGTCTTGGGCTGGCTATTGTCAAGCATATTCTTGAGAACCATGGAACAAAGGCAGAGGTTGTCAGCACGGTAGGCAAGGGTTCAGACTTTAGTTTTAAATTGCCCCGCGTTAAGGCCGATGCCCGTGACTGGCAGGAGCCCGTGAAAGGCAAGACTGAGAGCTAACCTCCCCGATTTGAAATCAATCAACATTCAAGACCTGCTGATATGGGAAGACCGTGATTTTTTCGCAGTCAACAAACCCCCGTTTATTGCCACGCTGGAAGACCGCAGTCAGCCTGTTAATCTGCTGAGCCTGGCCAGGGAATACCACCCCGATGCCCAGGCTTGCCACCGGTTGGATAAGGAAACTTCCGGGGTAATTATTTTCGCCAGAAACCCGGGGGCTTACCGGCATCTGAGTCTTCAGTTTCAGCACCGCGAAGTCACCAAGATTTATCATGCAGTAGTGGATGGACGCCATGAATGGCATGAAAAGCTGGTTGATGCCCCCATCGCCAAGAATGATGATGGAACGGTCAGTATCCGCAAGTATGATGGGAAACCTGCCCAGACCTGGTTCACCACGTTACAATTATTCAGGAATCACTCTCTATTAGAATGCCGACCCATTACAGGCCGGATGCATCAAATCCGCATTCACCTTACCCTGCTGCAGGCCCCCATTACCGGAGATGTTACCTATGGCGGTAAGGTCTTTTATCTTTCATCCGTTAAACGCGGGTACAACCTGAAAAAGCAGGAAGAAGAGCAGCCGCTGATGAAACGCATGGCCTTGCACGCTAAATCATTGGTTTTCAAGGATATGAATCAAAATTTGGTCACTGCGGAGGCGGATTATCCTAAGGATTTGCACGCGCTGGTGCGCCAATTAAGCCTTAACGGCTGACCAAAAATCAGCTGCATTGGCGGGGTTCGCAGGCAAAAATCAAGGGCAATTTGCATTTCATAACCCATCCGCTTACTTTTGTGTCCCTTTTCAAAGAAGGGCATTTGTAGACGCTATAAAATCACAAAAAAGTGGATCATCAGAGCTATAAAACCAAACACTCCAACCAGGCAAGCATCGAAAAGGCCTGGGTACTGGTAGATGCCAAAGACCAGGTACTCGGTCGCGTTGCCAGCCAGATTGCTCATATTATTAAAGGAAAGCATAAGACCAGCTACTCCCCTCATTTGGATTGTGGCGATCACGTAGTGGTTATCAATGCCGAAAAGGTAAAGATGACTGGCAAAAAGTGGTCAGACCGGGTGATTTTCACGCACTCCGGGTATCCGGGAGGCCAGCGTGAGCACACTCCGGCCAACATACGGGCTAAGCATCCCGAGCGTCTTGTAGAACATGCTGTTCGCGGTATGCTGCCGAAAAACCGCCTGGGACGTGAGCTCTTCCGCAGCCTGCATGTATATGCCGGAGCAGAACATCCGCATTCCGCACAACAACCGAAACCAATTAAAATCAAAGAATAATTCATGGAGATTTTCAACGCAACGGGTAGAAGGAAGACTTCTGTAGCCAGGGTTTATGTAAAGCCTGGCAAAGGTGACATCATAGTAAACGCCCGTGATCTCAAGGAGTATTTTCTCTCTGAGATTCACCAGACACTGGTTAAGCAGCCCTTAACAGCG
>JALOMI010000007.1 GCA_025455465.1 Cyclobacteriaceae bacterium | reverse complement strand
CGGGCGACGACGGTGCGCCACCCAGGTGCTTGAGATGTTGATCGAGCTCTTCAATCAACGTATCGAACGTCGACTCAATCCGGCTTAGCAGCTGGTGAGCATCGCTGTCTGCCTGCACTTGCTTGTCATCTCGGTGGCGTCGAACCATCTCGTGGATATTGCGATCCACGGCCAGCATATCACTCACGTACTGCTGCAGCGTGTCTTTGCTTTCCTTCATGTTTACCTCCACGAACTACTCACAGCCAACAAGATCCTCACACCGCGTTCAGTGGTTATCAGCCGTGAAAATTTTAAAAAGTTGCCGGAGCTGATTCCGTACCCGTTCATCTTAAAACAGCCAGACGGTGCGTTCAGCAAAGGTGTGATGAAAATCAATGATATGACGGAGTACGGGCGTGCCGTGCGGATGATGTTCCGGGATTCGGACCTGCTGATTGCACAGGAGTTTTTACCGACTGCATTCGACTGGCGGGTAGGTGTGCTCAACGGCAAGGCGCTGTTTGTATGCAAGTATTACATGGCCGATAAGCACTGGCAGATACTGAACTGGAATGAGAAGGGCGAAAACCAGCGTCAAGACCGGTGTGGACATGAAAGAAGTTGATGGTAAATTTTATATCATCGAAATAAACGATAATCCAAACATTGATGCCGGTGTGGAAGATGTAATCCTGAAAGACAAGCTCTATACGACCATCATTGATGTATTTTTAAACCGAATAAAAGCCGACCGTTAATGAATCAACCTCCGCGCATTCACCTGTTTCAGGGCTATGGCCTTGAACTGGAGTATATGATTGTTGACCGCAATACACTGGCGGTGAAGCCAGTGGCTGATGAACTGCTGCGGCAAATGCTCGGCAGCTACGGCAGCGACTACGACAACGGTATGGTGACGTGGTCGAATGAACTGGTGCTTCATGTGATTGAATTAAAGTCCTCGCGACCGGAAAAAAATTTACGGGCGCTGGCGGTAAGCTTTCATGAGAATGTGCAGCAGATCAATAAACTGCTTGAGCCGCTGGGAGCCCAACTCATGCCTACAGCCATGCATCCGCTGATGGATCCACATGCAGAGACACGCTTGTGGCCCCATGAGAATAATGAAGTGTATGCTTTATACAACACCATTTTTGATTGCCGCGGTCACGGCTGGTCAAACCTGCAGAGCACCCACATCAACCTGCCGTTTTATGATGATGAGGAATTTTCACGGCTACATGCTGCAGTGCGTCCTGAAATACTATAAAACCAATCAATCGAAGATACCTAGCATCACCGGCCGTATCATTCCCGAGGCCGTGTTCTCCAAGCGGAATTACATTCATTCCATCTACGAAAAAATCCGCGCGGATGTGGCCCCATATAACCAATCGGATCTGCTGGACCCAATCTGGGTGAATTCCCGCGGGGCCATTGCCCGGTTCGACCGCGGGTCGGTGGAGATCAGGCTGATTGATTCTCAGGAATGTCCGAAGGCAGAAATGGCGGTTGCCGCCCTGATGATTGAACTGGTGAAGGCCCTGGCGGAAGAACGCTTTATGGATTATGAAACGCAGACCAAATGCCGCACCGAAGGCCTTGCCCAGATTCTGGAATTGTGCATGGAACAAGGTGAGCAAGCCATTATCCGCGATGCGGATTACATCCGGTTGTTTGGCCTGAGTGAAAAGGAAGTTCCGGCCGGGGTAATCTGGTCATCGGTATTGAATGAACTTACCAGCCAGCCGGGCAACTCGCTGCAAACATGGAAGGCTACTCTGGAGGTTATACTGGAAAAGGGAACTCTCGCCAACCGCGTCATCAGTGCCTTGAATGGCCAGTCTGAATCGGATTCAATCCGGCAGGTTTACCGTACCTTATGCGCCTGTCTCGATAAGAACGAGTTATTCATTCCCTGATGCCGGTTTTTAATTCTATGTTGATCAGCTGCGAGCATGCCGGCAATATGGTGCCGGCTGACTATTGCGATCTGTTCACCGGTGCTAAAGAAATTCTGCAGTCCCACCGCGGGTGGGATCCGGGTGCTTATCCCTGGGCAATGTTCGTGGCAGGTCACTGGAACCTGAAGGTGCATGCCATGACGGTAACACGGCTGCTGATCGAGATGAACCGCTCACTTGACAGTCCATCCTTGTTTTCTGAATTCAGCCGGTCGTTGCCGGATGCTGAAAGGGAGAAATTGATAAGACGGTATTACCATCCCTACCGTACAGGCTTGGTGCAGGAAATCAAAGCCCTGAAAAAGCCGGTACTTCATCTTTCGTTTCATTCGTTCACACCGGTATGGAATGGCACGGAGCGTACTGTTGATATTGGCCTACTTTTCGATCCGGAAAGAGAGCTGGAAGCAACATTTTGTGTGCACCTGGCCGGGAGGCTGTATGACCACTTGCCGGAGTTCAGAATCCGGTTCAATGAACCCTATGCCGGTACCGATGACGGTATTGCTACGGCCATGAGACAAAAATTCCCAGGCATTGAATACCTGGGAATCGAGTTGGAGATAAACCAGCGCTTTGTAAACACCCCACAATCCAATCATTTACAGGAAGCGCTGGCTAAGAGCCTTAAAGAAGTAATGCTTTAGTCGTTCATGGACGACACCACATTGGATGCCTTTCCTTCCGGAACGGTAATTTTGATAATGGCGCCCTTCACTTCGCGGTTGATTTCTGCATTGAGAATCAGCTGGTAGCTGCCGGGCTTAACCGACTCGCTCACCGTAACGGTTGCTGTGCTGCTGTTAAAAACACCTTCTGCCGGGCTGAAGGATACGGTAATACCTTCTTGCTGCCCCTTGTTTACATAAAGTTTTGCTTTTGATTTGGTGTATGACTTGAATCGCTCCAGGTTTACCGTGAATTCGGAAGAAGTTCCTGCTTTTACTTCAAGGGAGTTGACGCTGAGGGTCATTTTATAACCGGGCTTTAGTTGGTTTTGAGCAGATGATGTGCTGATCAGCCCAACCAGCAACAGGCATGTGAGAAGGTATGTGATTTTCATGGCGGTAGTTTTTTTAGTTTCACTACAACACAAATGAACATCGGTTTGACCTCCGGATTCAGGAATTGGGGTAACCGGAAGAGAAATTGTAGCTAACAGTATGACGCTGGGGTGAGTGAAGGCTTACTGGGGTGAATGGAAAGGCAATTGCTTGCTTCCGATGAATGAGCTGTTTGAAGGATGGAACCGATAGTAAAGAAAATACTTGTTGGTATTGAACGGATGTCGTTTGTACGGCTACTCAGGAAAGTTCCATGACATTTCGCCACTGGCTGATTTTTTCCATCACTTCCGGTCCTTTCTGCCGCGAAACCGGGATAAGGAAATCTGTGCCCTTGATTTTAATCTTATAACCGCTGGCATTGCCGGAGATGCTGTCAATGGCGTTGATGTTGACCAGGTAGGAGCGGTGACAGCGAAGGGCAAACCGGTTATCGATCTGGCTTT
This sequence comes from Cyclobacteriaceae bacterium, assembly GCA_025455465.1. GTDB lineage: Bacteria > Bacteroidota > Bacteroidia > Cytophagales > Cyclobacteriaceae > UBA2336. The sequence goes on along the minus strand of JALOMI010000007.1, from coordinate 26,296 downwards.
CAATACTTTTCAGATTCACCCGAAGCAGTTTACGGCTGGTCTCCCCGTTGCTTTTCCAGACTACGGTTGAATAATTGTCATCGGCTTCGATATACAGCAAATCCGGCAAGTTGATGGTCAGTGTTTCGCTGGTGTCCGAAAACAGCGTTATGTCCGATTGATTTTTTGAAGGTTCATTTTTCAGGGTCTGAATTTTCATCAGTTCCTTGTTGGCTTGCAGGGCGCTGGTCAGATTTTGTTTCAGCATGGTATTGCGCAGAAACAGGGTGGTCAGCGCAATAGGAATCACCCCCCGGATGGCCACCCGGCTGATGGCTTGAAGAAAGTTATCCATGACGGTGTTTTCCGGGGCGAGGTAAAAAACATACACCAGCGTACTGGCTACTGAAATCAGCGCAATGTGCAACAGGTTGAGCAGAATGTATTTCTGCAGGTTCCAGTTGGATTGGTCAAACCAGTCGGGAAAATACCGTGGCAACAACAGGATGTTCACGGAAAGGCACACAAAGGTGATGCCCCCGTACAGAAAATTCATAGCCAAAGGAAGTTCCCGTTCGTTGGAACTTTTGAAAAAGTACATAAAGGCCACCACAAACAGGCTGATGCCTCCGATAAGCCACAGGTTTTTGCGGTCATCATTAAGGTAAAACGGAAATGGGTCTTTAAGTTTTTCAGCCCAGCTCATAACACAAAAGGTCAACGAAATTGGGAAGGTAAAGTTCGCTTAACGGCAGTATACCAGGGTGGGATGCAACGAAAATTTCTTGCTGTAAACACAATGCGTGGTTATACCGGACATCCGAAATTACGTTCAATCGTTGTTTCCCATGTGCTTCAAATCCAGCAGCAGGCTTCTGAGTTTTTCGATGTGATTACCGTAGAGTTTTTTCAGGTACCAGTCGGTAATGGCGTAAACGCCTACCATGAAGATGACGGCAATCAGCAGGAAGGCAAAGACATTCAGCGGGTTCTGCATTTTTTGCACAAAACGATCCAGGCCGGATTCCATAATGCCGAAAAATAAGCCGAGGAGAAAGAATAACGGGTACAATATGGCATAGCTGCGTTTGTAGAAGGTCATGTAGGCATCCAGCTTGTCAACCAGGTTCTCCAGGTTAGTCTTTAGATTTTCGGCCGAGTCATCATAGTCATTCAGCAGGATAATTTTCTTTACATAATAAAAGACATACCCAAGCAGAAGCACCAGCAACGCCATGATCGTCCACATCATGGCACCCGGGCTGAGGGATAAACCAAAGGCACCCAGCGCCACAATGCACAGTACCGATAAACTCAATTCTATCCAAACACTGCGCTTGAGTTTGGTGATGAGGGTTTTGCTGCTGCCCCGGATCATTAGCGCAATTTCGTTTTCATTCTTTTGCTCGAATGACCGGTCCTGCTTCCAGAGTATTTTTAAATCATCAAGTTCTTCCATGGTCAGCGGTTCATCATCTTCCTCAGTTTTTCACGTATGCGGTTCATGCGTACGCGAACATTATTTTGTGTGATGCCGATGGTTTCGGCTATTTCTTCATAGGGTACTTCATCCAGGGCCATCATGATCATACCCCGTTCAATTTCCGGCAGCTGCCGTATGCAGCGATGTAGTTTCTGGATGTTTTCTTCCAGGTCATCAGCACCTGTATCCGAAATATTGAAGTGGCGGTCTTCCAGTTCTTCCGTGTTCAGTCCGCGCTTTTGTTTGCGCAAACCGGAAATAGCCGTGTTCAGTGCAATGCGGTACATCCATGTGGTGATCTTCGAATCACCCCGAAACGTGTGAAACGACTTCCACAACTGCAGCACAATTTCCTGGAACAGATCACTGCGTGCCTCGCGGTCGGTCTCATAAAGTATGCAGACCTTGTGAATGAGGCCCTGATGATCTTTAATCAGGTTGATAAACGACTGTTCCGGATTGCTTTGCAAAACAGGGGATATTCGGTGGATGGGTCGAAAGATAAAAAAGATAATTACAGGGAAACAGCGGAATTGAACCGTACCGGGCATAGGACAGAACTGAACGGATTTTGTATTTTGATTTTCGAATTGGAAATACGGGCATGGGCATCAGGCGATGGATGTGGAATTTCTTCGGATTTACCCGCGGGCAAATCAACGGCTCGCTGGTGTTGTTGTCATTGATGGTGGTGGTGATCTTTTCTCAGCCACTCTATCGCTGGTGGACCAGCCGAACACCCCGCGATTTTTCAAAGGAAAGAGTGTTGCTCGACAGCCTCGCGCAGCCCTGGTTACAGGAAGGTGTTAATAGTATTCCGGAAGAAGAAGAGTTGCCTGTTATGCGATTTTCGTTCAACCCGAATATGGCTTCTGCGGAAGAACTGCAGGCGTTGGGCTTCTCCCGCGGACTTTCTTCCCGCCTGATCAACTATCGGCAGAAGGGGGGCACTTTCCGATATAAGCACGACCTGTTGAAATTATACGGCATGGAGGAATCCTTCTATCGCAGCATTGAAGCCTATATTGATTTACCGGAAGAGGCGGCACCGGTTGTGCGGGAAGAGCGACAATTCATCGCTAAACAGCAGGTTGAGCCGGTGCGGTTTAATCTCAATACAGCGGATACGACTTTGCTGAAAAGTATTTTTGGCATCGGATCAAAACTGTCGGCACGCATTGTGAATTACCGGGAGGCACTCGGGGGATTTGTCAGCAATGACCAACTGTATGCTATTTACGGACTCGATTCCGTAGTTGTGGATCGATTGATCAACGCTTCATTTATTCCGGAAGATTTTCAACCCCGGAAAATGAATCTTAACCGCGCTACCGAAGAGGAACTCGCACTTCATCCGTACATTACCAGACGAATGGCCAGGGCAATTGTGACATATCGGTTTCAGCATGGTGATTATCCATCTGTGGATGATCTGCAAAAAGTAGTTTTGTTGAGCCCTGACCAACTCAACGCCATTCGAATCTATCTCACTGTTGACTAACCCTCAGGCATCCATATGGAAAACGATGACGCGCAGGCTCACAGGCCTGAGTGGCAACAGTCGTTTGTTGTTCATGCCTCGCCTGAACAAGGCTCAGCTCATCGATCTTCAGGATCTCAGCCGGCTGGAAGGCGATACTGCCTTTCGGATTATTGAAGCGCTGATTGCCGGTAAAGAAAAGATCATTTGCCCCGTACTCAACAGCCGCATGGCCTCCGCTAATGAGGCCAGCATGCGCCTCAAACAGCTGCAACGGCAGGATGCACAGATTCATGCCGAGCGTGGTTCGTACGATCTGCATGTAGGCTGGCCAATGGTGTACGGAAAACTTGCCGATGGAACGTGCGTGAGGGCACCGCTGGTATTTTTCCCGGTTTCGCTGGTGCAGGAGGAGGATCACTGGGTCTTGCAGCCGCGAAAGAAAGCGGGCATAACCTTCAACAAAACGCTGTTGCTGGCGTACTTTTTTTACAACCAGGTTTCACCGGATGAAGCCTTACTCGATGAAGACTTTGAAGAGTTTGATACCGACAGTACATCCTTCCGCACGCAGTTGTATGAATTGCTTAAAGATAAAATTGAGATCAACTTCAATCCCGATACATTCACCGATCAGCTGCAGGTCTTCACTTCATTTACACGGGAAGAATTTGAGGCGCAGCACCGCACTGGTGAGCTGAAATTATTTCCGGAAGCGCTGTTGGGTATTTTTCCGCAGGCAGGCTCACAGCTGGTGCCTGATTATCTGCAGCTGATGGAATCCGGTGCGTTCAATTCATTCGAAGAATTTTTTGCCTCACGCCAGGTAGTCATAGATAAGGATTCAGGTTCTTCTCCCGTTGATGTAAACCTGGCGGTGCGTGAGGAAGATGTTTTCACTCCGTTCGATCTCGATGCCTGGCAGGAATATGCGCTCAAACTGGTCAAGCTGGGCCACTCGCTGGTGGTGCAAGGTCCTCCGGGAACGGGTAAGTCGCAGTTGATCGCTAACCTCATAGCCGATGGCATCGCCAACGGCCGGCATATCCTGTTGGTTTGTCAGAAGCGAGTGGCACTGGATGTGGTGTACGAGCGCCTGAAGCAACAAGACCTCGATGATTTTGTCGGGCTGGTACACGACTTTCGCGATGATCGGAAAACTGTCTTTCAGCAAATAGGACGTCAGATCGACCGGCTGGAGGAATACAAGCGGCTCAATCGCACTATCGATGCCATTCAGACGGAAAGAAGGTTTGTGCAGGTAAGTCGTTCTATTGACAAAATGGTGGAACAACTGGAGGAATTTCGGCAGGCGTTGTTCGATGACCGTGAATGCGGCTTAAGTGTTAAGGAGCTTTACCTGACCTCCGATCCGGCCCGGCCTGGGATCAACATGAAGCAGGAATACCACCAGTTTCAATTCAACACCGTGCCTGATTTTCTTCGCAAACTTTCCGATTTCTTCCGCTATGCTGCACGCTACAACGATGAAACCTATGCCTGGCGCGAACGGAAATCGTTTGCCGGGTACACCCGTAACCAGTTGAATAAGCTTGTTCACTACCTGGAAGTTTTGCCCTCTTACCAGGATGAACTTTCGGGAGCCGTGCATAAACTAACGGGCCTGAGTCTCAACCTGGAGGCATGTGAAGAGTTGCTGCTGCGTAAAGCTGATGCGGATGAAATGGTCGGCTTGCTGGCCGATGAAACGGTATTCCGGTATTTCCAGGCCATGGCGGAAGAAAAAGATGACGAGACCAGCCTGTTGTGGGTGCAGAATATGGAGCGACTGATGCTGAATTGCTTTGAAGATGCCGGGGTTGAAAATTCCCTTCGCATGGACCAGATCGGTGATTGCCAGGTGGCCTTGCAGCAGCGTATCAAAGCCCGGAAAAATCTGGTTCGAAGAATACGGTGGGAATTTTTCTCGGAGCATCATTTCTTTCTGAAGCGGGTGCTGATCGGTAATGCCTTGCCGTACAATAAAAAAGGCTTACGCACCCTGCAGGCACGCCTTGATAATCGGCTCAATTATGAACATCACTTAACGGCTCTTCGTGAAAAATCCTGGATGATTGATTACCCGGATGGATTCGATCAGCGGTTGATCAAGCGCTGGTTTGAAAAGCAGAAATATGCCGTGCGTGCCAAGTTGCTGTTCAGCAGCCTGCGGGAAATCAAGCCGGGCATCCATCCTGCGGATTATACACGCGATGAGTTTATTCAATTGATCTGGTCGGTCTTCGACACCCTGGCACCGCTGTCTTTGCATAAGGCTGAATGGCAGCAGTACTTCTCACCCATCCAGTTGCGCCAGTTGATCCATCATCCGCAACTGGCTGATGAATGGATAACCCTTGTGCAGCGCGACTTCGATAATCTCTGCGCATTCGATACGTTAAGCGATTCATTACTGATGCATGAGCGGGAAGTCATTAAGAGACTTCACGAACAAACTGGCGCGTGGGATGAGACGCTGATCATTCCCTTATTTCAGAACAGCCTGAGGCTGGCCTGGATTGAACATATTGAAACCAAGTATCCGGTGCTGCGTACAGTTACCACGCTGCAAATGGAGAGCATGCAAAAAGAGTTGCAGGAACTGGTGGAGGAGAAGCAAGCGCTGAGCAAGGCCATCCTGTTATTGCGCGCGCGGGAGTCGATTTGCGAGACGATTGAATACAACCGGCTGAACAACCGCATCACCTACCGCGATCTTCAGCATCAGGTTACGAAACGAAAGCGACTGTGGCCTTTGCGGAAGCTCATCACGACTTATCATAAAGAGTTATTCAAGTTAATTCCCTGCTGGATGACTTCTCCGGAGTCGGCATCAGCGCTGTTTCCTATGCAGGAGTTATTCGACCTGGTCATATTTGATGAAGCCTCGCAGTGTTTTGCGGAGCAGGGGATACCCGCCATGTTTCGCGGCAAGCAGGTGGTAATAGCCGGTGACGATAAGCAGCTGCGCCCGTTTGAATTATATCAGGTACGCTGGGAAGAGGAGACTGACGAACCCGACCTGGAAGTCGATTCTTTGCTCGAGCTTTCCGGGAGGCATTTACCGGCTGTCAGGTTATGCGGGCATTACCGGAGCCGCTCCCTGGAGTTGATCGAATTTTCGAATACGCATTTTTATCAGGGCACGCTTCGTGCGTTGCCCGATAAGTTTGCGCTCGACCGTCAACAACCGGTGATTGAATATTTGAAGCTTGACGGTGTCTGGGAAAACCAGACCAACGAAGCAGAGGCGGACAAAGTCGTTGAATTGATTGGCCGGTACCTGGATCATCAGCCGGAGTTGTCTTTAGGCGTGGTAACTTTTAATATGCCGCAGCAGCAACTGATCCTGGATAAGCTGGAACAATTTACCGGTGCCCGTGTAGCAGCGATTCCTGAATCATTGTTTGTCAAGAATATAGAGAATGTGCAAGGCGATGAACGCGATGTGATTATATTTTCCATCGGGTATGCTCCGGATAAGCGCGGGCGACTCAGTCTGCAGTTTGGAAGCTTGAATATGCAGGGCGGAGAGAACCGGTTGAACGTAGCGGTTACCCGTGCGCGTGAGAAGATTATCGTGGTGGCCAGCGTGTGGCCGGAAGATTTGAAAGCAGATACAGTAAAGAATGAAGGCCCCAAATTGCTGCAAGCCTATCTGTCATATGCCCGCGATGTAGCCCAGGGTCGGTTTGTGCCGGATAAGTTGAAAGGTGCAGTACATCATCCGGATTGGTATTTAAGCCCGCATCTTCAAGCGGTAAAAGAATGGATTACCGCAGGCGATGTTCAGATTGACGGTACCTCCTTGCCTTTTGCTGACCTGACGGTAATGACAGGCACAAAACCGCTTGGTGTTTTACAGGTTGATGACAGTTCTTATCAGCAAGCGTTAACTGTAAAAGAACCCCATGTTTATTTACCTGCAATACTTCGGAAGAAACACTGGAGCAGCTATCGGATATTTAGCCGCAACTGGTGGAATAACCGCGAGGAAGCGATGCAGTCGCTTAACCGTTTTATATATCAAATAACCCGGGAAGAATAATCACCGGAGGGTTACGGTGAATTCTTTCCCGGGAGAGAGGGTCAGTTATGACTGGGCGCCACCTGCAGCGTCTCGGAATGCTGGGAAATATCCAGGCCGATGTTTTCTTCTTCCCGTGTTACGCGGAGTTTTGTGATGGATGCCGTGATCTTGAAGATAAACAGTGATCCGAAGAAGGTGAAGACCCCGACAATCACCATGGCCAGCAAGTGATACAGAAACGTGGTGGTTTCACCGTAAATCAATCCAACATCCTTGGCAAAAACACCGGTGAGAATCATGCCGACAATGCCGCCCACACCATGGCAAGGGAATACATCGAGGGTGTCATCCAGTTGCGTGCGTTGCTTGTAGTAAACGGCCAGGTTGCTGACAATGGCCGCAGCAAACCCGATGAAGACACTCTGGCCCAAGGTCACGAACCCGGCCGCGGGTGTAATGGCTACAAGACCAACCACAGCACCAATGCAGGCGCCCATGGCTGAGATTTTGCGGCCAACCAGTGCATCGAACATCACCCAGGTAATCATGGCGGAGGCGGAGGCCATATTGGTGGTGGCAAAGGCCTGCACGGCAAGGCCATCGGCTGCGAGTGCTGAGCCGGCATTGAAGCCAAACCAGCCAAACCAAAGCATACCGGTGCCCAGAATGATAAAAGGGATATTGGCCGGCTGATGAATCTTCACTTCGCGCTTGCCGAGTACATAGGCACCAGCCAACGCGGCAAAGCCTGCCGACATATGAACAACTGTTCCTCCGGCAAAATCCAGTACGCCCCATTTGCGTAGAAATCCTTCCGGGTGCCAGGTCCAGTGCGCCAGTGGTGTGTATATCAGCAGGGCAAACAGGCACATGAAGATGAGGTAAGAGGTGAACTTTACCCGTTCGGCAAAACTGCCTGTAATCAGGGCAGGAGTGATGATGGCAAACTTCAGTTGAAAAAGTGCGAAAATGAGGAAGGGCACCGTGGCCGTGAAGTTGTCATTGGGTGCAAGCCCTACATTTTTAAAACTGAAGAAGGTCATCGGGTTTCCGATGAGTCCGTAAAAGCTGTCACCAAATGCCAGGCTGAAGCCCACCAGGTACCACAACAAGCTGATCACGCCCAGGGCAATGAAGCTTTGCAACATGGTGGAGATCACATTTTTATAGCTCACCATGCCACCGTAAAAGAAGGATAGGCCGGGTGTCATGAACAGAACAAATGCGGTTGCTACAATCATCCACGCGGTATCGGATTTATCAATGCCTTCCGCATCTTCAACAGCGAAAGTGCCTCCCGAATTCAGCAGGCTGACGAGTTGCAGCATCACGATAAGGCCGAAGATGATGATGTACCGGGTTTTCGGTTTACTCATAGGTGTAGTGGTTCAAAAAGTTTCCCGAATTTCTGAAATATGGGTTCAATTTGAACCTAATGCAATAAAAAAATTATCGAAAACGGTTTAACATGGTCAAAAATGAACCTTATAAACCGAAAAAGTGTATAATATTCGATGGTGTAAGGTTTCCGACCACATACAGTTTGGTGAAAAATGGATTTCCGTTGCTCCTCAATCCCGTTTTCTTTTCCGGATAACTTCTCTAGCTTGTCTGCTTCAACCTATTCCTATGAAGCGTATTCTCTACCTCTTTATTTTACTGGCGGGTATGTCGTATGCCCAGGACCGTGTCGCCAAAGCCCCTGAAGTCAAAGAGGGGGAAGGTCCTTATCCTCAATTGATCATCCGCGGAGTAACCCTCATAGACGGCACCGGTGCACCCCCCATGGGGCCGGTGGATATTGTTGTCAAACAAAACCGGATTGAACGCATCGTTACCGTAGGTTACCCGGGCGTACCGATAACCCAGGAACGCAGGCCAAAACTGGAAGCCGGTGGCCGCGAACTCAATGCCGAAGGCATGTATCTTATGCCGGGGTTCATTGATATGCATGGGCACATCGGTGGCAGTCAGGCACCCAATGCCGAATATGTTTTTAAGCTCTGGATGGGGCACGGCATTACGTTCGTTCGTGATCCTTCAGCCGGTAACGGTCTGGACTGGGTACTCGATCAGCGAGCAAAGAGTGCTAAAAACCTGATTACTGCACCGCGCCTTCATGCGTTCACTTCCTTCGGTCAGGGAAGTGACAAGCCCATCAGTACTCCGGAGATGGCCCGCGAATGGGTACGCGCCAACAAGGCGAAAGGAGCGGATGGAATTAAATTCTTTGGAGCAGCTCCGGAGATCATGCAGGCTGCCCTGGAAGAAAATAAAAAGCTGGGCTTGCGTTCCGCCTGCCACCATGCACAGATGGATGTGGCGCGCTGGAATGTATTAAAGTCAGCTCGTGCCGGATTAACCAGCATGGAGCACTGGTACGGTTTGCCAGAAGCACTTTTTGTGGATCGCACCATTCAGGATTATCCGCTGGATTACAATTATCAAAATGAACAGCATAGGTTTGAGAATGCCGGCAAGTTATGGAAGCAGGCTGCGCCACCTTATTCAGAGCATTGGAACAATGTGATGAATGAGTTGCTGAAACTTGATTTTACACTCGATCCCACGTTCAACATCTATGAAGCCAGCCGCGATTTGCACCGTGCCCGAAGGGCCGAGTGGCATGAAGAATATACCCTGCCGCAATTATGGAGTTTCTATCAACCGAACCGAAGAGCACATGGTTCATACTGGTTTGCCTGGGGTACCGAGCAGGAAGTGGCATGGCGTGAAAACTATCAGTTATGGATGAAGTTTGTGAATGAATATAAGAATCGCGGTGGCCGTGTAACGACCGGTTCTGATTCTGGTTTTATTTTTCAGTTGTACGGATTTGCCTACGTCCGCGAACTGGAGTTGTTGCGTGAGGCCGGATTCCATCCGTTGGAAGTCATTCGCTCAGCTACCTTATATGGTGCTCAGGCGCTGGGTGTAGAGAAAGACCTGGGTTCTGTGGAAGTAGGCAAGCTGGCAGACTTTGTTATTGTGGATCAAAATCCGCTGGAGAATCTTCAAGTGCTTTACGGAACAGGAGCTATTAAACTTTCGGATGACAATAAACCTGTGCGCGTGGGTGGTGTGAAATACACGATCAAAGACGGTATTATTTACGATGCCAAAAAATTGCTGGCCGATGTGCGCAAAATTGTTGCTGATGAAAAGGCAAAGACCGGCTATGTCATCAAGCAACCCGGAATAGAATAAGCACCGGGCATTTCAAGGCATATCTTAAGGACTGTTTCAGGCAGTCCTTTTTTATTTTTTCACAATAAAACGAAAGCTGGACAAAATACGTTATATTGGAGGACAAATTTCCTATACGATGAAAGCGCGTAAATACTCCCAAAAGGGTTCAAGTCCTAAAGTAAATGAGCCTGCTGTTGCCTATGAAAAGGCTCATCAGGTTTCCGTACACCAATTGCTGGAAATAGAACCGGTCAAGGTAAATGAGCCATTGCACCGGGTAGAGACCTTTCGCAAGGGGTTGCGCAAAAAATCCTTTGAGCGCCTGAAGGAAGTCAGCGGTCTGGATAACGAAACGCTGGCATCGGCTCTGGCTGTATCATCCAAAACCATTCAACGCACCGATGTCTTTGATGTGGTACAATCCGAGAAACTCTATGCCCTGGCTGAACTCTACGCCTTGGGTATAGCGTATTTCGGGCAGGATGGCTTTCGCAGATGGATGGAGCGCCCGCTCTTCAGCATCGGCAACATCAAGCCGCTTAATCTTATCGATGTCACCGAAGGCATCACCATCCTGAAAACCGAAATCATGCGCCTGCAACACGGTATTGCCGTATGATGATCTACCGCCTCGCCCGAACCGAATATTGCGATGTCAGTGGCGAAGGTGCCAAGCGCTATGGCGGAAGATGGAATTTCCCCGGGCATCCGGCTTTATATGCTAGTAATTCCGTGTCAGCAGCCTTGCTGGAAAGGCTTACGATCGACCCGGAATTGTTTGCTGCTGAGCGTTATGTGCTTTACTCCATCATGGAGTTTACCTGTCCGGATAAATTAATTTACAGGCCATCTGAAAGGGATTTACCTGAAGGATGGGATGCCATTCCAGCCCAGCGTGCTTCCATGGACTTTGGCACCCGCTTGTTGCAGGAAGGAACACTTTGTTTCACTGTGCCTTCTGTAGTAGACAAGTCATCATGGACACTGGTATTAAATCCGCTGGCGAACGATTTCAGTAAAGTCACCTGGAAGGTCTACCCGCTGCGTCTCGATCAGCGCATAGTGCGGTAGCTGCGGCCGGGTTCTTAGGCAGGCGGTCATCAACTCCGCCCTCCCGTTGGATTTTTCAAATTAATCGGCCCCGAATTGCTACTTTTGCGCTTCTGAAAATTTTGAGGAACTGACGGGTATGGAAAACATCCGCAATTTTTGCATCATCGCCCACATTGACCACGGTAAAAGCACCCTGGCCGACCGCCTGCTGGAGTTTACCGGCACACTGACAAAGCGTGAAATGCAGGCTCAGGTGCTCGATAATATGGACCTGGAACGTGAAAAAGGCATTACAATCAAGGCTCACGCTATCCAGATGAATTATACCCTGGATGGAAAGGAATACATTCTTAACCTCATTGATACCCCGGGGCACGTTGACTTTTCCTATGAAGTATCACGCTCCATCGCAGCCTGCGAAGGTGCCCTGCTGATTGTGGATGCCAGCCAGGGTATTGAAGCCCAGACTATTTCGAACCTTTACCTGGCCCTGGAGCACGACCTTCAGATTATTCCGGTCATGAATAAAATCGACCTGCCCCACGCGATGCCGGAGGAGGTAACCGATGAAATTGTGGATCTGATCGGCTGCAAACCGGAAGATGTCATCCGCGCAAGCGCCAAGGAAGGCATTGGCATCGAAGAAATTCTGAAAGCTGTTGTAGCCCGCATCAAACCGCCCAAAGGCGACCCGAAGGCGCCTCTGCAGGCAATGATATTTGATTCGGTCTTTAATTCCTTCCGCGGAATTGAAGTGTATTTCCGTGTGTTTAACGGCACGATCAAAAAAGGAGAAAAAGTGAAATTTGTCAGCACCGGCAAGACGTACGAAGCCGATGAAATTGGCGTGTTGAAGATGAATAAGCTTCCGAAAAATGAAATCAGTGCCGGTAATGTAGGCTACCTGATTTCCGGAATTAAAGAAGCGAAAGAAGTCAAGGTGGGGGATACCATCACCCACATTGATCATCCGGGTGAGGCCGTTCGGGGTTTTGAAAACGTCAAGCCTATGGTGTTTGCCGGTATTTATCCCGTTGATACCACCGAGTTTGAAGAATTGCGCGCCTCCATGGAGAAACTCCAGTTGAATGATGCCTCGCTGGTGTGGGAACCTGAAACATCCGCTGCGCTGGGTTTTGGTTTCCGTTGTGGTTTCCTTGGCATGCTGCACATGGAAATCATCCAGGAGCGGCTTGAGCGTGAGTTTGATATGACGGTAATCACTACCGTTCCATCTGTACAGTTTATTGCTGTGCGAACCGATGGAACTACGTTCGAGATCAATGCGCCTTCAGAAATGCCCGATCCGAACACGGTAGATCATATTGAAGAACCTTACATTAAAGCGCAGATCATTACCAAGTCGGAGTTTATAGGCTCGATAATCAAGCTGTGCATGGACAAACGCGGTGTCATTAAAAACCAATCGTATCTGACGACCGATCGCGTTGAGATGTCGTTTGAGATGCCATTGGCCGAAATTGTGTTTGATTTCTTTGACAAGCTGAAGACGATCTCCAAGGGCTATGCGTCACTGGATTATCACCTGATTGGTTTCCGCGAATCGGATATGGTGAAGCTGGATATTCAGTTAAACGGTGAAAAAGTAGATGCACTTTCGGCTATTGTTCATCGCAGCAAGGCATACGAATGGGGAAAGAAATTGTGCGAGAAACTGCGTGAGCTGCTGCCCAGACAAATGTTCGAAATTGCCATTCAGGCGGCCATCGGCCAGAAGATTATTGCCCGTGAAACGGTAAAGGCAATGCGCAAGAACGTGTTGGCCAAATGTTATGGTGGTGATATTTCGCGTAAGCGCAAGCTGCTGGAAAAGCAGAAAAAGGGGAAGAAGCGCATGCGCCAGGTTGGAAACGTAGAGATACCACAGGAGGCATTCATGGCGGTATTGAAGATTGATTAAAATCAACGGCATGGTTGACGAAAAAACATATACCCTGATTGATGGCCGCAAGATTGCCGCGCAGATTAAGGAAGAAATTACCCAGCGTGTGCAGGAACTGAAACAGGAAGGTAAAAAGGTACCGCATCTTGCCATCATCCTGGTCGGTGATGATGGTGCCAGCCAGACCTATGTGGACCATAAGGTGAAGGCCTGCAAGGAAGTAGGCTTTCATTACACCATGATGCGTTTTGCCGATACCATCAGTGAAGAAAAACTGCTTAAGCACATCGACCAGGTGAATAAAGATTCGGATGTCGATGGGTTCATCGTACAGTTGCCTTTACCTCCGCATATTTCGGTAGAGCGAATTACCGAGCACATCCGTCCGGAAAAAGATGTTGACGGTTTTACCAACCGTAACTTCGGCAGCATCGTTTCCAAAAATCCGCTGCTGATGCCGGCCACACCGTTTGGTGTGATGGAATTGTTCAAACGTTACAACATCGAAACCGAAGGAAAAAGTTGTGTGGTGGTGGGTGCCAGCCGGTTGGTGGGCGCTCCGCTGAGCATGATGCTGATCGAGCACGGCCGCGCCACGGTAACCGTTTGCCATAAGTACACGGTAAACCTGGCGCATTTTACCCGACAGGCGGATATACTCGTTGTTGCCGTAGGCAAACCCGGCCTCATTACCGCAGACATGGTGAAAGAAGGTGCTGTCGTTATTGATGTGGGCACCACGCGTGTAGAAGGCCCCCAGTTTAAGAACGGCTATGCCCTGAAGGGGGACGTTGACTTTACTGCCGTAGCACCGAAGTGTTCCTTCATAACACCCGTGCCCGGTGGTGTTGGTCCGATGACCATCGCTTCTTTGCTGCTCAATACCTTGCGTGCGACTGAACTGCGCAATCCTTAATTCATCACTGCGATGGATTCCGTGACCACCCGTACGATTTCTTCCACGGCTGAAGCCCAACAGGATATGTTGCCACTGATGGAAGACTTCTATACCATTCAGGGAGAAGGTTTTTTCCAGGGACATGCCGCTTACTTTATCCGCCTGGGCGGATGTGATGTTGGCTGTGTCTGGTGCGATGTGAAAGAATCATGGGATGCGGCTGCACATCCGCAGGTGTCGGTGGAGGCCATGGTTGAAAAAGCCAAGGCATCCGGCAGCACCATCGCAGTGATCACCGGTGGTGAGCCGGCCATGTATAACCTCCAACAGTTAACGCTGGCATTACAACATGCAGGTCTTCGCACACATATTGAAACATCGGGAGCGTATGCACTGACCGGCACGTGGGACTGGGTGTGCTTTTCACCGAAGAAATTCAAGGCACCGGTTTCATCTGTCTATGCGCAAGCCGATGAGCTGAAAGTGGTGATCTACAACAAAAGCGATTTCAGCTGGGCTGAAGAATTTGCCGGCAAGGTTCGTCCCGATTGTAAACTGTTTTTACAGCCGGAGTGGTCAAAGGAAAAGGAGATGCTACCGTTGATCATCGACTACATCAAGGCCCATCCGCAATGGCAGGTTTCCCTGCAGGTACATAAGTACATGAACATTCCGTAAGCATCGTTCATAAGGGATGTTTACAACACATGGATAAAGCAGCATTTGCAGAAGCGCTGAATCATTACGGAGGCAACCGGACGCCTTGTTTCTTCCTCATTGATTTTGAAATGCAAAAGCCGGTGGTGATGCCGCTGGATGAATGCGCTTCGCGAAACATATTTTTCAACATCAACGGTTTTGGCAATCTGCAAGCACAAACCCTGGAACAGCCAGTGGTAAAATTAATCCGGCATGCACCCTTGCAGTCGCTTTATCTGCAGCAGTTTAATCAGGTATACAGGCACCTTTTGCTGGGAGATTCCTTTCTTACAAACCTGACCATCCGCACAAAAATTGAAATTTCTAATTCGCTGCAGGAGTTGTTTCACATCAGCCGGTCACGGTACAAACTGTTGTATCAGGATGAGTTTCTCACCTTTTCACCGGAAACATTTATCCGCATGCAGGATCAGAAAATTTTCGCTTACCCGATGAAAGGCACCATTGATGCCGGCATACCACAAGCTCGCCAACGCATCCTGTCTGATCCCAAGGAAATGGCCGAACATGTCACGATCGTTGACCTGATCCGCAACGACCTCAGCCAGGTGGCCAGTGGCGTGCACGTAAGCCGCTTCCGGTATATTGATGAAATCAACACCCAGCAAAAACAATTATTGCAGGTAAGCTCCGTGGTGGAAGGAGTTTTGTCTGACGATTACCGAAACAAACTCGGAGATATCTTGCTGGCCTTACTTCCGGCAGGCTCGGTGAGTGGTGCGCCCAAGCCAAAGACCCTGGAAGTTATTGCAGCAGCCGAAGGAGAGCCCCGCGGTTACTACACCGGAGTATTCGGATACTTTGACGGAAGGAATCTTGATAGTGCGGTGATCATCCGCTATATCGAAAACCGGAGTGGTGAATATTTTTATCGCAGCGGAGGAGGCATCACCACGCAAAGCGAGGTAGAAAAAGAATTTCAGGAAGCGCTGGACAAGATTTATGTACCGGTTGATTGAATCGATCCGATTGGAAAACGGACAATTTGCCCGGCTGAGGTTTCATCAGCAGCGCATCGATCATTCGCTGGCATGGCTTCATGATAATCCCGTTCTGCCTGATCTTGACAGTTATTTCAAATCAGCAGCATATCCGCAGAAGGGAATCTTTAAGTGCCGTTTAGTGTACAATGCATCCGGAATACAGCACGTAGAGTTTATTCCCTACTCACCGGTACCGGTCAGCAGCCTGCGCATGGTTAAGGCCGATCATCTGGATTATGCCTTGAAGTGGGAAAACCGGGATGCTATCCATGAACTTGTTCAACTCCGGTCGTCTTGTGATGATGTGCTGTTGATTCGCAACGGATACATAACCGATACATCCTATGCCAATGTTGTTTTTTCTGATGGCCATGTTCGCGTTACTCCGGCACTTCCGTTGCTGTGCGGTACTATGCGGCAGTGTTTACTGGATGCCGGTGAAATCCGTGAAGATCAGATCTCGGTGCAGGATATCAGCAAGTTTAAAACCATCCAGCTTATTAATTCGATGCTGGAATTTCAGGGGCCAACTTTTCCGGTATCCAACATTGTTCAATAGCTTTAAGCAAGTAATGGTTCCGTTAATGACACACCACCGATTTAAGCGAGTTATTCAAGCTTCACTTTTCGTGTTGAGCCTGTCATTATCATGGGTTACATCGGTGGCCCAGGTTCCGTTAAGCACGAATTCGAAAAAGGCGATTGAGTTGTACCAGGAAGCTGACAACTATCGCGTACGCGGGCAATATGCGGAAGCCATCCGGTTGTTGAACCAGGCCATTGACAAGGACAAAAATTTTGCAGAAGCCTATTACCGGTTGGGATTGGTGTATATGAGTATGCGCAATTATCCGCAGGCTATTGTTAATTATGAAAAGGGGCTTTCACTCACGACTGATTTGCGCAAGCAAAAAGTGTATTGGTATGATCTTGGTGAAGCCAGCCTGATCACGGGCCAATACGAGAAAGCAATACAATACCTGCGCGATTACATACGGGTGGAAAATCAAAACCGTCAGAAGGTAAGCCAGGCTGAACAATTTTTAAGAAATGCGGAATTCGCCCAGGCGAATTCGGTGATGAACGCGAAGTATCAGCTGCGCGCGCTGAGTGACACGGTTAACCGTTTTGCGCTGCAATATTTTCCTGTACTTACAGCCGATCAGCAGGGACTGATTTTTACCCGCAGGCTGGGCAACGGTACGGAGCATGATGAAGACCTGGTGATTTCCCGCAAAGACGGGCAAGGGCGATGGATGGCTCCTGAATCCATTTCAGGCAACATCAATACGCAACTGAATGAGGGCACCTGCACCATTTCGGCTGATGGACGCAAGCTGATTTTTACCTCGTGTATCGGGCGCCAGGGTTATGGAAGCTGTGATCTCTTTCAGAGTATCAAGACCGGTGATGAATGGAGCGTTCCGGTTAATCTTGGGCCTAACGTAAATTCTTCTGAGTGGGAATCGCAACCCTCACTTTCAGCGGATGGCCGCACGTTATACTTCGTATCTGACAGAAAAGGAGGACTTGGCAGACGTGATGTATGGATGTCTACGCTGGATGAGAAAGGAAACTGGACGCGCGCTGTAAATCTGGGAGCCCCGGTTAACACGGTCTTTGATGAAATATCCCCCTTCATCCATGCCAATAGCAGCCGGCTGTACTTTGCCTCAAAAGGTCATGTTGGCTTTGGAGGATTTGATATTTTCTTTTCGGACCGGACGAGTGCCGGATGGTCAGAACCGGTCAATGCCGGCAGGCCGCTGAATGATCACGAAGATCAGTTTGCCCTATTCATTACCGCGGATGGTGAGCGTGGCTATTTCTCCCACGAGGAAACCGGTGAAAAAGGAAACCGCAGCAAGATTTTCGAAATGCTGATACCGGAAGAAGAGCGGATCATCAACCGGAGCAATTTCGTGAGGGGAAAGGTAACGGACAGCCGCACGGGTAAGCCACTGCGCGCTACGGTAGAGTTGATTAACCTGGCCACCAACGAGGCGGAATCCATTGTTCAGTCCGATTCAGTAACCGGTGAGTACCTGATTGTTCTGAACCGCGGATCGGAATATGCCCTCTTTACCAACAGGCGCGGCTACCTGTTTAAGAGTTCGCATTTCAATTATTCGGAGGTCGTCAACTTCGAACCGGTCATTATGAATATTGCCCTGGATGCCGTATCCAAAGGATCCAGTGTCGTACTCAACAATATTTTCTTTGCTACTGATCAGTACGCCCTGCAGGAAAAATCCATCACGGAATTGCAAAAGGTCATTCGGTTCCTTCAGGAGAACCCCAATATCGCTATACAAATCAGCGGGCATACAGACAATGTTGGTCAAGTTGCATACAACCAGCAGCTGTCCGAGAGGCGCGCACAGGCCGTCTATAATTTCCTTGTGGAAGGAGGCATTTCAAAGAACCGAATTGCCTGGAAAGGCTATGGATCAGCACGTCCAGTCGCTTCAAACGATACCGAAAGCGGACGGCAGCAAAATCGCAGGATTGAGTTCCTGATCCAGTAGGACCAAATAAAATTCTGCAAAAATTTAATTCTCAAAATTCTTCTGTAGGGAGACTTGCGGTTATCCGATTTTTTATAGTTTTGGTCGAATTACCTTAATTCAATTAACCTAAACTTAAACTTATGAGGAGACTTGTACTCAGTTCAGTCGTGCTCCTGTTCGCGCTAAGTGCGGCATGGGCACAGGAAAGAACGGTCTCGGGTCGTGTAACATCGACCGAAGACGGTTCCCCTCTTCCGGGTGTAAACGTGGTCTTGAAAGGTTCCACCGTAGGAACGGCCACCGATGCAGACGGAAGGTATTCAATCTCAGTCCCCGGTACTGGCGGGGCATTGGTGTTCTCGTTCATTGGCCTGCAGACGCAGGAAATTGCCATCGGAGAACGCACCACGGTTAACATCTCACTGGCCCTTGACGCCACCCAGCTTCAGGAAGTGGTGGTAACCGGTCAGGGTATTGCCCGTGAAAAGAAAGCGCTTGGTTATGCCACCAGCTCGGTAGGGCAGGATCAGATCGCGGCCCGCCCCATGAACGACATCTCCCGTGTCTTGATGGGTAAGGTTCCCGGTGTGGTCATTAACCCCACCGGTGGTGTTGCCGGTACCGGTGCCAGCATCAACATTCGTGGTTTCTCCACCCTTACCGGTTCCACGCAGCCACTATGGGTAGTTGACGGTGTTCCGTTCAACTCGTCCACCAACCAATCTGCCAGCGGTGCGTTTGGTGCAGGTGCTGCTACGTCAACCAGCCGATTCCTGGACCTGGATCCGAACAACATCGAAAGCATCAGCGTACTGAAAGGTCTCGCGGCAACCGTGTTGTATGGTGACCAGGGCCGTAACGGGGTTATCCTGGTGACCACCAAGGCGGGTTCCGGCAAGCGCAAGCAGGCGGAAGTGAGCTTCCAGCAGTCGCTTTCAGTTAACCAGATTGCTTCCTTGCCTGATTTCCAGAGTGACTACGGAGTTGGTTTTCAGCAGTTGTTTGGAAACTTTTTCAGTAACTATGGTCCGGCTTTCACAGAAGTTGACTCCGTGAACCATCCGTATCAGTTCATCTCTGATGCAACCCTGCGGAACGCATTTCCTCAGACGTTCTTTAAACGAATTCCCTATGAAGCAGCACCCAGTGTGGGCGGATATTTCCGTGACGGTGTTGTATCCAATACGGCTGTGGGTATTACGGGTGGATCAGATAAGCTTAGTTTTAATGCCAACGTAGCGTACACCACCGAAGAAGGCTATATGCCGACCAACGATTTGTCGCGCTTGAATATCTCTACAGGCTTTACCGCTTCGGTTACGTCCAAATTCACCATCAAGTCATCGTTGATGTATACGAATACGGAATTCCAGACACCTCCGCTGAACGGTGCTACCGGTGGCGGTGCATCATTCAACGGTATTCCATCCCTGTTTGCAAACTTCCTGTATACTCCGCGCAGCATGAATATTCTTGATAACGAATTATTCCCCTACCAGACAGAACTAGATAATCGTCAGGTTTGGTACCGCGGTGACCAGGGTATTCCGAACCCCATTTGGATTGGCCTTAACCTGTTGGAAAAAGACCGGACCAACCGGTTCTTCAACTCGACTACCTTATCCTACGATTTCAATGATAACATGTCATTGTCGTACCGTGTAGGTTTGGATACCTATACACAAAATCAGAGCAGTGAGTACAATAAAGGTGTAGGTCCTGCCTATCCTGTTGTAAACAATGGTATCCTGCAGACTCAAACCTTGCAGAACACCATCTGGAACCATGACCTGATTTTCTCCATGACCAAGCAGATCACTTCCGACCTGAATTTTTCTGGTCGTGTGGGTGGTAATGCCCGTAACGACTACTTCGAGCGGGATGGTATTTATTCTGAATTCCAGACGGTGTATGGTCTGATGCGCCATTCGAACTTCAGCACCTCAGCCTCCCGTGCCGTGGCGTTTGACGGTCGCGTATTCTACCGCACCGTAGAACAGCAGCGCTATGGTATCTACGGAGACTTCTCCTTTGACTACAAGGATTACCTCTTCGTGAACCTGGCCGGTCGTAACGACTGGAACTCTGCCCTGGAACAGGCTAACAATTCCATCTTCTATCCCAGTGCTTCCGTGTCCTTCCTGCCAACGGAATTGGTTACCAGCATGAAGTCGAATACGTTGAATTACCTGAAGCTGCGTGTCGGCTACGGTACTTCTGCCGGTTTTCCGAACCCCTATGGTACCCGCGATATCGTATCGCAGAACCTGCGTGCTTTTGCAGATGCCGGTGGTTCCATCTTTGGCGTTCAAACTATTTCGAACCAGCTGGGTAATCGTAACCTGAGACCCGAGCTGCAGCAGGAATATGAAGCCGGCTTTGAAGCCCGCATTATCAATAACAGGATCAACCTTGATTTCACCGCCTTTAACCGCGGAACACGCGATCTGATCACGAATATTCAAATCGATCCGGCCACTGGTTTTACCAACACCCTGGGTAACATTGGTAAGCTGGAAAACCGGGGTATTGAATTCGCGATTACAGGTAACGCCTTGAAGTTGAACAATGGATTTACCTGGGATGTGACCTGGAACTATACCATGGTTAGACCTAAAGTAGTTGATCTGGGCGGTGACATCTCTGAAATTGTATTAAACGGATTTACCGACCTGGGTAACTTTGCCGTTCCGGGAAGACCGACCAACATTATCAAAGGACAAGGTATTGCGCGTGACCCGAACGGCAACAAGATTGTCGGTGCTGACGGCCTTCATGTGATCAGCCCGCTGCTGGTTGAACTGGGTGACCCCAACGCCCGCTACTTCACCACCTTAATCAACACCTTTGGTTACAAGAATTTCTCCTTGTCATTCCAGTTTGATTACCGCCATGGCGGCAAGATGTATGCTTCGACAGCATCCGGTCTGTTAGCCCGTGGTGTACTGGCCGGTAGGGATAATTTTGACCGCGACCAGGTATTCTTATTGCCCGGTGTAAGGCAATCCGGAACAAATGCTGACGGCACTCCGAATTATATACCGAACGATATTTACGTGACAGCTGCCGACTATGGCTTCAACTCCCAGTTCTTTAACCGGAACGACAATGCCATGTTTGATGCCACAGTAATTCGTTTGCGTGAAATTTCTCTGTCGTACAACTTCCCCGCTTCCATCCTGGGTAACGGACCGATCCGTTCAGCCTCCATTATCCTGACCGGTAATAACCTGTGGTTCAATGCGGTGAATGTGCCCAAGTATGTGAACTTCGATCCGGAAGTTTCCAGCCAGGGTGTTGATAACGGTCTTGGTTTCGACTACCTCACAGGCCCGAGTATGAGAAGGTATGGTGCAGTTTTACGGGTTACGTTTTAACCAATAAAGGATTTGACTTATGAAATACATTAAGACATTATTTCTTTCGATCGTACTGGTTGCCGGTGCTTCCTGTACCCTGGAATTACAGGAAGATCCGAACGCAGTACAGCCGAATCAAGCCCTGGCGAACCTCTTGCTGAATAATATTCAGGTGAGTTTCCCCGGATGGTTCAACGGTGTCAGTTCATTTGGCATGCAGATGACCCGTCAGCTGAATTCAGGCGGTTCGTTATACGATAACGTGTATACGCCTCAGTCGTTCAACGGAACGTGGTCTGGCGCTTATGCCAACGTACTATATGACATTGAGACGCTGCTGAAAAATGCAGACGCCAACGGTTTGGCTCGTCATGCCGGAATTTCAAGGGTATTCAAAGCCTACATTCTGGTAACCCTGGTGGATTATTTTGGCGATGTGCCGTATTCGGAAGCGTTCATTGGATCGGGCAATTTTAACCCGAAGCTGGATAATTCCAGTGATGTTTACGCTGTCGCTCTGGCCGAATTGGACAAGGCCATTGATGACCTGACTACGCCTTCCACGGTTCAAGGAGGCCGCCTGAATCCCGGTGCCCCTGTTGTACAGGACCTTTATTACAATGGTAACTTTGGTTTCTGGGTTCGTGCAGCGAACTCGATCAAACTGAAGATCCACCTGAACACGGGTAATACTGCCGGTATCAATGCAGTTATTGCTGACGGCCGTTTGATTACCGATGCCAACCACAACTTTATCTTCCGTTATGGTATCAACCAGGCTGACCCGGATTCCCGCCATCCGCGATTCAATCAAAACTACCTCGGTGGTGGTGGCGCTTACATGAGCAACTGGTACATGTGGCATATGTTCTACGGCTACAACGCCCAGCAGAATGGTGCCCCTGGCGATCCGCGCATCCGGTTCTATTTCTACCGTCAAACCAACGTGAACAGTTCCGATCCGAACCAGGTTCGTTGCGTGGTTCAGGCCACTCCGCTGCATTACCCTTTCTCCACGGGTACTCAGGTTGTTCTTAACCCGAAAGCAGGAATGCCGCCAATGGGTGAAGCTCCAACGCATCCCACCAGAAACGCAGCCAGCCCGGCATGGGAGCGTACGTTCTGTCTCCCGACCGATCGCGGTTACTGGGGTCGCGACCACGTAGATCCGCAGGGTATTCCTCCGGATGGTTTCTTACGCACCGCCTGGGGTGTTTACCCTTCCGGTGGCCGTTTTGATGCCAACGTGAATACCGGTGTTGCCCAAACCCAGGGTATGCGCGGTGCCGGCATGCAGCCCATCATGATGCGTTCGTTTGTGCAGTTTATGCTTGCTGAAGCGGCATTAACATTGGGAACAACAGGCAATGCCCGTGATCATTACCGCAACGGAATTCTGTTCTCGATGAATGACGTACGTACATTCTCGGTTAACGGAACATTTGGAATTGGTGCAGCACCTCCGACTGAGGCAACGACCATCAACACCTTCTATCCGTTGGCTACGTACGAAGCCGACCGCGATGCGTACCTGGCCAGTGCACTGGCAGCCTACGATGACCGCGTTGCTGTTTCAGCAGCTGAAGCGATGAATTATGTAGCCCGTGAGTACTGGATTGCTTCTTATTGTAATGGCGTTGAAGCGTACAACATGTACCGCAGAACCGGCAAGCCTACCGGCATGCAGCCGGTAATCAACCCGGAACCCGGTCCTTTCCCGAGATCATTCTGGTATCCGGCCAACGCGGCCAACCTGAACGGTTCCATCGATCAGAAAACGAATCTGGCCGGTAAGGTATTCTGGGATAAGAACACGACAAACCTTGATTTCTAATCTCAAAAAGCAAGACAAGATGAAGAAGATTTTATATGCAACCTTAATGATGCTGCTGCTGGTGGTGGTGTCCTGCCGGGATGAGAGTTTATATCCCCTTCCGTATGATGACCGAACAACAGGTGCCTATTTGCGCATGTACAGCGTAAGCTCCAATGTGTTTGATCTTAATGATCTGAATAACTCCGGCTTCGATGTGGTGTGGGAGTCAGTGGACCCGAACGGAGGAAAAGATCTCCAGGAGATTCGTTTTTATGTATCCCACAGAAGGGGTACAGGTCTTACGAACGAAGTATTGGTGAAAACAGTGGACGCCTCCGGTTTCCAGCCGGTTGCTCAGCCAACCATTTCAGAGTATGTCCGTGCGCGCATCCGTATCACGGCAAATGAAGTGTTAACCGCGCTGAATACCATTACGGCTGACCCGGATGGTGCCGGTTTGCTGGTGGGTTTCCCCGGCAACTTGATTGCTGCTGACCAGATTGTTTTCCGCTGGGTACAGGTGCTGAAAGACGGTCGCACGTTTTCAGTATTGAATCCGCAGGCGGCTGTTAATTCGGCATTTGCCAAAACAGCGGAAGCGAACATGACTCCGAACATTACCGGTGGTCAGTTTTACAGCGCTCCGTACACCTATACCGTTGTGGTGCGCAGCCTGCTCGCAGATAGCTGGACCGGCAACTTCTCTTTGACGCAAACTGCTGTCTGGTCGCGTGAGCACAATGCAGAATTGCATTCGCTCGCGTTTCCTTCCCGGTTAAACCAGAAATACTTCCCGGATCAGAACGTAACACTGACCAAGGTTACCGGAGGTCTGTCTACCGAGCGTGAATTCACCGTGAGCTATCGCGGTTCGAACGTGAAGATGCGCATCAACATGGAGAATGGCCTGGTTTGGTTACCGGTACAGAGCTCGACAGTTCCATGCCCGGGAAATACCACCCGTATTTTCTACTGGCAGCTTCCGCCTCCGGGCTCATTTAACCCCGGTGCGTTTACCTTACCAGCCGGATTACCTCAAGCAAATACTCCTAACCGTGGCGCTTACAGCAACACCGCTGGTTTGGCTGTCGGTGATTCGTTTACCATCGGTGTGGATGATGATGCTGATGAGTATGGAAGAAGAAACGGTTATTGCGATTGGGGCATGCGCATCCAACTGCGTTTAACCAAACTGTAATCAAGTGTACTTTAAAAAGGAATGGCCGGCTTCAACCGGCCATTTTTTTTGGTAACAAAATTTGTGATTGGCACTGATGAATTACTGTACCTTTATCCATCAGAAAGCTAATTATTTATAAACCTGATCATATGTACTACCGATTTGAATCGTTGCTTACAAAGCAGTTGGCGTTGGGCTTAGTTTTCGTTGCTGCGTTTCAACTTCAGGCGCAAGATCCGCTCACACCTGCTGTGCGTGCCAATAATTTTAACTGGCGGTTGCAGCAGTTGGGCGGCAAACTGCAATCGGGTGATATGATCTCCGGATTTTCCTCCTATGAAATGCCCGATGTAATTGGCGATACGTACTGGGATAACCACTGGGCACAGTCTTCCCTGCTGATGTATAACCGCAGTGAAGCAATTGAAGGCTATCTGATCCGGTTTGATATCTACAAGAATGAATTTGAGTTTAAACTTTCCGGTGGGGTTAAGGTCTTGCAGGGCGCCTTAGTGAAAGACATGATCTGGCTGGATTCGTTAACCGGAACAACACGGGTGTTGATCAATGCCCGTGATTTTACAGAAGACGGTGCGAAAGTTTCCGGTTTTATTGAAGTATTGGCGGAGGGAAAATATTCCCTGTATAAAAAGCTCAGGCTCGAGATTTTAAAGCCGGATTTCAACCCTGCGCTCAATGTGGGCAGCAAGGATGCCCGCATCCTGAAAAAGGAAGCGTTTTACTTTAACCAGGGTACTGAATTAACCCGCATCAAGTCAAAGAAAAGCCTGGAACCCCTGCTGCAAGGAAGAGCTGAACAAACCGAAAAGTATATTAAAACCGAGAATATCCGGTTTAACAGCGAGACAGACCTGGTGAAGCTCTTTCAGTTTCTTAACAAATAGGCTATCCGAATTAAATTTCGTTGAGGCAACAATAGGCCCCATACCAATAGTATAATATTTTGACCGGCCGGAATAATCTTTTTTCAAAGGGTCTAATTTTCCGTCTGCGGATTTTGTTGATAGGCTTTCTTTTTTACTTTTACCACGCTAAAATTTAACGTTAACCTAATAATTAACTCATGAAGAGAATTCTACAAGTAATGGTTGTAGCGTTACTTCTTCCGCTCAGCACAGCCTGGGCGCAGGAGCGTACCGTTACAGGGAAAATTACTTCCCAAGAGGATGGATCAGGGTTGCCGGGAGTAAACGTCACCCTGAAAGGTACTACCATCGGTACAGTGACCGATGTTAGTGGAAATTATTCCATCAGTGTCTCCGGCTCCAGCCCTGTACTCGTATTTTCATTTATCGGTCTGAAGACCCAGGAAGTACAGGTAGGCAGCCGCGCTGTCGTGGATGTGCAGATGGCCGCAGGCTTTCTGAAGTGGTGGTTACCGGTTACGGTGTTCAGGAAAAGCGGACCCTCACCGGTTCCATTTCTTCCGTGAAGGGAGATGTATTCCAGAACCTGCCCGTGCAGTCTGTTGACCGCGGTATACAGGGACGTCTAGCCGGTGTACAGATACAGTCGGCCTCCGGTGCTCCGGGTGGCGCTTTGACCGTTCGTGTCCGCGGTGTAGGTTCCATTAACGCTAACAACGACCCACTGTGGATTATTGACGGTGTACAGCTGAGCCGCTTCGGCCAGACCACACAAGGTTCGTCCAACCCGCTGGCTTCCATCAACCCGAACGACATTGAGTCGGTT
>JALOMI010000121.1 GCA_025455465.1 Cyclobacteriaceae bacterium | reverse complement strand
AAGTTGGGCTGGAAATCAACCGTTTCCTTGTTGATATCGGCCAGCATCTCTTCCGCGATTCTGCGAAGGCGTGCCTCGGTATAACGCATGGCGGCCGGGGCATCACCGTCAATCGAACCGAAGTTACCCTGTCCGTCAACCAAAGGATAACGCATGGACCAGTCCTGGGCCATACGTACCATGGTATCGTAAACAGATGCATCTCCGTGGGGGTGATATTTACCAAGCACTTCCCCGACAATACGTGCTGATTTTTTGTAAGGCTTGTTATAATTAACACCCAGTTCGAGCATACCGAAAAGTACCCTGCGGTGCACCGGCTTTAATCCGTCCCGAACATCGGGTAAGGCTCTGGAAATGATCACGGACATCGAATAATCGATGTAGGCTCCGCGCATTTCATCTTCAATATTGATGGGTATGATATTCTGCCGACCAGGAGTCAGTCCACTGCTTTCGTCTGCCACAATTGGTGTATTAGTATGATCGAATAATTGCCTTCAAACAAACCGTTTAGGCGGTGGTTTTTAGGCCTTGCAAGATACATAAAATGGGCTTCAAAAAGCCTTATTAGTGAGCCTTTTAGCGACTTTTTACCGATTTTTTTTGCCTCTCGAAAAGGGGTCAGTATGGATTGAGCTTGCGCTTGTTTTTACCCTTGTATTTGATCAGGTTGGGATAGTTCTCTCCGTAGTGCGGGTTTTGCTTTTTATAGATCGGATGAACCCGGCTTCGGTATTCCCGGTTGCCATGAGCATGGTTGATTTGCGCACGGCATTCCGGGATAAAACACTTGCGCAATTCTGGTATCCGATAGGTCGCTCCAACATGAAGATTAAAGGCATTCATCTGGTGTCTGATGGATCGTCCTGCCTCAGCAATCGTCAGGTCGTACCCTTTGATTTCATAAGAAGGCCTGATGAATAACCTGAAATATTCAGACATGTCACGCTCAAGAGTTGCCCCAAGGTTAAAGAACATACCCCGGTCGATAATGGTATTATCAAATTTGTTTCCCAATCCATATCCTCCAAGATTGATGTCGGCCGTAAGCAGGTAATTATCGTAGCGGTAAACAGAAACTCCTGCCAGGAGAAAATATTTACGCAGCGTAAAACTTTCTATATCCGGAACGAAATTCGAAATGTTTTCCGGGTCATATATGGATTCAAAATCACCTACACGGGTGAAATCAAGCGAATAACCGCCTCCGATTCGGAATTTACCGACCTCGACATGCAGCGTAGCCCGAACAGGTATCTGAAATGACCGGTTCCTGAAACCAATCGAAGCTGTATCTGAGGAAACAATATAATCCGAAGGAGACGGAGTAATCGTAACCGGTGTTAATTGGTTAAACCAATTGTTGTAACCCACAGCAGGTGTTGCCGGGTTAAAGAGCAAGGGTTGACCGCTAGTTGGCTGGCTAAGGGAGAAACCTGTCAGTTCATGCCGGAATGTTGTTCGTCCATATCCGGTGCTTAATCCGAAATTGACTTTACTGAGCATAATCCTGATCCAACTCGGACCTTCCCTGTCCACATAGAAACGATCCAGCGGGATGCTATAATCCTGATCTTTTTCCTTGTCTTTTCGCTGGGCCACAGCCAGACCTGCCAACAGGACAAAAGCAATGACAAATATGGATGCTGAGGATTTCAGAGGCTACGCGTTATTCGTGAAGTGGATTGGTTGGCAATCAGATAATTCCCTCATTAAAGCCAAAAATAGCCTTTTTCAACAATCTTTTCGCATCAGCGAATCGGGCTGCGGGTTTCAATGGACGTGAAGGTGTGGAACAAGGTCTGCCCGGGTTTGACTTTGTAATTAAAAGGATGGTCATCTTTTCTTCCGTCTGGCATGACCATAGAAAAAGTGACCTGGTTCATTCCTTCATTCAGGGGCAAACGGGTGTAAAAAATACTGTGCGGAAGTGTTTGCCAGTTGCGGGTATCGGCCTTTTCAGTCATGGCATTGATCAGTCCGATCATGCTGCCAAGTCCCTCATCCTCTTTGCGCATGCTGTACTCCAGCGATTTTTTCATGGCCACGCGCAACAACGCCTTACTGAATTCGAAGACCATGCGTTGCTCCAGCGACTTGAAGGCAATGCGGTTAACACTCTCTGTAAGTTGTAGCGGATAGTCTTCACCGTTCAGCCGCAGTATTGCGGATTGATAAAACAACGGGCGTTCAACGTATCGGGGAAAAGCCACCCGAAAGACTTCCATTTTGCTGAGCGAAGCACTCTCCCGTTCATCATTTACCGGAAACGGAAAGAAAAGCCCCAGTTGCTCGTTATAGAAAACAAACATATTACCATCGCGCCTGATGAAAAAATTGATACTCCATTCATCTTTAACCGGCCCCAGGCCATTGTGCCAGAAAAATACAAGGTTACCCGCTGATTGTGTTTCCGAAAATTCGCTCATCCCAAATTTGCGCTGATAGAAATCGAATTCATCCCTGAAACCGGAACGTCTGGCAGCCAGCAATAAATCATATTTCAGTTGTTCAGGTACACCTACGTTAAACATCGGCTGATAGTCTTCTTCATAAATCTGCACGGCATTACGGTACGCGATAAACGCGTTATTCCAGTCGTTGGTCGCCTGGTAAATGATGCCCATCAGGTTATGAACAAAAGCATCGCGCCTGAATTTATTTTCCGATGCATACCGGTCTGAAAGTTGCATTAAGCGGATATTCAGCCTTCGACATTCTACCAGTGCTTCTTCATAGCGCTCCATCTTCATGAAGTTGATGGCTTTGTAATACAGCAACATCAAGTGTTCGTGATCTTCCCCCCGATAAATGGTCACAGTCGGGTTGGTGAGGTAAGATGCGGCTTCGCGGGCGATGTTGATTCGGTAATCTTCACCGAACAGAAAGGCCTTCTCAAACCAGGTATTGCTCTCCTCATAGTTGCCAAGTACGGAGAGCAGCAAACCGTTATTCACGTAATTCAGAAACTGTGCATGCGTGCGATTATACGCATTGCTGGAGCGCAGCGTTTTCAGCGCCTGTTCAAGGTTTCCCTGTTCAAACTGACGATTGTATTCGTAGGTGCTTTCGTAAAAGGAAGCACAGGCTGCGAGCAGCATCAACACAAAGCACATGATGCTTCGCTGCAGCATAAAATACTTTTTAATTCTTGATGAATTTCTTGATCTCGTGCTGTCCGTACCAAACCCTGCGGTTGGTTTCAATGTCGGTCAGAAAGAGTGTGGTGATGTAATTAACTACCCGCTTCTTATTATAGACATCGGTTTCGGAATTCATTTCACCGAAAAGAATCAAATCAGCACCGAGTTCCTTTCCCCAACGGGCCGCAGTGGCTGGATCAGCGAAATCCTGCTGCTCTGCACGCTCCTGCCTGACTTTATCACGGAAATCTTCTGACTCCACCAGATCGGCCATACCGGAATTATGAATGACGATTTCAAACTTCTTGATGTAATTGCCTGCATCGATATGTTCACTGGTCTTATTCCGGATGGAACTGATGACGATAACCGGTTTCCGGCCAAGGTTACTGGCGTATTTCTGGTAAGCATCAGACTTGAACAAGTCGTGGATCATCTGATCGGCAACATTGCGGGAGTCGGTATCATTCCAGCGGCCGCTTAAATCAATCTGAGTGGAAGGATCAATGCGGGTTACTTTCCGACTGCAGGAGACTGCCGTAAGCAAAATAACAATAAGAATGGCGTATCGCATAATTCAGAAATTAAAGACCACAATAAATTATCAAAAATCCTGCCGATTAAAGCATCGCTGCTAAATTTCCTTCAACTGACGGATAATGTCTATCGGGTTTGCCGAACTGAAAACAAAATTACCAGCCACCAGCACATCCGCCCCTGCTGACCGTAACGCAGGTGCATTAGTAAGGTTAACACCACCGTCAATTTCGATCAATGCATTCGAACCGGAAGAAAGAATCATTTCCTTTAACCGGGCCACCTTTCGGTAGGTATGTTCAATAAATTTTTGTCCGCCAAAACCGGGATTAACAGCCATGACACACACCAGGTCGATATCGTGAATAATGTCCTCCAAACTTTGAACAGGCGTATGCGGATTTAATGCTACACCAGCCTTACAGCCCAGGGATTTAATCTGTTGCAATGTTCTGTGCAGGTGGGGACAAGCTTCTTCATGTACTGTGATGACGGATGCCCCGGCATTACGAAAAGCTTCCAGGTACCGCTCAGGTTGTATAATCATCAGATGAACGTCCAACGGCTTGGTGCTGTGCCGGTTGATGGCTTCCACAACCGGGAGGCCCATGCTGATATTCGGAACAAACATGCCATCCATAATATCAACGTGTACCCAGTCGGCTGCACTTTCATTGAGCATGGTAACTTCGCGCTGAAGGTTGGCAAAATCAGCTGCCAGAATGGAGGGAGCAATTATTGGTTGTTGCATAAAGTGGTTTCTGCAAATATACAGGGTGAAGGCACTGTGCCGTGCAGGGCAAGGTGCACAATCTTAACGTAAACGTACAATTTTGTAAGTGCGCTGCTGATTATCCATTTTGATCTGCAGCAAGAGCAGTGTGGATGACACGGATGATACATCAATCTGGTATTGCGGCAGGCTCCAGGAAAACTGAAAATTTCCGGATTGAATCACCTGCCCATGCTGGGTGTATAGGGTATAACTTACCTGTTGAAGACTGCCCGGCTCTTTTACCCGCAAGGTAATGGCATCTTCTTTTACCGGATTAGGAAATACAGCCAGTTGTTCAGTCTGCTGAATGGGCTCCATGACATTGACAATGGCATTGTAATTTGGGATTCCATAACCGTTCAGGTTATCCGGATTGTCTGCCTGACTGGACGTTGACCGGATCAGTTCAATAAGCTCGTTTACCTTTAACATGGGGTAGCGCTGCCATACGCCAGCCGCAAGTGCTGTAACCAGTGGCGCAGAAAATGATGTGCCGGAGTTAGCGGCCATTTGTCCGTTGCCCCGTATAACCGCAGTGGCCACACCCAACGCCATTACATCAGGTTTTATACGATTATCACTGGTTGGACCGGTTGAACTTGAGCCACTGCGCAATCCCCCACTGTTTACACTACCTGTAGCAAGAACATTATCCGCATCAGCCGGAGCCGTGATAATACGCCAGCGGGCATCAGCACCTTCATTTCCTGCACTGGTAACCACCAACATACCTTTATCCGCAGCGAGTGATGCAGCACGGCTAACTACGGCTGTCTGCCCATTCATGTCTTCCCTTGCATAATTCATTGAACTCAGATCGAATGTATTGTAGCCCAACGAGGAATTGATGATGTCTACACCGGCACTGTCAGCCCGCTCTGCTGCCAACAACCAATAGTATTCTTCAATACGGTATTCTGAACTGACATCTTCCGTCACAAAAAGCGAAAAGTTGGCTTTCAGTGCACCACCGGTAAACGTCTCCGGTATGCTTGCCCCGATAACCGAAAACACACGCGTTCCATGATCATCGTTGTTGAATACCGATGAGGTTGGTGACACATAATTGTAACTCAGTGCCTGGTCAAACCGGTTTTCCTGAAAAATGCTGGTAAACGGAGCCGAAACATTCACACCGCTGAAACCGGAATCAAAAATGGCAATGGAAATACCCTCCCCCCGAAATCCATCGGCCTGCATCCGGTCGATGCCCAGCATAGATAACTGAGCCGTGGTTAGTTCTTCCTGCACCGATTGCTGTTCTTTCGTTGCCCTGTTTCGCCCTCCGGTTGTCGGATTATCAGGAGCCACCAGTTCGACTGCTGCCACCTGGCTCATTGATGCGATAGATCCCAAAAGTGATATATCTGCATTTACCAAGGCAGCATTGAACCAACGCGAGGTGAACAATACATCAGCACCGACTGCGGTTAATGATTGAATGTAAGCCGGATTTACCGGAAGATCGTTTTCTGTAACCGCAATGCCTTGTGCAGCCCTTCGTTCAATTGCTTTTTGCGAAAGGTATCCAGAAGGATTATTTACCGAATAAGGTGTGCCGCTTTTATCCCGAAAAAAAACAACATAGCGATTAACCTGTGCTTCAACCGCAAGGCTCAGCAATAATAACAGCACCACATAAAATCTAATCAGCACGGTACTCCAGTAAGGTTAATTTTTCGTGATACCCGCCAACAATCCGGCCGGTGCATACACCACCAGAACAGGCATAAGTAACCACCTTGCTTTCCTTGTATACCAGTCCGTAATCCTGGGCATAAACCTCTTTGCGCTGATCAGTTTTGGTCAGCTCGTTGAGATCTTCCTGAATAACAGTAACTGTGTTCGCATAGATTTTTCCGGACGCTGTTGTAAACGTCCCGGCATGGGCATCAATACGATAGATTTCTTCCGGTAAACTGTTAAACCGGTTTCCATTCCAGGTGCTGTTCTTGCGCACGGGTTTGATCAACCGGGCATAGGATGTATTGCCTTCTGAGATAACTATGTACGGAGATTCTTCTCGTATTGTCCAGGCAGCTACGGGTAGCCATGGATCGTTGGTGCCATTACGCGTACTTCGGATCATACGGTAAACCTTCTTGCCGGATGCATCCGTAAACGGATCGGTAATTTCACTGCGCAACTGGTATCGCTTCGATTGAGGCTCTTCAAAGGCGGAATACTCAGTCAATTCGACCTCATATAACTGGTAAACTCCTTCCCTTAACGGAAAGTAATTGTCTTCAGGAAAAACCGTTGATTCGTTACAGGAAGTGATGCCCCATGAGGCTACGGCAATCATCAAAACCCTAAATCCGATCACCCAACTTGCTTTACGCATTCCACCCATTAATTTTAAACCGCCAGAGACAAAATTACCGGATATAATTCAATAAGCCATGGCATTAAAATCAACGGTCAAAGTAGGGCGAATTACCAACCTCAGCGATGCACGCTATTGTGCAGGCATGGGTGTGGATATGCTCGGGTTCAGGGTAGCCCAATCGGATCCTGCCTACCTCAGCCCGGAAGCCTTTCAGGAAATCCGAGGTTGGTTTACCGGTCCGCTTGTGGTGGCTGAATGCGAAGGCATTGCCGATGCCGATACACTGGTTGCTGTTGAAAAGAATTACCAGCCCGATTTACTGGAAGTAGGCCTCGCTGAATTACCACTCCTGGCTTCCACTTCCCTGCCCTTCATCCTCCGGCTCAATACTACTGATGCCTTCCAGGAAATAACCGGATTAATGCTACCGTTAAAAGATCGGTTACGCTACATCGTCATACCGGTTTCTGCACGAGTGAAATGTAAGGAGTTGGAAAAGTCATACGCCATCTTGCTCAACATACAAGAAGTATCCGATGTACCGAATGAGGCAGCCCAACATGTTGGCATTGCGCTGGACGGAACAGCTGAAGACCGGCCGGGACTAAAAAACTACGATGTGCTGGCCGATGTATTTGAACTGCTGGAGGCTGAAGAATAGCGCCAACCTTTCGTTGACTGGCTGATCAACCGCATGCCGATTTTCTGCTGCACGCTATATAGGTAATTTTCAACGGAAGATTCAGTCAGGTATACCGAGGAACCCCACATGTAGTTCAGCAGTTGCTTTCCGCTCACCGGCTTTCCTTCATTCTGCACCAGGAAGAAAAGCAATTCAAATTCCGGCTTATTCAATGCAATCGCATTTCCGTTGACGATAGCGGATAATGTCCTTGTTCTCAGTTGGATATCACCCTGAATCAAATCCGAAAGCCGCTTCCGGATCACCAGGTCCTTTTTCAGTACAGCCGTGATTTTATGCGTGAGCGAGCGGATACCCATAATTTTTTCGATGTAATCATCGGCACCGGTCTCGTAAGCCGCCTGGCGATAATAGTTATCCGACTTGGCGGTCAGGAAAAAGATGTAGGTGTCTTCAAATTCCTTCATTCGCCTGAGTTCGCGGCACAGTTCGATGCCGTTTGGATGCGGCATCATCAGGTCCATCACAATCAGATCCGGATGAAATGACTGGGCTGTTTTCAACACCTTTTTACTTTCGTCTACAGCCTTCACCTGATAGCCTTCCTTTTCCAGGTTGTACTGAAGCAGGTCCAGGATGTCGTGGTCATCATCCACCAGCAGCACTTTCGGAACATCACTTTTGCCCATCGCAGTTTTGAAACCTAAGCTAGTACGTGGCTATTACTCGAGCATTAGAACAGTATTACCGTTTTGTAAATCGTACAAGAAGTTATCAGGCCGGACATCCGCTGCGTTCAATGGCTTCTGCAACAGCGGCTTCGGTATTATCCGGGTAATCGATTTCGATTTTTTCCTGGCTCTCAATCCACTCCTTGAATTTATCCAGCTGTTTTTGTTTGATGTTTTTTATTACCGGCACACCAAGCTCACGCAGAGCAGCAGCATTGTAATGTTGCTCGTATTGCTTTTTCATCGGCACCACCAGCAGTTTCTTGCCGAGGAATAATGCTTCAGCCGGTGTTTCAAAACCGGCACCGCAGATAACTCCAGCGGAACTGATCAGGCTCTGTGCGAAAGCCTCTTTATCAATCGGATAGACCGACAGCGCTCCGATATGGTACGGTTTACGCGTGTGCTTGGAGAAAATATGCCATCGCACATGGGGAATTTGCGCCAGAAACGGAACGAGCTTGTCATCAGCATAAGCTGGAAGATAGACCGTGTAATGTTCACCCTTTACAGGTGTTGATTCCCGGATTGCGTGACGGATAACCGGTGTGTAGATGTGTTTGTCGAACCGAGCAAAATGAAAGCCTACATACTGCTCAACCGGTGCATAATGATGCAACACCCAATCCCCTACCGGATCGTAATAGTCGGGTTTTGGCACTTTGGCAGACAACAAAGCCGACTGGTGACTAAGCGCCACACAGGGCGTACGATGCCTTCGGGCAGACCAGGCGGAAATGGGTTCAAAATCATTAATGATCAAATCATAGCGATCAGCCGGAAATTCCCTGATCTCACGGATAAGGGCTTTGGTATTGGCCTCCTGAAAAGTCTTCAGGTAGTTGATGCCCCCGTTCTTGCCAAAATAAAAACTAAGGCCTTTGGATTTATATTTAACCACATGAGTAAGGCATATATCGGTTTGCGAACCGCTGACAAACAAATCCAGTTTGCCGTATTTCTTTAAGACAGGAATAACCTCTTCAGCCCTGGCCAGATGACCGTTGCCCGTTCCTTGAATGGCATATAAAATTTTCACTTCTTTTTAACCATTAGAAACTCATTGACCAGATCGCGGAATATTTCATCTGCATCGAGGTTGTTTATCAGCCGTTTGGGCAGTTTCATTTTTTTGGCCTGTTCATCGTTTTTGTACCGATAAATCTTCCACTCGTGCCCGTCATATTCCAGGGCAGATAAGTTCTCCACCCAGTCACCGGAATTCAGGTAAACCACGGAGCCCCTTTCATTTTCAATTTTCCGGATTTCCGGATAATGGATATGTCCGCAAATCACAAAATCATATCCATTATCAATGGCGATTTCTGCAGCCGTCTTTTCAAAATCATTGATAAATTTTACAGCGCAATATATACCCATGCACCGAAACCAAGATTGGGTTGAGGCTGATATCCCCACATCAACAATATAAAAGTTGAGCTGTTGGGCAAGGTCCGGCTTCAACCCATTTTTTTTATGGTAAATCAA
>JALOMI010000120.1 GCA_025455465.1 Cyclobacteriaceae bacterium | reverse complement strand
CGAAGTTGAAGTCATGCGTCAGGGTATATCCACCTCTTTAACGATGAGTGGGCGGTTGTTGCTGCTGACGGACGCATGGATGGTTCACTCGAAGCCATCCGGAATTTATCGTGGCGAACGGGTTATGTAAGCATTCCGCTGGAGAATACATTCGATGCCAGTTTTACACCAAGGTTGCTTACCACACTTACTTCTCAGGTCCATGTTCAGGAAGAATTCAAAGTCGAACAAGCCGCACGCGAAATTCCCGTACTGAAAATTCAGACCGTTGACGGAAAACCACTGCCGGGCGGAACTGTACCATCAATTAAGAGCAGCAAGAAAAACATCACTATTCAGGTTGCTATCGAGAAGAATCTTTCCTTGGTTGAAGAAGTGCGTCTGTTTCAGAATACCAAACTCGTAGGAACTGTTAATACTCTAGAAGACATAAAACCAGTGCTGACTTTCGAAGCGAGCCTGACCGATGCCTTTGGTCCGGAAAACTTTTTTTATGTTACTGCTAAGAGCAAGCAAGGTTTCGATGCAGAAAAGAGTCGCTTTTCTGTAGTCTATGAAGGCAAGACTGAGGAAAAGGCCCGACTGTTTATTTTAACCATTGGCATTAATGAATACCGTAATCCAAAGTACAACCTGAATTATGCCGTGGCCGATGCTACATCCTTTGAAACGGCCATGAAAAACGGAAGCCAAAAGTTGTTTGATCCGCCCGTGATTAAAAGCATTCGTAATTCCAAAGCAACGAAAGCCGGTATACTGTCAGCCTTTCATGAAATTCAGCAACAAGCCAAAGAACAGGATCTATTTGTATTCTACTATGCCGGGCATGGTGTAATGTCGGAGGGTAAGCAAATCGAAGCACAATTCTATCTCGTTCCGCATGATATTACCCAGCTTTACGGACATGACGAAATGCTTCAGGAGAAGGGCATTTCGGCAGCCGAGTTAAAGGAACTTTCAAAAAATATCAATGCACAGAAACAAGTTTTTATTCTGGATGCGTGTCAGTCATCAGGGGCATTGGAATCAGTAGCCTTGCGCGGTGCCGAAGAAGAAAAGGCCATGGCACAACTGGCCCGAAGCACTGGTACATTTTGGATTACAGCAGCCGGCTCGGAACAATTTGCTACCGAATTTGCTGATCTGGGTCATGGTGTATTCACCTACTCATTGATCGAGGGCCTGGGCGGAAAAGCCGATAACGGAGATAAAAAAATTACGGTCAAGGAATTGAGCGCGTTTATTGAAAACCGTGTGCCTGAGCTTTCTGAGAAGTATAAGGGCAAGCCACAATTTCCCAGTGGCTACTCTTTTGGTAATGACTTTCCGTTAGTATTGGTAGAAAAATGATGACCCCATCAATCTCCACCTTTCAGTCTATTTGTATAAGCTTTATCATCATACCATCAGCCTGAGATTCCAGCCGGATTACATTCAACCCTTTTCTGAATTTAAAATCGCCAGCATTCATCGACTGCCATTGACCGTTTGTGGTATCTAATACAATGGAACGTTTTTCCCCGTTTAAATGAATGAACATAGACCCACCCTTCTCGGTCTGCAGGGACAGTATAATTTTTCGTCTTTGAGCCTTGGGAGATTGCACTGAATATTGCACCCATTCACCAAGATCAAAATGGTTAATAAAATAATCTCCTTCCTTCACACCGATATCTACCCCATCATTTCGGTACACATGCCCCTGGTTCCCCTGGCTCCCTTTGCCGGCCGATACCCAGTAATTAGCCGTGTCCAGATCGTAATAAGCAAAGCGGTTGCGACCGAGATCGTAATCCACTGCGCGAATCACGAGTCCTTTTTGAGCTTCATGTTTTTTAAACGGAATAACGTCATCCGTATGGGGTTGACGGAACATCGCATCAATTACATCACGGTGGTATAGGCAATTTTCCAGCTTCAGGTTTTCGGCCAGTTGCATCATGCCTTCGTAGGCTTCTTCAGCCGATGGCTTCTCCCCCTTCTTCGACCAGTAGTCCAGAATCTTCTGGTAGCTGGCCGGCACCTTCACTTCCAGCGGGTTGTTATAGCCCAGCTTCTTCAGCGGCCACCACGCCCAGCCGATGTTGTTGGTTTCCAGGAGGTGGATCGCATCGCGGAACCATACGTTTGAATTCTCTCCAGATTCCCCCATCCACACGGGCGTATTGTATTCTTTTCGGATGTCAATCCATTTTTGAATCGATGCCTGGTCGTTGTAGTTCCAGTACTTGTGAAAACTGATCACCATGTTGTTATCCCACGGTGGCAGTATGCCATTGTAATTATTACCCCAGCAATTTCCCTCGATGATGATGATGTGGTTTTTGTCGACTTCGCGGATGGCAGCGGTGATATCCACCAGCAATTTCTTTAGCGGAGCGTTCGTCTGCTCATTGCAGCCATTCTTATCATCAGCGCTTTCGAAACCCCAGTTGGGTTCGTTGATAATGTCATACGCGCCCATCCACGGCTCGTTGGCATAGCGTTCGGCCAGTTTGCGCCAGAGGGCTACCGTCTTTTGCTGGTTGGCTTCACTGTCCCACAGCGAAGGTTTGGAAGTATCCCGATCGGAAATATTCAGATCATTTCCTTGTCCGCCCGGTGCGGCATGCAAATCCAATATAAGGTACATCTTATTGGCCGCGCACCATTTCAGCAAGTCATCCGTCATCTGAAAACCTTTCTCCAGCCAGGTGTTTTGTCCGGGTAGGGGCTCCTCTTCCACCGGCAAGGTGTACAGGTTGTAATGCATGGCGAGGCGCACGGAGTTGAAGCCCCAGGCAGCCATCGAATCAGCATCAATCTTACGCATATGATTAGCCAGCCAGGCTTCATAAAACTGGTCGGTCTTTTCCTTTCCCACCAGTTCTTCCAGGTTCCTTCGGATCACATGCTGCTGCTGCCCGATGCCCTGCACCTTCAGCATGTAGCCTTCCTGCAGCATCCACCCGCCAAGTCCCATGCCCCGTAAAATGATTTTCTCACCGGATGGCGTAATGATATCCGGACCGCTGGCCCTGAGGTATCCCTGCGCATAAAGGAAATGGACACCAAGAATGAACAGAAGAAAGACGATGAACTTGCGCATACCGTTAAGGATTAAACCGTGATCAATCTTACTCAAATAATAAGCAACACGGAAGCACTATTCCACTCGCGGAAATTGTATTTTAAATGTGCGTATTCCATGACACTTTGAGGTTGAATCCAAAATCCAATTCCATGACCACCCGAAGAGATTTTCTCCAGAAGCTGACCGCTACCGCCATCAGCTTTCCATTTACTGCTCATGCGATACAGCCTAAATCAATCGCTGTTGCTGAACCCTATCAGGGTCCGGTGTTGCGGGTGGCCATCATGGGACTGGGAAGCTACGCCAACCGGGTGGCCGAAGCCATGCGCGATTGCAAAAAGGCAGCGATCACCGGAGTGATCAGCGGTACGCCATCGAAGATTAAAGACTGGCAGGGCAAATACAACATACCGGAAAAGAACTGTTACAACTACGACAACTTCGACCGGATAAAAGACAACAAGGACATTGATGCGGTGTACATCATTACGCCCAATGCCCTTCATCATCCGCAATGCTTACGGGTAGCCGCAGCCGGTAAGCATGTTATCTGCGAGAAACCCATGGCCGTCAACGCCCGTGAAGGCCAGGAGATGGTGGATGCCTGCAAAAAGGCCAGGGTGAAACTGCTGATCGGTTACCGCATGCATTTTGAAGCCAAAACACTGGAAGTCCTCCGCATGCGCAATGCCGGAGAATTGGGCAAGGTGTTGTTCTTTGAAGGCCACAGCGGCTTCCAGATTGGCAACCCGAATCAGTGGCGGATGAACAAAGCCTTATCGGGCGGAGGCGCCATGATGGATATCGGCATCTACTCCGTAAACGGTGCCCGTTACATGATCGGTGAAGAACCCATCTGGGTTACCGCGCAGGAGACGAAAACCGATCCGGTTAAGTTTAAGGAAGGCATTGATGAAACCATTCTCTTTCAGTTCGGCTTTCCGTCAGGCGCAGTGGCCTCCTGCCTCTCGACTTACAGCATGAATTACCTCGACCGGTTTTTTTTAAACGGGGAGAAAGGCTATGCGATGCTGCAGCCGGCCACAGGCTACGGCCCCATTGAAGGTCGCTCACACAAGGGTGAGTTCAAACACCCCCACATCACCCATCAAACAACGCAAATGGATGAGATGGCGGAGATCATTCTGAACAATAAGAAACCGGTAGTGCCGGTCGATGGCGAAGAAGGCCTTAAGGATATGAAGATCATCGATGCCATCTATGAAGCCGTGCGCTCCGGCAAGCGGATTGATCTCAGGCTATAATCTTTAGCCATAAGATTTTAAAAAACTTAACCACGAAAACACAAAGAGCAATAAGAATCACGAAGCACCTGGTGTACCTTGGTGTCCTGGTGCCTTAGTGGTTGAACACTGCAAATTTTGGGATTACCTAAACGCTACAGTCTGTGAAAATTAATGTAAGCGGTAAAGCACTAAAATCATTTAAAGGGTGCAATCGATTTCACACAGAGAATACTATATCAGTTCTTGAAACTTCCGTGTGTCCTCGTATATTTAGCCAATGTCTTTTTCCGACCTCCTGAACCACTACCAGTCCAACCCCAACATATGGGATGAAATGTGTTCCCGCGGTGAGGTTCGAAATCACTACAAAGTCTTTTTTAATTCCCTGAGCCACGTTACTCCCGATGAACTCGGCCGCAAGGATGAGTTGGCCAAAAAACTTTTCATGACGCAGGGCATCACCTTTACCGTATACAGTGATGGAGAAGGCATTGAAAAGATCTTTCCGTTCGATATTATTCCGCGCATCATCACAGCCGATGAATGGAAGGTGATTGACCTCGGCATCAAACAACGCATCCGGGCGCTAAACATTTTCCTCAAAGATATCTACCACGAGCAGTTCATCCTCAACGACAATATCATTCCGGCTGCGCTGATCCACTCTTGTCCTAACTTCCTGCGGGAGATGGTTCGTGTGGATGTTCCGTATGACATCTACACGCATATCTCCGGCATCGACCTCATCCGCGACAGCGATGGTTCCTTCTATGTGCTGGAAGATAACCTGCGCACGCCATCGGGTGTATCCTATATGCTCGAGAACCGGAATATGACGTACCGGATTTTCCCCGGACTGATGCCAAAAAACAATGTGCGCTCGGTAAAGGATTACCCGGACTTGCTGCTGAAAAACCTGATGGCCATTGCCGGACGACAAACCAGTCAGCCAACCGTTGTTTTACTGACACCAGGCATCTATAATTCGGCCTACTTTGAACATACCACATTAGCCCGACTGATGGGCATTGAACTGGTAGAAGGCCGCGATTTGGTGGTGGACAATGCGAAAGTGTATATGAAGACTACGGCCGGACTGAAGCAGGTGGATGTGATCTACCGCAGGGTGGATGATGACTTCATCGATCCGCTGGTGTTCAACCCGAACAGTTTCCTCGGAGTTTCCGGATTGTACTACGCCTACCGGAAAGGAAATGTGGCCATCGTGAATGCACCCGGCAACGGGGTGGCCGATGACAAGGCCGTCTATCCCTTCGTTCCGCAGATGATCAAATACTACCTCAACGAAGAGCCCATCCTGAAAACCGTGCCGACCTATGCGCTGGAAAATCCGGATCACTTCGCCTATGTGTTCGAACACATTCATAAAATGGTAATCAAAAAAACCAATGAAAGCGGAGGCTACGGCATGCTGATGGGAAGCGCGGCCACAACTGAACAGATCACGACCTACAAAAAGGAAGTGGAAAAAAATCCGCGGCAGTTTATCGCCCAGCCCATCATCAGTTTATCATCCGTACCTTGTTTTATCAATGGTGCCATTACGCCACGCCATGTCGATCTGCGGCCTTTTGCTTTATACGGACCAGATGGCATCGAAATCGTGCCGGGTGGTTTAACGCGTGTTGCCTTGCGTGAAAGCTCGCTGGTGGTGAATTCATCACAAGGAGGCGGAAGCAAAGATACCTGGGTTTTAAATGACTGATTGTTATGCTTAGCCGTGTTGCCGATGCTGTATTCTGGATGGCCCGTTACATGGAGCGGTCGGATAACATGCTGCGTTCGATGCGCACCAACTACATCGCCTCACAGGA
Source organism: Cyclobacteriaceae bacterium (assembly GCA_025455465.1). Lineage (GTDB taxonomy): Bacteria > Bacteroidota > Bacteroidia > Cytophagales > Cyclobacteriaceae > UBA2336. The sequence goes on along the minus strand of JALOMI010000120.1, from coordinate 3,509 downwards.
TGAAATACCCGACTTCAGCTGGCAGCGCTGGATGGACTGGTTATGCACACCGGCCGCACAGCCGCAAGTACCTCCCACCTACCGCGATGCCCTGCAACACATCCTGCTGAAAAAAGAGAACGACACCTCCGTACTGATCAACATCATCCGCGCCCGCGAAAATGCGCGGTCGGTGCAGGATTACATCACCAAGGAAGTATGGCAGTGCATTAACAATTACTTTCACCAGATCCGCAGCCAGGAAACAGAGAATCTGATTCTCTTCGGTGACCCGGTAACGGCCATGGATGAATTGCTTCGCGAAAGCACCCTGTTCTACGGCACCGTTGACATGACCATGAGCCGGGGTGAAGGATACACTTTTCTGAACATCGGCAAATACATGGAGCGCCTGCTGCGCAACCTCGATATCGTTGAACTGAAGATCAACGAGCTGGAGAGTGACGGTAATGAAGTGATCCAGTGGAAATACCTGCTCTATGCCCTTTCGGGTTATGAATTTCACAGCAAGTATTACAAGAATGCGATGAGCACAGAAAGTGTCATCGACCAGGTGATTATGAACACCCAGTTCCCGCATGCCATCCTGTACTGCCTGCTGCAGGTAGAACGTTACTTCCTTCGCCTGGAAGGAATATCCGTTCCGGAGCATTTCCGTGAGATTCAGTTTTTGCTGGGAAAGGCCATCAGCAACCTGCGTTACGGCAATATACCGCTGGCCGATGTGCATCATGTCAAAGAATTTATTGTCCACACGCGTGTGGAGATCAAGACACTGAGTTCAAAACTGGCTTCGCTTTATTTCGGGTATTCAAACTGATCCGCTATGTCGTTATTCTACATCCGCCATCGTACGCATTACCGCTATTCGGGTCAGGTCATTGATTCGGCCAATCAGATCAAACTCTACCCGGTACAGGATCAACACCAGCGCGTAACGGATCACCACCTGTTCGTTTCCACCCAGCCACCAATCCAAACCGTGCGCGATTATTTCGGTAACCTCACCGGTTTCTTCACGGTCATCCAGCCGCATACCGAATTAATCATCGACAGCCGCGTAACGGTGGAAATGACGGAGCATCCGGTCATCCATAAGAAAGAGGAAGCCATGGGCATCTGGCAGCAGCTGAACGCCCCGGAGAATCACTTGCTGTTTCATGATTTTCTGAAAGCCGAGGAAGCACAGTATCAGTCGGAGATTGAAAGTGCCGTACACGACATCCTGAGCAAGGTGCAACACCCGCTGGATACCATTCTCGATCTATCCGATTATATCTACCATCATTTCACCTATAAGAAAGGCGTCACCACCATCGAAACCAGTGTCGATGAACTTTGGAACCTGCGTGCCGGTGTATGCCAGGATTTCGCACACCTGTTGCTGTACATGCTACGGTTGCTGGGTATACCGGGCCGGTACATCAGCGGTTACATCTGTCCCGGCAGCAGCGAATGGCGCGGTGAAGGCGCTACGCACGCCTGGGTGGAAGCCTGGCTGCCCGATACCGGTTGGATAGGCGTTGACCCGACCAACAAATGCCTGGCCGGTGGCCGCCATGTGCGTTTGGCCAGCGGTCGGCACTTCAGCGACTGCACCCCGGTAAAAGGAACCTACAAGGGCGCTACCGAACATAAACTGGAAGTAACCGTGCAGTTTGGTGAACATGCATTCACCGATGAAGAACTCAGCGAACAAAAGCCAACGTTCACCAGCGGCAAGGAACAAGCAGAAACGTTACCGCGGAATTCCTACATGGCCTATCTTCAGCTCCAGCAGCAGCAGTGACAAAATTGCAACAGAATCAAATTTTTACCAGTCGTGCACTGGTTGCATAACCCGGGGCCGTAAGTGTTATGAGATAGATGCCTTCCGGAAATTCACTGAAATCCATATCCACCGGTGAAATGCCTTGTTCGGAAGTATATTCGCGGATGAACTGACCGGATGAATTGAACACACGAATAACAAATGTTTCAAGGGGTTGAGCAGGCATGAGGGTAACCGGTCCTGTTGTTGGATTGGGATAAATCCGGAGATCTTGTTTCGCCTGCTGTTCACACGGTGCGGGGCCCAGGTAAACAATTTTGTTTCCGCTGGTTAATAGTCTGGTACCGTTTTCCACAGAATAAAATTCATTGGCAACAACCACTCCGTCACAACGGTAATAGATCAGTTGCTCATTATTGTATTCCAGTATGGTTCCTCCCTGGAGTGTAAACTTTTGGTACGTGAGCACGCGCGAAACATTTCCTGCATCATTATACTCGTAGCGAAGCCTAAACAGCAGGCTGTTCATAGGAGAAAAATATTCATAACTAACTTCCTGAAGTTGTCCGTTTGTGTAGTACATGTTCCTGGTGTTACCGCTAAGAATCCAGGTACTGAGCAGGGAATTCCAGGTATAATTGGTAATCAGTGAAACCCTTCCCTCCATATCATAACTTGTTTCAATCAGGTAACTGCCGGTACGTTGTTCGGTTATCTTCTGGTTGTGCTCATTATACGCATAGAGGTACTCATAATTCAAAACAGTATCCGTTCCCTGGATGCTGTATGCCTTATTAAGCACAAGATTGTTTCCTTCATAGTAAAAGGTCTCGAATGTTGGATTATAAGACTCTTCCGTGAATGTTGTCTGCTTAAGCACTAACCGACATGGATTATCATACGTGTACAGAACGGTATAATCATTACTACCCGTTCCATTCAATCGTGCCTGATAATCCATTTGCATAAGGCAACCTTCGGGAGAATAGGTGTAAAAGAATGTTGAGGTGTAGATGTCCGAATTGAGATAATACATTTCTGTTATGGCATAAACTTTCACCCTTCCTTCACCATCGTACTGGGTTTCAATTATTCGTGTCGATGTTACTGTGTCCGAGTAATTCAGGAAATCCTGATAGGTTACTTTTACCTCCCGTCCCAATTGATCGTACTCGATTTCCTTTCGGTTCACCGGCCCTGACTTCATTTTCTGTTCCACCCAGCGATTGTATTGAATGATCCGAATCCTTCCCGATGCATCGTACTGATAGCGATTTTCGTAACCCGGCTTCTTTTGCTGCGTTGCGGGATCAATGGTATAGTAATAATCCTGTGTTAGTAACGGCTGCTGTGCCTTAGCCGAAAGACAAATAAGCAGCCACATCAGCGGAAAGACATAACGCTTTTTCATCATACCAAAAGTAAATAATATACTGCCGGATGATCCTCTGCACCACCTCTTTTTCGGTGTGATTTATATCAGCTGAAAGTAAGGCAGCTAAGTTATATCATCAACATCCCATGACAGCCCTCATTGAAGAATCAGCAGGATTACCGTACCTACGAGCTGTTCTGCTAGACAGAAAATGTATTATGAAAACCAGGATAAAATTTCAGGTGGCAGGGCTGATGATGATTAGTCTGATGTTCCTGTTCACTCAATCACTTGCCCAGTCTGACTTGCGTTTTTCAGCCGGCCTGGGAGGCGGTTTAAGTTATGGCGGACTGGGCGTGCAGG
>JALOMI010000119.1 GCA_025455465.1 Cyclobacteriaceae bacterium | reverse complement strand
CATCCGCGAAAGCGGTGATGCGGGCCGGCCGGCTGTGATGAAAGACGATATCACTGCCAGGGCCTTCCGTGATCTGGCCGAATCGCTGGCACGGCAGATTGCCATCAGAAATGCTAACTTTGCAGAGACCAAACGAGTTGAACTGAACACGTGATGATTGCTCCGGACCTACTGACCCAACGCATTGAAGATTCCCTGGATACCATACGCCCCTACCTGGAGGCCGATGGCGGTAATGTGCGCATTCTGGAAGTAACCGAAGAAGGCATCGTGAAACTGGAGTTCCTGGGAGCCTGCGGCAACTGCCCCATGTCTACCATGACGTTCAAGGCCGGTGTAGAAGAAGCTATCAAGAAATCCGTTCCCGAAGTAAAAAGTATTGAAGTGGTTAACCTGACCACCTGATTCTGCACTGCACTATAACATTCCTTTAACATCCGTTTTTTAGGTTTCTCTTTATCAGCCTACCCTGCATCATGTGTTTCGCATTACCTATATTTGGATGATGATGCCTGGTGTTTTTTCGGTGAATCCCCCCTCCAACCGGATTGGTTATCTGTTCAGGCATTTTGCCACCATCTTTTTAGCAGCGCTTTCGTTGTATGTTTCTCCGCTCCGGGCTCAGGAACGTTGCGGCACTGTGGAGTATATGAACACGCTGAGGCAGGAAGGAAAAATTATGCAGACTGATGCAGAATTTGAATCGTGGCTGGCAAGAAGAATTCAGGAGCGGCAAGGGGGTGAACAGCTACAGCGCACGCAGAGCGATACCTATCAGATACCTGTGGTGGTGCACATTATCCATAACGGTGAACCGGTAGGTGTCGGCACCAATATTTCGGATGCCCAGATTCATTCGCAGATTGCTGTCCTCAACCGTGATTTCAACCGGCAGAATGCGGATGCCAACCAGACACCGGCAGCCTTCGCTACGGTAGCAGGAAGTATGAATATTGAATTTGTGCTGGCAAAACGCGATCCGAACGGATTACCGACCACCGGCATTAACCGCGTTCTGGGCACGAAAACATCGTGGACCATGAGCGATAATGCCATCTTTAAAGCGTTGAGTTTCTGGAACTCGAATGATTACTTCAACATTTGGGTGATCCGTTTCTCCGGAAGCACACTGGGTTATGCTCAGTATCCTGTTTCCAATTTACCCGGTTTGGCCGAAGTTCAGGGCGGCACTGCAGCAACTGACGGCATTGTTGTTGACTACACCGTGTTTGGTTCAGTGGAAGACGGCAACTTCACAGGCATCGATCCAAACTACAATAAAGGCAGGACAGCAACGCATGAAGCAGGGCATTTCCTGGGGCTGCGCCATATCTGGGGAGACGCCAACTGCGGCAACGATTTTGTAAACGATACTCCCTTTCAGCAAACCTCAACAACAGGATGCCCGTCACATCCGGCCACCACTGTCTGCTTCGGTGGGCCTGTGGTGAAGATGTTCCAGAATTACATGGACTACACCTTTGATGCCTGCATGAACTTATTCACAGCAGGGCAAGTTGTGCGCATGGAAACCATACTTACTGATCCCTCCGTACCCAGGCGAAGCAGCCTGCTTACTTCCCCTGCACTGCTCGACCCAAACTGCGACATCACGGATGTAGCCTTGCAGGGTATTGAATCTCCCGGAACAATAACCTGTGCTGTTGCCGGCAATCCGTTGATCCGAATTTTGAATCGCGGATGTTCACCGGTCGGCTCCGTCAATGTGCAATTCCAGCTGAACAACGGCCAGAAGCAAACGACTTTGATTGCGATCAGTCCGGCCCTTCCCGTTAATCAGATTACTACCATCCAATTACCGGTAATCAATTTTCAGTCAGGTGCCAATAACCTGCAGATAACATTGTTGCAGGCCAATGGCATCAATGATGATTTTACGGATAATAATACGATCAGCCGGGCTTTTCTGATCGACAATCAGCAGGAGATGATTCCGTACATCAATCGATTTAATACACTTAACTGGCCTGCCATCAGTCCGCAGGGTGACTTGGCGTGGGAACTTCAGTTTACGAACGTGCACGAAAATTCTGCTACGGTACAGGCCTTCAACAACGGCACAACTGGTTCCGAAACATGGCTGGCTTCACCGGTGCTTGATTTCTCACGAACCCTGAAAGCCAGCGTATTTTTTGATTATGCCTATGCCTTTAACGGCACCCGCTACGACCGGCTGAAAGTAGTGGCCTCCACCGACTGCGGACAGACCTATCCTCACGTGCTGTTCGATAAAACCGGTCCCAACCTGGCCACCACCAACAGCGCAGCAGCGTGGACGCCAACCGTTGAAAGTGAATGGAGAAGGCAATATATTAACCTGAATGCATTTGCTGAGAAGACCAACATCCGGCTGGCCTGGGTGTTTATCAATTCACGGGGGAATAATTTCTACCTGGATAACATCAACTATTACCTGTCTGATAATCCCAACCCGGTGGATGTCGGTGATGCGTTGTTCTCAGTGTATTGGGATTCACCAACCAGTGCTGCCGTAACCTTTAACCTCGAAGAACGCATGGCGATCGGCATCCAGGTTTACGATATCCTTGGAAGATCTTACCTGGACATCACGGAACCGGATATTCTCAACCAGACATTTCCGGTCGATTTGGGTGGTGCCAACGCAGGTATTTACCTGATGCGCATCCGGGTGGGATCAGCATACTATGTACAGAAGTTCTACCTTCCCTGAAACGGCTTAAACTTCGGCCAACAGCACCGCCCGCTTGAGCAAGTTTCGTTATCTTTAAACCCATAATTCGTATTGATGACGTCACGCAAGAAAGTAGCCATCCTGTACGGAGGCCGGTCTGTAGAACATGGGGTATCCGTTAATTCCGCCCGCAATATTTTTGAATTCATTGATAAAGAACTGTTCGAACCCCTTCCGATTGGCATCAGCGAAAGCGGTCAGTGGTTCCTGACACAAGGCGTCAGCAAGGATATAACGCAGGGCAAGCCCCTGGGTCTTACACTCGATGCCAAAAACCCGGGTATCATCATGCTGGCCAGTGGCGACCGGATGAAGGTAGACATCTTCTTTCCGGTGCTGCACGGCACTGACGGTGAAGACGGCAGCATCCAGGGGCTTGTTAAGGCCATCGATATGCCCATGGTTGGTACAGGTGTACTGGGCTCAGCAGCATCCATGAATAAGATCATCGCCAAACGCCTGCTGAAAGAAGCCGGTGTGCCGGTAACGAAATTCCTCGATTATAATTTCTCTCAACGGAATGCCATCAGTTTCGAAACCATCGTGAACAAACTGGGGCTTCCGTTCATGGTAAAATCGGCCAGCCTGGGTTCATCCGTAGGTGTTTCGAAAGTGAGCAGCCGCGATGAATTCAATCAGGCGCTGGACGACAGTTTCCGTTTTGATCAGGAAGTCATCATCGAAGAATTTATTCAAGGACGGGAGATCGAATGTGCCATTATGGGCAACAATCCGCCACAGGCATCTAACCCTGGTGAAATTATTATCCGAAAAGATTACGCCTTCTATACCTTCGATGCCAAGTATGTCGACCCGGATGCGGTAACCATTCACGTTCCGGCAGTGCTCGACAAACGAATCATTCAAAAAGTGCGTAAAATTTCCGTTAAGGCTTATCAGGCGCTTCGCTGCGAAGACTTTGCCCGGGTTGATTTATTCCTGACCTCGGAAGGGAAAGTTTATGTCAATGAAATCAACAGCATTCCCGGCTTTACTAACTCCAGCATGTTTCCGATGATGTGGAAGGAAAAAGGAGTCACCTTCACCGACCTGATCACCAAACTTATTGATTTTGCATTTGAACGCCACGCTGCACACAAGCGCATTGAGCGCGGCTTCCAGTCAAACCTGAATTATTAACAACCATGAAGTGGTCGCTGTTCAATAAAGAATCTTCTCTTGGCGGACTTATCATCACCTTGCTGATTACCGCAGGTACCGGCCTTGTATTGCTGGTATTTTACTTTTATTTCTACCTGCCTGCTGCCACCAACCACGGAGAAACAGTTACTGTTCCCGGTGTAGAAGGAATGCATTTCAATGAACTGGAAGATTTTCTCGGGAAGCGAAACCTTCGCTACGGAGTTAATGACTCTACCTACAGCGAAGACTATCCTCCGCTAACGGTGCTTCGGCAATATCCCGCACCGGGTTCACGCATCAAGGAAAACCGCATTATTTATGTTTCACTGAACCGGGTCACTCCTCCCACCGTACCCATGCCCAACCTGGTAGACGGTTCGCTGATCAATGCCGAAGCAGTGCTTCGCGGCAATGAACTCAAGCGTGGCCGGATTGAATTAGTACGCGGACCGTTTTTAAACCTGGTAAAAGAGATGAAATACCAGGGAAAAAAAATTGAACCGGGTACACGCCTGCCGAAAGGATCGGTAATTGACCTGGTGATTGAAGACGGTGGCAGCAACACGGTACCCACACCGGATGTACTTGGTTATACTGTGGAAGATGCGAAAGTACCGATCTTTGGCTCCAACCTGAACCTCGGGCTGATCACTTTTGTGGGTGACACCACCGGCAGGCAGGCACTGGTTGTACTCAAACAAAAGCCTGCGCCTCATGAAAATATAAAAGCCGGAGATGTCGTTGAATTATGGGTAGGAAAGCGGGGCACACCGGTACCGGAGGACGAGGATGAACTTGAGGAATTCGAGGATTTTAATGACTTAAATAACTAATTAAGCATTCACCGGAAGTGACGCGACAACGGCTGTGCATCGGATTATTAATTATGCCTTTTCTCGTATCGGCACAGCTGGCTGTTTCACCTATTCAGAAGCAGCACCTATCCGGTGCCCAGCGTAACAAAGAGCTTCAGCCAATGCCCCTTCCCTTCTGGGATGATTTTTCATCAGCATCCAACAGTGACACCCTTTGGGCAGATCAGGCGACTGTCTGGATCAATGACGGCATGGGTATTAAGCCGCCTACCATTATGGTTGCCCTGTTCGATGGGCTTGATGCTAGTGGCATTCCATACGCACCCAATGTCAATCAAAACCTTGATTATGGATTTACGGATAGTCTTGTGTCGCGTAAAATCAGGATGGCCGATGTACCGTTGTTTTTGCGCAATACAGTATTCATGAGTTTCTTTTATCAATGGGGCGGGAACGGTGAAGCGCCTGATGCAATTGACTTTCTACGTCTGGAATTTCTGAATGATTCCGGCCAATGGGAAACTATACTTACGCTGCAAGCTCAGGAAACCCAGCTGCCCGACCGGTTTTACAGTGCTGTCGTGCGCATCAATCAACCTCAGTTTTTTCATAATGATTTTCAGTTCCGGTTTCGGTCATTCGGCAGGCGGTCGGGTCGTTACGACACCTGGAATATTGATTATATCTACCTCAACCGTAACCGCACAGAAAATGACCTCATCCAGGGGTTCCCGGATCGTGCCAACTACCTTCCGCTAACAACATTGTTCACTCCCTATTATGCCATGCCGATCAGGCATTATTTTGATGACGCTGATGGAAATACCGGGTTTCCTTCTTTCGGTGTTTCCAACTTGAGCAGCATTCCCCAGCCCATGAACTACGATATTGATGCTGAAGTGCACGTATACAGGAATGGCGTAAAAGAATCGCTCACCTTTAATACCGATAGCCAACAGCCCATTCTGCCAACGATGGGGCCATTTGAGCAACGTACCATTGCTTTCAAGGTCAAACCTGATCTCAGCACTTTTGCTGATGCGGATTCACTTCAGCTCAATGTAAAAACCACATTGGTAACGGGAGATTCGGTAAACACGGGTTTCGAACCCATTGACTTTCATATCAATGATACGTTGAGAAAAACCTACGTCCTGAAAGATTACTATGCTTACGATGACGGAACTGCAGAGTATGCAGTCGGCCTGACTCAGTCCGGTAATCGGGCTGCTTATCGGTTTTTACTCAGCAACCTTCAACGGGATACACTTAATGGCATCTACATTCATTATCCGTTTACACAAGGTACAGCCTCCACATCGGTGCGCGTACAAGTATGGGATAACCTTAACGGACTGCCTGATCAGCTGATACTCGAAGAATCGATTCCTGTACAACGCAGCGCTAACAGCCGATTTCTGGAAATCAACTTCAGTCAGGCTATTCTGGTTCAGGATACGATTTATATCGGCTGGCAACAACCAGCCTCCGGCCGCGTACAAATCGGACTTGATACAAGCAATGATACAGGAGAACAAATCTTCATTAACACCACGGGGACGTGGATTCCTAATGCCCAGGTACGTGGAAGTTTGTTACTGCGTCCGCGTTTCGGTAAAGGTGATGTCATTACTTCAGTGGAAAAATCTATTCCTTCGCTCAGTATCTATCCCAATCCGAACCGCGGAATATTTACCATCAGCGGAACCGTTTCACCCTTGTCCATTATAAGTGTCAGCGGAAAACCTGTTTCCTTTGAAACTCTACACATCGACAATCAAACGCATATTCAGCTGACGGATTCAGTCAGCGGCCTGCTGCTGATTCGCTATAGTTTCCAGGGGCAGGTGATCACTGCTAAAATACTTGTGCATGAGCATTGATTCTCCCCGGAGCACTATCTGATTTCAATCGGATTCGGACTAAAGCACAGCACAAAAATGATGAGGGCTATCCAGCCCAGAACCTGCCGGTTGCTGTCGAGGGGCTCTTCAATTTCTGAAGGCGGATGAAGCACACCGGCAAGCCGGCCGATGATCAGCGCAAAGAGCAACCATCCTGTATAACCGGTTACACCCGGACGCAGCCAGGTGACAACAAACTGCATGGCAAAAACCAGCATGGCATACATGATGGTGTCGCGCATCGGGAGTTTCAGTCCCTTGAAACAGAATGTCAGAAAGATGATGTATGCGGGGATGTATATAACAAGATCATCGATGGGCATGGCGGGATGAACCAGCCCCAGTCCGGCATAAAAAACGAAGGCCAAAAAAATGATGGAGGCTATCATCCGGTGGCGATGGAAGCCTACCAGGCCGTACAACACATGCCCTCCGTCAAGCTGACCGATGGGAAGCAGATTGAGGCTTGTAAAAATCAGCGCCAGAAAACCGGAGAACAGATACGGGTAGTGCATGATCTCATGCGGGTTCGGCATGCGTGACGGATCAGCTACCATATATTCAAAAAATAAAAACAGCAGGTTCTTCCCTATCCAAACGTCTACAATGTCTTCGCGCTCGGCATACACATGCTCCGCATAATCCAATCCATAGGCCTCATACTCCGGATGAATTTCAAAAATGTGTTCCGGTGGCGGCAACGTAAGGAATCCGTAAAACAACACGATCAGGGCCATGATAAATCCGGCCAACGGTCCGGCAATGCCGATATCGAAATTAATCTTCATGGACCGCACCCGCTCCCGCAGCCGGATGATGGCGCCCATCGTACCGATGGATAACGGAAATGGCGGCATGGGAATGTAATACGGCAGGCTGGAATTTACTCCGTAATGGCGTGCGGTGAGGTAGTGACCCAACTCGTGTACGGTAAGAATCAGCAAAAAAGGAACGGAAAAATGAAGACCGCTGAAAAAATCAGCCCACGTGTAACCGGGTGCGTATATGGATTTTCCATACGACCATTCCGCACCGGCAATGGTTGTGGTAATCAGCGTGAGGACAAACAACAAAACCTGAAGCAGCAGTCTGCGTGTCTCCTTACTCATGGGCAGCAAAAAGTTCGTACACGTTATCCGGGTGCGTGATCAGCCGGGTATGAATGCCTAACACTTCTGCGGCAGCAATGTTCTCCGGATTATCATCCAGAAACAACGTGTCGGCAGGCTTGAATTCACTCTCTTCCAGCACCTGCATAAAAATTTCCTTTTCCGGTTTTCGCTTGTTGACCAGGTGGGAATAGTAGTGCCTGTTAAAATAGGCATTCAGGGAAGTATGGGCAGAAACGGCCGGCAACATCGCTGAATTAACATGATGCAGATGAATGCTGTTGGTATTACTGAGCACAGTGAGGTGATAATGCTCACCCAGCTTCTCCAGCAGCTCCAGTTTTTGTTTCGGCAGGCCGGCCAGCATGGCATTCCAGCAGGCATCTGTTACCGCTACTGTTGCCTTGAAGGAGAAAATGTGCTGCAACGCATTCCGGAATTCATCATCGGTAATCAATCCCTTTTCATAGGCCAGGAATTCCGGCTGATGCATATACGCCTTGCGTATCGCTGCTTCGGTTAATCCGGATAACCTTGATATCGCATCAATGGTACGTTCAATCGCCAGGTCGATAATAACACCACCCAGATCGAATACCAGGTTTTTGTATGGCAACAGGGATCCCTTCATCGCAAATCCAACAAATCAATAAGTCATTTGAGTTCAGGGTAAGTCAACCTTCTTCTGATGGCGGTAAACCAGCACACTGTCTCGGTTGATACCGGCTACAACAAACGGAGCTGCACCGTCAAAATACAGCAGTGAGCTTACCTGCCCTTTCAGCAACAATCCGCTGCCGGAAGGATTCAGCACATCAAAGCTCCTGTTGCCCTTCCCGGTCAGCACGATGCCTTTATTGGCATCATAATACCCGGTTGACACATCATAAGAATAATCATTACCCGCAATAATGATATCCTGGTTTCCGTCAGCGTTCAGGTCGCGGATGATCATTCTGCGCACCGGGGCGGACTGCACCATGGAAGGAAGGCGCTCCCAGGTGAACTTTCCTTTATCATTCCAGAGTATAAAACTTGAAGTGGTGTTAACCATCAGCTTGTCCTTCTCCGGGATGATCGATGTATTCATAATACTGTCGATGGTGGAATAACTGAATGCCGTATAGCTGGTGAAACGCTTGCGGAAGAAAGGCGATTGGGAAGCCAGCTCATCGAGGTAGTTGATGGGATATTCGCGCATCACACCCTGTTTGTCTTTCCAATAGGCCGTGGTGATCGGATCAATAAAGCTGTTGTTGTCGATATCCACCCGGTACACACGCATGGGGTACTGCGCACTGATGTTGAAGCGATGGTTTTCCCCCAGGTTGCCGATAACATAATCAAGATCACCGTCCTGATCGAGGTCAGCGGCAGCAACAGAATACCAGAGCCCATGCCTGTCAGCAAGATCATTGCGCTGTTGCACGGTGAATCCGGATCCTTTATCGTTACTGATAAATGCTACACTGCTCCATTGGCGTGCAACCATCAGGTCGGGATAGCCGTCTCCGTCTGCATCACCCCAGGCTGCATCAGTGACCATACCCAGGTCCAGTTTGGCAAACTCACGAAAAACACCACCATCATTAATGAGAATGTAGGATGGATCAGCCACCGGGAAAGAAGCCATTTTCACCCGCGAACCAATAAACAGGTCGAGGTCTCCGTCCTGATCAAAATCGGCAGCACGCACTACCGATGCGATAAAGGGAGGCAAGGGCAGCTCCTGCTTTTTAAATGCTGTACCCTCATTCAGGTAGAGGTAATGCTTATAGTCATCATTGTTCTGATTAAAGTATCCGCCAGAGACAGCTACAATGTCGTTACGCCCATCCCCGGTAAAGTCAGCAATCACCATGTCCGCTTCGCTGCAGGGCTTTTGTTCCGTTAAGCCGGCATAACTGGCTTGCTTGAAAGATCCACCCTGCTGGAGGTACACCGAGGTGGGCTGCTTGTCGGAG
>JALOMI010000118.1 GCA_025455465.1 Cyclobacteriaceae bacterium | reverse complement strand
TTGGATTCCGGTTGCTTGATTGTGATACCTCCCCGTAATGGTTTTGCCTTCTGGATTTTGTTCTCGGTTGCCATCTGTAGATTGTTTTATTAGTTAACAACCATACATGGTTTCTGTTCAAGGATTGTAACCGCATGATAAATTGATTGTTACTATAAAGACAATACAGAGAGTCCCATAATTTTCTTCAACTTCATCCGGACTTCATGTATTACCACCATTTCAGCGGCAATTCAATTTCTTTGATGCTCTCCACAACCATATCAGGTTTGAAAGCATATTTCTGAAGATCTTCTTTCTTGGAAATGCCCGAAAGCACGAGGATGGTTTTATAACCAACCTGTACTCCTCCCTGAATATCCGTATCCATGGTATCTCCGATTATTGTTGCTCCGGCAGTTTCCAATCCGATATATTTCCGTGCCGACCGCATCATTACCGGTCCGGGTTTGCCTACCACAAATGCTTTAATGCCCGTAGCCTCTTCAATCATAGCGGTGGTGGCGGCAATGCCCAGGTTATTCCAGCCTTTCTTTTTGGGAGATGGGTCGCGATTGGTTGTGATAAACTTGGCTCCTGCCAAAATCATATCGACTGCCCGCTGCACCATTTCCAGGGTGAAGTTTCGTCCTTCGCCAAGCACCACAAAATCCGGGTCAGTATCCACCAGGGTGATGCCGTTTTCGTGCAGGCTGGTCAGCAGCCCGCCTTCACCCAACACATAAGCCGTTCCGTTGGGAATCTGACTTGCCAGGAATTTGCCGGTGGCCATCGCGCTGGTGTATACGTGTTCGGTGGAAACCGTTATACCAAGCTTCTTGAGTTTTCGAACTACCTCCAGTCGGGTGCGCTGGCTGTTGTTGGTCATGAACGTGAACGGAATATCCTTCTTCACGAGGTTGTTGATGAACGTATCAGCACCGGGAATCAAATGCTCCCCGCTGTAGATAACGCCATCCATATCGATCAGTAATCCTTGTTTCATAAGTCAGTTGAATTAGTGAAAACGTACAAAAGAAACTGTTGAGCATGGATCTCTTGCATAGCATGAAAATACAGATTAAAAGGAAGTAATTGAGGGGATTGTGTTGTAAATTCAAACAATCGATTGAATAATATCTCATGATACAAGAATTTTTAACTACCACTAAAATATGAAGCCGTTTTTCCATACCACCAGTGCACTCCTACTTTGTTTATTATTCAACCATTGTCAGCCGTCTAAGCCTGTGACCTGGCAAACTACCTCCCCTGATGGTCAATTGAGTATTTCATTGTTTATGACGGGCAATGGTGAACTGCAGTATGCCGTTACACGCATCCGTAATGGCATCGCTGATACGGTCATTGCCAAGTCTCCGCTCGGTCTGGATATTGACGGTTATTCACTCAGCCAACTCAAGCACTCAGGAAAATCAGAAAAGAAATCCATCCACAGCATGATCAACCGCATTCACGGAAAGAATAACCCGCTGCGTGACGAATTCGAAGAACACCAACTACAGTTCGAGTCATCCAATGGCAATAAACTTGTTATGATTCTTCGTGCCTATAATGATGGCATTGCGTTTCGTTATGGCATTGATGCAGAATCTCCTGGAGAATTTAAAGTAAACCGTGAACGAACTGGCTTTACAATCCCCTCCGGAAAAGCCTGGCTGCAGCCCTATGATAAAGTTACCTTGTGGACCCCGGCCTATGAGAAGCCCTTTCAGAATGGAATTCCTGTAGGAACTTCATCACCTAACGAAGAAGGCTGGTGTTTTCCGGCCCTCTTTGAAACCGGTAAACATTGGATTTTACTGACCGAGTCTGATTTGGATGCCAACTATGCCGGCAGTCATTTACAACCTGAAGCACCGGGTGGCTTGTACACGCTTCGTTTTCCGGAAAAAGAAGAGGGCATGGGACTTGGCCATGCTGAGCCAACGATAGCGCTTCCCTGGTTATCACCGTGGAGAGTAATAATTACCGGTGAAACTGCAGCAACCATTGTGGAATCGGATTTGGTTGACCGGCTGGCACGACCATCGGCAATGAAGAACACCGAATGGATTAAACCCGGCATCGCATCCTGGAGCTGGTGGAGCGATCATGACAGTCCGCAGAAACCCAACGAACTCAATGCATTTACTGATTTGGCTGCAGCGATGAACTGGCCCTATACGTTGATTGATGCCAACTGGAATCTGCTGCCGGAAAAGGAATTCCAGGCGATCTTGAATCATGTGAAATCAAAAAATATAGGTGCGTGGTTGTGGTATAATTCCGGTGGTCCGCACAACGAAGTGACTGAACAACCCCGCGACCGGATGCATATCCGCGAAGCGAGAAGAAAAGAATTTGAACAACTGCAGGCCTGGGGTGTGGTGGGCATCAAAGTCGATTTCTGGCAAAGTGATAAACAGGATATCATAAGGCAATACATTGAGCTGCTTGAAGATGCTGCTGATTACAAGATCATGGTCAATGTTCACGGGTGTACCATTCCCCGCGGCTGGAGCAAGACTTATCCTCACCTGATGACAATGGAATCAGTTTGGGGTGCGGAGAGTTACAGCTTCGCTTCGAACTATCCGATGGAAATTCCGGCACAGAATGTCATTTATGCTTTCACCCGCAATGTGATTGGTCCGATGGACTATACTCCGGTTACCTTCACGAATCAAACGTATCCTCACCTGACCACGAATGCGCATGAGCTGGCTTTGTCGGTAGTCTTTGAATCCGGAGTACAACATTTTGCAGATCGAGTATCTGCTTATTTGAATTTACCCAAACCCGTAAAGGAATTTCTGATGAACGTGCCCTCAGCCTGGGATGAAACACGGTTGCTTTCCGGTTATCCCGGCAAGGATATCGTTATGGCCCGAAGAAAAGGAACTACCTGGTACATCGGTGGTATAAATGGTGAGAATCAGGAGAAGGACATGACCATTGATCTCAGTCGCTTGGGCATTAAAACGTATACGCTCTTCACCGATGATAGCAAAAACAGTTTTGCTGTTCAGCCTTTGACTACCGCTTCTCCCCTTCAATTGAAATTAAAAGCCTTTGGTGGTTTCGTAGCAGTCAGTCAATAAGCGTGCTTTATCGGATGGGATAATTCTTTGAAGCATCATCTACCACGAGCACCCAGTCGTGGCCGTAACCCTGCGATGGCGGTGTAAACAGCTGCTGTTGCTTCTTCGGGAATTTACCGATGGCCGTGACTTCACCATTCCGTGGATTAAACCACGCGGCAACAATTTCCTTTCCGGAAATCTTACCGGTGCTTACGGTAAATGGTTTACCCTGTGTAGAATAGACCATGATATAATCTTTCCCTAGTGTTGCCTGAATGCGATCGTTGCTACCCAACACCGGATTAACAATGCTGTTATCCGGAAAGCGATCGGTGATTGGGCGGGATTCCATAAGCTTGCGAAGGTATTTCATCTGAGAAGCCCCGGGTAAATCAAGCGCCACATACCACGGAGTCGAAGCACCATTGATGGACTGACGGTGCGGTGCCCACATCTGCCAGACATCATGGCAGCCATACGTGTGCCCGAATGCTCCGGCAAAGACAGATAAATAAGCATCCCTGCGTACATCATAGGCATTGCTCATGCCGAGGTCTTTCGCATTGAAACACACCGGATGATCTTCATAGATGGGCTCACCGTTGATGACGGGCTTGGCCGGAGATAAATGGTAGACATACTGGATTCGGTCGTAGATAGTATTCTCCCGGCAGTGCCCCGTCTGCAGCATATTGAAATCAAGCCAATTATCCTGGTGAAACCATTGAGCCGATCCGCCCTGGTTCACGTTATTCGGTTGGGGGTGAAATGTCATAAACGCTTTATCATGTCCGCCAACACCTTCAGCAATGCCTCGGGCCATAGCGCGCCAGACTCCCAGATCATTTTCATTTCGCGGATTGCGGTCACCGCCCAGAATCCAGATGATATTGGTGGTATTCCGGTAGCGGTTGCCTATCCAGCGACCAAACGAATAGGCATTGTCAGCATTGAAAATCTCAGGTCCCGTTCCCCAGCTTTCCTTGAACAACTTATCACCCCATGTGGGCAACAGTCCAATATACAAACCCAATTCTCCTGCCCTTCTGACGATATAATCCACATGTTGAAAGTAGGCTTCGCGTGGTTTGGTCGGATCATTTTCTTCCAGTGGACGCTCACCGTAAAAGTTTGGTTCGTTTAAGCCATCAAGTTCGGCTAACGCTACGGCCTGAATTACAGTAAATCCCTTTTCCGCACGGTTGCGCAGATAAAGATCAGCTTCTTCCCGGCTCAATCGGTGAAAGAGTTCCCAGGCGGTATCACCCAGCCAGAAAAATGCCGTACCGTCCGATTTCACCAGGTATCGTTGTGACGAATCGATTGATAGCGATGGTTGCGCCATGATGCTGCATGACCATAGCATCATAACAAAACAGAGCCGGCATAATACCGGCCTATTCCAATTTTTTACTCTTTCCAGCATAGGTTATTGGCTATGGAACTATTATTAAAGATCCATGAAGGATCATTCAAATCAAAGGGATACTAATTCCGGGATTTCAATCTTCACGGTAGTGCCTTTTCCCTCTTCAGATTCGATGTGCAGTGAACCGTTCAGTTTATCAATTGTCTCCTTCACGATATAAAGTCCAAGACCAGAGCCAGCTCCTTCGTCTGTGGCACGGTAAAACATCTTACAGACGTTCTCCAGGTGTTCACTGGCTATACCCCGACCATTATCGGCAATTTCAACGGTGGCGAGATGCTGGTCTACCTTCACATTGATTTTAATAACAGGATCACGTCCGTTTCGATACCTGATTGCATTGGAAAGAAGGTTGTTGAGGACCACCTTTAAACGCCAGTGATCCGTATAAAAATCATTCTCCTGGTTCACCTCAACTATTTTTTTAACAGACTTACCTGTAGTGGTGGCAAATTTCAATTGTTCAAAAGTGTCGTCTATCACTTCCTTAAACCGAACGGGCTCACGCTTGACTTCCAGACGGGAATTACGGGAGTGGTCTAATATCTCACGGATAAAATTATCCTGCTGACGTGCGCTGTTGCTCATTTTATCCAGATACATCGCTTTCATTTCCGGATTCTTATCCTGTTTGGCCAGGTTAATCAAGCCCAGGATAGAGGCAATAGGTGCCCGTAAATCATGCGAAACACTATATACAAAGTTATCGAGCTCTGTATTGCGCTTACTAAGCTCGTCATTGGTTTTTATCAAATTGGCCTCTGCATTCTTTCTGGAGTTGATCTCTTCATTGAGCGCCTTCGTACGTTCCTGAACCATGGCTTCCAGATTAGCATTGAACTTCTTTAAATCCTGCTGAACCGCAGATCGTTCAGCAACAGTTGCTGAAAGAACAAGTGTGGAAACGCTGATCACACCAATATAAACCTGAAGCAGTAACATGGAGTCATCGGACGAGCCCAAGATAAATGGCCCCAGATCGTGTATCGTAAAATAGAGTGCCAGCAAAGATGCACCAAGTGTTATCGATATGGCTGCCAGTAAATCAAATCGAAATGCCAGCCAGAGTAAAAAGGGTATTAAGAGATACGGCAATGAACGAACAGAAGCAGTTTGAAAGGGCCCTGACATGACCAGAAAATAAACTCCCGATAAGCAAAGAATAAATGCGAGTCCTTCAACCACCTTCCCACGCGACCATGAATTGATGCGCCAATGAGTAATCGCCAGAATAAATGACGTAAACAATAATATCCCGACAACCCTGGAAACCCAACCGTTTAAACCATTTTCCAGCACCTGGTCTGCAGGTAATAACTGGGTTAAGTAAAGTCCTGCCGTTACGGCCGATGCACCAATCATAGAAATAAGCAGGCCAACAAATAAAAACTGAAAGGTATCGATCGTTCGGCCAAAGGGATTCTTATCAGCAACCCATAGTTTTAGCAGGAAATTACCTGTCAGTGCTTCCAGCGTCTGGCCAAAAGCCACCAATCCCGATAACAAAATTATGGATGATTGTGATGCACTTTCAATACTCCAGTAAGCCAATAAATTCGCCATCAAGGTGCCGATGGTGATGCCCGGCCAACTGGATCGCCCTAATAGCATAATCATAGCAAAAGCAACACCTGAAAGCGGCCAGATGGGCAAAGCTTGATTATCAGGAAATGACAGAAAATGTCCCAATGTGGCAGCGCTAAAACATAAAGCCACCACCAGGATAATTTTTACATCATTACTATATTTAAGCAGTAGTTTTTCTTTCATCAATAATACACTCATTATCAATGAAATATAGCACTAAAGCTAACTCCATTCAGAAAACCCTGACGAACACACATTTATAACAGATTAACGGTCAATCAGGCAGGCAGACTAACGTCTAGGAAGTATGAGATGCGTGAAATAATGGATGCCTTGCCTCAGACACCTGTGAATGGTCTGATAAATTTTACTTCCGGAAACATTTCAGGTTGTTAAACACTTATTATTTCATGTAGTATTACTGCTGAATTTTTGTCTCATTCATGATGAAAGAAGTGTTTGTTATTGATGCTGTCCGTTCTCCTGTCGGTAAGATCAAGGGAAGCCTCTCGCATTTACGCGCTGATGACCTCGCTGCCCATGCCATTCGTTCCTTACTGAAGAAATTACCTGACCTTCCATCAGACCTTATATCCGATGTTATTATGGGTTGCGCCAACCAGGCCGGTGAGGATAACCGTAACATAGCACGCATGGCGCTGTTGCTGGCAGGGCTTCCTTACACTGTACCCGGTGAAACCGTTAACCGGTTGTGTGCCTCAGGTATGTCAGCAGTTATTCAGGCAGCACGATTAATTCGCACCGGTGACGGAGAAATGGCTATTGCCGGTGGTGTGGAACACATGACCCGTTCTCCGCTGGTGATGTCGAAAGCAACAACTGCTTTTGGTGGGGATGTTCAGGTTTACGATAGCAGCTTTGGCTGGCGCTTCATCAACCCCGTGATGCATAAACTGTATGGCACTGATGCTATGGGCATGACTGCCGAGAACCTGGTGGATCTTTATAAAATCTCGCGCGGGGACCAGGATGCCTTTGCCCTGCGCAGCCAGCTAAAAGCAGCTAAAGCTCAGACCAGCGGACGATTAGCCACAGAAATAGCGCCTGTTGAGATTCCACAAGGCAAAGGGAAATCAGTGGTATTTGTTAACGATGAGTTTATAAAAGCCGATTCTTCAGCTGAGGGCCTTGCAAAACTGAAACCGGCTTTTAAACCGGATGGTACTGTAACGGCCGGAAATGCCTCCGGACTGAATGATGGTGCAGCTGCCCTTCTGCTAGCATCAGAAACTGCACTGAAACAACACTGGCTCAAAGCAAAAGCGCGGATCGTGAGTTCGGCTGTGGTCGGAGTTGAACCACGTATCATGGGCATCGGACCGGTGGAAGCCTCTAACCAGGCCTTGAAAAAAGCGGGGCTAACGATGAAGGACATCGACATTATCGAATTGAACGAAGCCTTTGCTGCACAGTGCCTGGCGTGCATCCGGGCCTGGGGATTGGAAGATGATGATCCCCGCATCAACCCGAACGGTGGCGCTATCGCACTCGGACATCCGTTGGGCATGTCGGGTGCGCGTATCATCCAAACGGCCACTGAAGAACTGATCCAGCAGAAAAAGCGCTATGCCCTGGTTACCATGTGTATAGGTGTCGGCCAAGGCTATGCTGTAATCCTTGAACGAGCTTAACGGTTATCAATTATGAAATCCAAAATAAAAGATCGCCCTTATGTAATCTGCCATACACTGACCTCCGTTGACGGCAAGATCAAACAAACCATCTGGGGACTGGACGACCACCACAAATATTTTGAGATACCAGCAGCCAAAATCAAAGCGGATGCGTGGCTGGTCGGCCGCATCACCATGCAGGAATTTTCCAGTAAGAAGAAGTACGACTTATCGAAAGGAAGAACTGATATCCCGAAAAAAGATTTTGTTGCCCCGGTGAAAGCCAAGACTTGGTGTGTCGTGATTGATCCTTCCGGCAAATGTTTCTGGGATACCAACAAAGTCTCCACCGAGACTGTCATTGAAGTACTTACGGAAAAGGTTTCCAGCCAATATCTTGATCACCTGCGCTCCCGCAATGTGTCGTATATCTTTGGCGGAAAAGAAAAACTCAACCTGGAACTGGTTCTCCGTAAACTTTATAAACTGTTCAACATTAAAGTGGTTCGTATTGACGGAGGCGGACATGTGAACGGCTCGTTTTTGAAAGCCGGCCTGATTGATGAACTGAGTGTGGTGCTGGCGCCATTAGCGGATGGTACCATCGGTTCATTGACTGCGTTCGATGCGGAAGAAGGTTACGGCAAACGCAAAGCCACCTGGTTCAAACTGAAGTCGGTGAAGAAGATTTTTGGAGATTTTCTGTGGATCCGGTATCAGGCTGTTTAGAAGACGAATCAACGAGAAATACTCAATAGCTCTATCTTTTTACTACGGCTTTAACTCATAACTGCTTATAGTCCTTTTACCCTGTACTTTTTAAGCCACTGGATAAGGAGTTGATTAAACTTAATAGTTTGTTCAGCAACTTATCTTTCTCTAATTGTCCTTCTTCATCCATAGCTCGCCATTGCATCAGGTATTTCAGGTGTAACCCGTGCAGAATAGCCAGTTTTTCATTACGCCATTCCAGGTTATCGTATTGCCCACTCCTTCGCATAGCTGCCGGAGCATCAAACAATTCTTCAATCAGGTTAACGCCCTGCTGATAGTCTGTCAGGATTTTAGTCATGAAGAGCTCCCTCTCAGCTGCATTTTCATCGAGAGACGCATAGCGCTTCATCATTTCCATATTCGATAGTATCAGGTTCGTCTCGGTCTGGATCATCAGAAACTTAAAGAAGTTCCAGTGGTTGATCGATTCTTTTAACCGCTTGAAATCATCCGGCCGATTCTCTTTTAACCGTTTTAATCCTTCACCCAGACCATACCAGCCTGTCAGGGCATAACGTGATAAATTCCAGCTGAACACCCAGGGTATTGCCCGGAGGTCATTCAACGTTCGTGTACCTGTCCGTCTCGCTGGCCTCGAACCGATTTTACTTTTCTCCAGCACATCAATACACGTTACGTGGCTGTAGAAATTGATAAAACCTTCCGTTTGTATTAAATCCCTGTAATGCTTGAACGATTCACGGGAAAGATAATCCATGGCATCCATCGGGTAAGGCTTGTCTTTGTTCTTTTTGCCGGTATTCATCACATGCCTGCCCACACCCGATGCCAGCGCATTCAGGTTATAACTTGCCGTCATCGGATTACCAAAAAGCTGAGACACTGACTCACCCTGTACGGTAATTTTGATGGTTCCCGACACGGTTTCTTCTGGCATGCTCTCGAGGAAGCGATGGTATTTACCACCTCCCCGGCTTATACTTCCGCCTGTACCGTGGAAAAAGTAGACTTCGGTATTGTGTCTCTTGCCGATTTCAGACAATTTGATTTCAGCCAGGTATAAATTCCATTTGCTGGCAATAGTACCTCCGTCTTTGTTGCTGTCGCTGTAACCCAGCATAATCTCTCGCCGGTGCCCTGTCTTTTGAAGCCGTGCCCGGGTAACCGGATGCTGTAACAATTGATCAACCAGTTCAGGACCATGACGTAAATCTTCTATTGTTTCCAGC
>JALOMI010000117.1 GCA_025455465.1 Cyclobacteriaceae bacterium | reverse complement strand
ACAGCAAGCCGCTGAGGATCATCTGCGGAATCAGCAGTAGCGGGATGAGCACATAAATCGTGACGGCCGAATTAAATGCGGAGGAAATGTTCAGTCCAAGCACATTCGACAGACACGACACCGTAAATAAAATAAACCAATAAGGAAGGATCATCCGCCATTCGAGTTCCAGCAACAGGTTACCGACCAATACGAACGTCAGCGTCTGTATCGCGGAAAGTGTAAACAAGATGGTGAGTTTGGAAACGAGGTAGCTGTTCCAGCTGAGATCAAGAAACGATTCACGCCTCAGAATTTTCCGGTCGCGGATGATTTCCTCCGCGCTCACCGTAAGGCCCATAAAGAGGGCAACGATAATGCTGATAAGAATAAAAGCCGGAAAGTTATCTTCAAAACGAAACAGGTATTCTTTGCCGCCCGGGGCACTTCGGTACCGGATCACAAAAGCAAGAATAAACGCCAGCAGGGGTGCCTCCAGCAGGTTGATCAGCAGGTATTGTTTGTTAATGAGCTTGGCCCGCAGGTCACGTATTGCAAAAATGACTGACTGCCGTATGCGCCCCGGTATATTCAATGACTGCGGAGGTTGTTCACGAATCACGTCAACAGTCGTCAGCCTGAAACCTTCGAGAAACTGCTGATGCCATTGCTGCGGAGTAATTTTTCGCCTGGTGGTTGGCTGACCGTATTCATCCACCACGTTGGCCTCCATGATATTGAAGATTTGCTCGGGATTAACATTGCCGCAGACTTCGCATTGCCCGCGGTGGCTGTCTACCTGCAGTGTTAACCGTTTGAAATAGGTTATAGCCTCAACCGGGTTTCCGTAATAAACCGGGTAGCCGCCTGTGTCCAAAATGAAAATTTTGTCGAACATTTTGTAGAGATCCGAAGAGGGCTGATGGATAACTACAAACAGCAGTTTGCCTTTCAAGGATAACTCTTTGAGCAGGTCAAGTACATTTTCTGAATCACGGGATGATAAGCCGGAGGTCGGTTCATCGAGAAATAAAACGGCCGGTTCACGGATCAGTTCAAGTGCGATGTTGAGGCGTTTGCGCTGCCCACCGCTGATGATTTTGTCCAGCAGGCTGCCGACATGCAGGTTTTTGCGCTGGTCAAGCCCCAGGCTTTCCAGCACCGTCATCACACGCTGATGAATTTCTGCTTCTGAAAGGTGCGCAAGACATAGCCTGGCGTTGTAGTAAAGGTTCTGGTAAACGGTCAACTCATCGATCAGCATATCTTCCTGCGCCACATAGCCGATGACACCTTTGAGCCTGTCCTTCTCACGAAAAATATCATAACCGTTGATGAGTATTTTTCCGCGGGTAGGTTTCGTCAGTCCGGCCAATACATTCAGCAGGGTGGTTTTTCCCGCTCCGCTGGCGCCCATGATACCGATCAATTTGCCCGGCCCTTCTTCAATCCGGATATTGCGAAGGCCAACGGTGCCGTTGCTGAAACGCAGTTCGTCAATGGTGGCGTGAAAAGATAGCCGGGTGGTTTTTATTTCTTCGGTAAAATCGGCCAGCAAGTCGCTGTAATAAATGATGCTGCCGGCAGGGGTTTTTACCGTGCTGCCGTGTGAAAAGAGGTACACATGTCCCGGCTTCATGCTGAAACTGTTCAGCGTAATGGTTTCCGGGCCGAGGTATTTAACAAAAAATAATTCTACACTTTTTACCCGCATAAAGGCCAGCACGCCTTCCAGGTGAGCATGGATGTGCCGGTAGTACCGGCTTGTTTTTACCTGCGCGTCACCGTTGGCCAGGAGCACATCATCAAAGTCGAGGGTATGGGGTTCCTCGCTGACCACGAAGGATTCAATCAGGTTGTATTCCTCCTGCCCGATATTGAAAACAGTGGCTACGGTATGGATGATCTGAAGGCGTTGCGGAGTAAAATTATTATCTGCCGAAACCAGCTCGATGAGCTTGATCAGTACAATGACCTTTTGTTTCTGGGTGAGGGTCTTATTGATCTTTTTACAAATACCCAGGATGCGGATCGACTCCCGGACATTGACAGAAGTTGACCTTTTGACTTCAACATCAGCAGCCGGGCTGTACTCTGATTGTTCATCGTATTGGCGTAGGTACACATAAACCGAATCCTGATCGAGTTCGGTACGGAAAAAGTTAATGACGTATTCCCGCTCTTTTTCAGAAACACCACTGTCCTGTTTTGTGACAATGGCAAAAAGTTGGGTTAAGGCTTTAAGTATTTCTTCACTCATGAGTTTTCAGTAGCAGCAAGCGGTCGGTCATGAAAGTTACAGGGATTGCAGCGGAGTACAACCGGCAGGCATAATAAATTCCGGCAAACCCGGTGTTAATCGTTCACCCAGGTTAGTCAGATGGTGTATTAGCTGTTAAACAAAATGGGAATGAACAAGCCACTGTAGAAGCGCTAATTACTTATGATGGATATCCAGGTTGTCTTTGGTAAAACAGAAAGGCAGCAGGGAGGCGGCTGAAGGGGCTTTGATCCAGGCATGATTATCTCCTTGCATCACCACTTCAATAAGGTTTTGCTGGTTGGTTTCAAATTCCAGCATCACCTGCCGGCAGGGTCCGCAGGACGTAGCCGGAATAAGTTCCTTATCGTTTTTCTTTTTAGCCACCACGGCTAATTTGGTAATCCGTTTTTCGGGATACTGGGAAGCAGCCGCATAAAGTGCTACACGTTCGGCACACATTGATGAGGGGTAGGCAGCATTTTCAAAATTGGCACCGGTAACCACCGTGCCGTCTTCCAGCATCAACGCAGCACCAACCATAAAACGGGAATAAGGTGCATGGGCATGCTGGGCAGCATCCCTGGCTTTATGAACCAGGTATTTCGATTCCTGGTCCAGATCATCGAAGTGGGTAAAGGTTTGGATTTCCATAGTTTTCAGTGGAACAAGTTACTTTAAATTCATGTACATTTAAACAGAAATCCAATTTTCTCTTAACGGTAATTCCATGTTCGCGGATCTTAATTTCGCTATTGTGTTGATCCCTGTGATCTTCTTCATTGCCTTCATCTTTCGTTTCGGTTCGCTGCCGTTTCAGGTGCAACTCGGTGTTTTAATTTTCTGTGAAATTGTATTGGTGGCCGATCTGTTCTTTGGTGAATTTTCAAATGGCAAACTGGCCATCATCACGATCTTTTTTCCGGTTGGTTTATACCGTATCCTGAAATTCAAAAAAATTAAAACTGTATCCCGCTGAAAACGATCATCATTCTTGGTGCCGGCCGGTCTTCTGCTTCGCTGATTATGTACGTACTTCAACAGGCGGAAACACATTCCTGGAAGGTTATTGTTGCCGATGCTTCATTGGAAGCTGCCCGCCAGCGAATTGCTTCTTCTGTTCAGGGTGAAGCAATAAAACTGGATATCCGCGACAGCGCTTCTCTTGAACACTTGTTACAACGCGGGGAGGTAATCCTATCGTTGCTTCCCCCGCATTTTCACCCGGTGGTGGCGCGCCTTTGCCTTACCTTGAGTAAGCACCTGCTCACTGCCAGTTATGTATCCGATGCGATGAAGGAACTGCATGACGAGGCGAAGGGCAAAGGCCTGCTCTTCCTTAATGAATGCGGCCTCGATCCGGGAATCGACCATATGAGTGCTGTGCAGCTGATTGATCGCATTCATCAGCAAGGCGGGAAGGTTGTTTCGTTTGAATCGTTTACCGGTGGATTAATCGCACCTGAAACCGATCCCGGTAACCCCTGGCGGTACAAGTTCACTTGGAACCCGCGCAATGTGGTGATGGCCGGGCAGGCTACTGCACGGTTTCTTCAAGACGGACAAATCAAATACATTCCCTATCAGCAGTTGTTTCAAAGGCTCACTACGGTAAGCGTTCCGGGTTACGGTATGTTTGAAGGTTATGCCAACCGCGATTCCCTTCAATACCTTGATACCTATCACCTTCCACACATCCGCACGATGTTGCGCGGCACCTTACGCTACCCCGGATTTTGCAGCGCCTGGAATGTGTTGGTGCAGCTGGGCTGCTGCGATGACACCTATGTCATCAATAATGCCGTTGGTATGACTCACGCAGATTTTATCGACCGGTTTTTGCCGGGCAACAATGAGCTGCCGGTTCAGGAAAAAGTTGCCCGTCAAATGCAGCTGAAGCCTGAAGGCGAGGAAATGAAACGCCTGATGTGGTCGGGATTGTTTAGCAACGAATTGATTGGCTTACCGGAAGGAACACCCGCGCAATTACTGGAGCACATACTGAATAAACGCTGGGCGCTGGCTGCACGCGACAAAGACATGATCGTTATGATTCACCGTTTTGTGTATGTTATCGATGGCAAGGAAAAGACTGTGCAATCTTCGCTGGTAGTGAAAGGGGAAGACGATTTGAACACGGCTATGGCCAAAACAGTTGGGTTGCCACTCGGTATGGCGGCACGGCTGTTTCTGGAAAACAAAATTCAATCACGCGGTGTGGTAATTCCCACCCTGCCTGAATTCTACAATCCCATTCTGGAAGAGTTGCAGACGCACGGCATTACCATGATGGAGGAAGAGCCCTGATGCCTACGGCTTGTTGTAAGCTACCAGTCCGCTAAGGGGAAGTGACAATCCAAACGTAAGGGTGAACAACGGATTTCCGGTCACCAGATACCAGGCTAAAATTGCCAGCAGATAATAAATCGGTATCAGGAAAATACCTACCGCTACTTTTACCGAGCCGATGAACTGATCGTCCTTAATTTTTTTTGAAACGATATACTGCATGATCAGGTCAGTTGGCAGGTGAACGAGTTTACCGTACCAGGCGATGGGGTTGATCCAGCGCCAGTCAAAACGCTTTCGTGATGTTGATGACATCGAAGCATTCCATTCTTTCATGAGTTTGCGGTCGGCCTCCAGTTGTTGTAGCATATCCGGTTGAGGGTGGCGGTTATTCAGCAGGTATTTCAATCGCTGCGGATACTGTTCATCGTGCGGAACCACCAGCATAAGGCTGCGCATGGAGGCACCCACGGTATGCAACAGGGGATTGAACCGCTCCCGTTCATCGTCTATGCCGGCAATGACGGATTGCGCTGATATCGGTTCGCCATATTGCACCAACACACGAGAGCGGAACGCTTCATGTTTTTCATAGTGAAAGCCTACCGGAACAATCGCAATGTCTTTTCCGGTTTGGTCCATATACTGAAAAGCTACATGGGCGAAGCCACGCTGCAATGGCCGTGAGGTGTAGGCCTCGTTATGGCTTCCTTCACCGAATAATAATACACACTCGCCTTGTTTCAGTATATCGACACATTCACGGATGATTTTATCGTTGTTGCGCATGGCCGCATGCCCGTCACGGAACCGGTACACAGGCTTAATCCGCAAAAAGGTCAGTAGTCTTACAGCCCAGTCTTTCTTAAACACGTCTCCGCGCGCCAGGAACCAGGGATTACGTTTAATGCCGCAGACCACCAGCAGGGCATCCAGAAAAGCATTCTGATGATTGGCAACGAAGATGAATGGTCCCTGTTCCGGAATACGTTCGGTGTGGGCGCTTTGCCACTGTCGGAAATAAATTCGCAGACCGGTGCGTGTATACAGTTTCAGTAACCGGTAAGACAAAGGCGGGTTCATGCGATTTGTTGAACGGGTTTTCGTTGAAAGGCATAGGCAAATGCAAATCCGCTGACGAGATGCCATACGCCCCACCAGGCCGCAATCAGTGCCATATAGCCGTTACCATTGAAAAAAGTAAAGATTAGCACAAGGGCCAGGCCTGAGTTTTGAATACCGGTTTCGATGGCCACACAGCGGTGAATGTCCTGCCGGTTGCCGAGCAGATAACTTAATCCGTAGCCACCAAAGAGTGCAAGTCCGTTGTGTAGCATAACGATCCAGAAAATCAGCAGGATGTAGTCCCGGAAAGCCTGGGCATTGAAATAGAGCGTGACAAGAATAAAGCTGATCAGGATCAGGATAGAAAGTATGCGGGCAGGCTTTGCTATTTTCTCAGCCGCGTGAGGAAACCAGTAATTAACGGCCATGCCAGCAATCAACGGCAGAAGAAGGATGCCCATCATGTTGAGGAGTAAATCCACAAAACTGATTTGCAGTTCATTCAGTTGTCCGGATATTCCTGGAAGCAGCGAAGCCCAGAACAGAAAACTGGCCGGAGTGATGATGAACGCCAGCAGGGAAGTAATAGCGGTGAGCGTCACCGACAGCGCCACATTGCCCCGGGCCAGCATAGTGAAAAAGTTGGACACATTACCACCCGGGCAGGCGGCCACGAGAAGCATACCCAGTGCTATACCCGGTGACGGCTTGATCAGCATAATCAGCAGGACGGTCACGGATGGCAGCAATATATATTGTGAGGCCAGCCCGGTGAACAGTGCTTTTTTCTGATGACGCAACTGATAGAAATGTTCCGGTTTAATGGCGAGGGCGACACCGAACATGATGATGGCGAGGCAAACATTGAGTATCTGAAGGGAAGCAGGAGAAAAGTTGAGTTTAGGCTCCAATGGGTTCAGGCTTGGTGTTTCAAGATACTCAGGCAGGCTGAAATACCAAGACAGTTACCCTGTTTCATTCCCTGTTATTCTCATACCATGTGTCGTGGTGTAGATGGGATTGCTGTGCAGCCTGCACCGCCAGTTCATCACACCGTTCATTCTCCGGATGCCCGGCATGTCCTTTCACCCACTTGAACTTAGGCTTGTATACTTTATACAGCGGAATAAACCTTCGCCACAAATCCTCATTGGCTTTTTTGGCAAAGTTTTTCTTTTCCCATCCCCATAGCCAGCCTTTCTCAACGGCATCGACCACATATTTGGAATCGGAATGTATGGTAACAGGTATACCGGTTTTGGTCAGTGCTTCCAGTCCTGCGATCACGGCCATGAGTTCCATCCGGTTGTTGGTGGTAAGCCGGAAGCCGTCTGATAATTCTTTTATAGCTGTTCCATAGCGAAGTATAACACCATAACCTCCCGGTCCGGGGTTGCCTTGTGCTGCGCCATCCGTGTAGATGTGGATCATCAGTGGAAAGCTACATTGTCTTTGAAGATTTTAACAGCAATAGCCAGCAGGATAACCCCAAACACCCTGCGCAAAACCGAAAACACCGACTTGCCTAGTTTGCGTTCCATCCACGATGAAGAGCGCAATACCAGGTATACAAATACCAGGTTCACCAGGATGCCTATCAAGACATTGGTTTGTGAATATACCGAACGCAATGAAAGTATAGTAGTGAGTGTTCCCGCTCCGGCAATCAGCGGAAAGGCCAGTGGTACGACCGATCCTGAGCCTTTGGCTTCCGGATCATCTTTGATCAGCGTGATGCCGAGAATCATCTCCATGGCCACAATAAAGATCACAATCGAACCGGCCACGGCAAACGACTCCACATCAAGGCCAAACAGTTTCAGTATAGATTGTCCGAGAAAAAGAAATCCAACCATCAGCACAGCCGAAATCAGTGTGGCCTTTTCAGCATGAATTCGTCCTTCACGTTTTTTGATGATGATGATAAACGGAATTGAGCCGATGATATCTATCACCGAAAAGAGTATAAGTGTTACCGAAAAGATTTCCTTCAGGTCTTCCATGGTGCCGAAAATTGCGCAAAGCTATCATTTAATCTGTAAACACCGGCAGTTACTCTTTCGGTTTGCGGAAATCGAAGTTGTAGGTAAGCGCCAGTTGCAGGGTATGGTTGTTTTCGGCATGCTGCGCATCGGCTTTAATCACAAATTGATCAAGGTATCCAACCTGAACATTTCCGTGTGCCGAATACTGGTAACCAACACCTGCATACATCCGATTCTGGTCGAGGTAATTCCATTTGAAGTTGGGGCCGAACTGCGCAAAAAGCTCATCATAAGCACTGATAAATAGTGTGTTTGTTTTTAACTCCTGATGATTCAAAGGCACATACATCAGCAGCCTGTACCGGATACGGTTCCGAAACACATAATCGTCAGATTCTCCTATGCTGTTTCCCTCGATAAACCGCTGCTCAAGACGGCACCGGTGGTTAACATAGAAGCGCTGGCTGCGTTGGTTGAGTACCAGCTGTTCCCAGATCCGGTGTTTATTGAATTTTTCCGGAATGGGTTGCTCACCGTAAGGCCAGGTGATGATATTGCCGTAGCCGGCTGTCACCATCACCTGGTCGTTGATGCGGTAGTCAACATCCATGCGAAGCAGGGACTGCTGCCAGGTGCTTATAATGTCCGCTCTGCGCCACTGATACTCCGTGTGCAGGCTGATCTTATCAGCAAGACGGTGGTTACCGAAATAGTTGTACCACCCGTGTTGCTGCACGGAAATTATCTTTTACGGAAATGCCGGCAAGGCTGCAAGGAGCAATACCGGCAGTAAAAACCTGAATAGTTTCATCGCTGAAAATTCGGTTGATGTGTCTTTACAGAGCGGGTTAATGCGTTTCTTGTGGCTGGTTCAACGCGATGAATTCAGCGGCAAATTTTTCCAGCTTGAGCATATCGGCAGGTTCCAGCACATCCCGTTTGCTGTACAGCAATAATCGGTTACGGTGACACTCCATATGCACCGGTTCATGGTTTTCAAGAAACGCCACCAACGGTTCAGTGAAATAATTACGAACCTGAATTTCATGCGGGGCGCGCAAGTAATATTTTTTTGAGAAGGCAGGATGACCCACAAAGTCGATATCTTTTCCTTGTGTCAGTTCAGAAAGTTTTGACCACAGGTTTTCAGGTTCTAACGCAAAATCCGGAAGCGTCAGACCGGTATCGGTAACCTGCAAGATGGTAATATGCGATTCGTGCTGTGATTGTCCTGCACCTTCGGTAAGTGTAACATCCGAAAACATGATGTGCCCGCTTTCGATGTACTTCTCAAGCAGGTTTTCTTCATATGCGATGCGTGTACCCTGGCTGATCGGGAAATCTTTATATTTCAATGCAATGCGTACACGCTGAGGATAGAATGTATATCCTTGTTCTTCACTGAATGAACGCAATGCCAGCTGGCGTTGATCCAGCTTGAATTCAACACGCAGTTGTTTCTCCGGATCAAACTTACGGGTGGCCAGCGGATGATTGGAGAATGCCCGGAAATTATCAAACCCAACATTATACACATGTCCGCCATTATGCTCATACTCCTCTTTGAAGTGATAAAAGGCTTCCATGAAGGAGTGGTCTACAATCTTCGATTCACTGAAGTTGAAGACTATTTTTTTGCCCGGATCGAACGAACGGAATAATTTCTTGTAGCCAATGAGGTTGGAGAAAATGGCCGCATCCACCAACTTCACATGGTATTCATCTGTGCGTGTCTCCAGTTCATAACGTGCTTTGAACAAACTGCGGGCCGGAGCTCCGTTGAGGATATGGAAGAAAAACTTCATCAGAATACCGGCACCCACACCCAGCAGTAAATCAGTTGCCAGTGTTACCACAATCGTGGTTACGAAAATGACCAGTTGTTCCGAGCCAATCTTGTAGGTTTTGAAAAATTCATTCGGTGAGGCCAGCCTGTAGCCTACCGCAATCAGCAAGGCGGCCAGGGCTGTGTTCGGGATCATTTCAATAACCGGTATGAACAGCAGCATCGCCACCAGAAGGAAGAAACCGTGAAAGAAGTTGGCCCAGCGGGTTTGGCCGCCAAATGTGATGTTGGCCGAACTTCGCGCCACTTCGGAGATCA
>JALOMI010000116.1 GCA_025455465.1 Cyclobacteriaceae bacterium | reverse complement strand
CTTCCTGATCATTGTGGCCCAGTTCAATAAAATTACTGCTCCGCTCATCATCATGACTTCGGTGTTTTTCAGTACCATCGGTGTGTTTCTGGGGCTGGTCATCTTCCGTATGGATTTTGTGGTGATCATGACGATGGTCGGACTCATTTCGCTGGCGGGTGTGGTGGTCAATAATGCCATCGTACTCATCGATTTTATTGAGCTGAAGAAAAAGCGTATGAAGGAAGAAACTGGTCAGGATAAGCTTCCATTGGAAGTCGTGATGGATGTTATTGCTGAGGCCGGAAAGACACGTCTGCGCCCGGTATTGTTAACAGCCATTACCACTATACTCGGTCTGATGCCGCTCGCGATCGGTCTGAACATCGACTTCATTCAGTGGCTCAAGAATTATGACGCTGACTTTTATATCGGTGGAGACAGCGTGATGTTCTGGGGGCCGCTCTCATGGACCATCATTCACGGTTTGACTTTTGCCACTTTCCTTACGCTTGTGGTAGTGCCGGTGATGTACCTGTTGGTGGAAAAATTCAACCGTAAAATCGGTATCGCTTAATCGAACGGACGGATGACTGTTCATCGCTACGGATCGGATCGTGAAGGGAATGGATTTATTGTATGAATAAAATCATGGCGCTGCTTTTTTTACTGATCATCCTTACACTGATCGATGTGTATGTCTACCAGGCCGTGCTTACGGTCAGCAAGCATTGGTCGGGTGTAACAGCTAAGGCAATCAGGTATGGCTTCTGGACGTTCACCGCACTGACCTTTGCTGTTATCTTCTGGTATGCCTATTCCGATCCGTACCGAAACGGAGCACTCATGCGCAACCTGGTGTTCACTGGTATTTTCATGATCTACTTCTCGAAATTATTCGGAGTGCTGATTATGCTGGTCGATGATATTCAGCGTGGCGTTCGCTGGGTGAGCGGATTTTTTCAGCCTGAAAAACCGGGCATGCCTTCAACCGGTAATGCGATACCACGATCTGAGTTTCTGGCGAAAGCTGCTGTCATCACGGCAGCGATACCCTTTGCCGCAATGACGTACGGTATAGTTTCGGGCGCACATGATTACCGCATTCGAAGAAGAACTGTTTACCTTCAAAATCTTCCGCGATCTTTTGACGGAATTCACATCGGGCAGTTGTCTGATATCCATTCCGGCAGTTTCTTCAGCAAAACAGCGGTGAAGGGCGGAGTGGAAATGTTTCTCAAAGAGAAACCGGACCTCATCTTTTTTACCGGTGACCTGGTGAACAACACTTCCGATGAGGTAAAGGAATATATCGACATCTTCAGCAAACTGAGAGCACCCCTGGGGGTGTATTCCGTAACCGGCAATCATGATTACGGAGACTATGCTGCATGGCCCAATGCCGAGGCCAAACAAAGGAATTTTCAGGACCTGATGGAAGCCCACAGGATTATGGGGTTCGATTTGCTGATGAATGAAAACCGGATACTGGAACAAGGCGGTGACAAGCTGGCCATACTGGGTATCGAAAACTGGGGTGCCGGCCGTTTCGCGAAATACGGAAAGCTGGATGAAGCCTATGCAGGTTCAGAAGAGGCTTCTGTAAAACTCTTGCTGTCGCATGATCCCAGCCATTGGGATGCGCAGGTTCGTCCGAAGTATCCTGATATTGATGTCGCCTTTGCCGGCCACACTCATGGTTTCCAGTTTGGCGTAGAGATCGGGAATTTTAAATGGAGTCCTTCCCAGTATGTTTATAAACAATGGGCTGATTTGTATCAGGAGGGTAATCAGTATTTATATGTCAATCGCGGTTTCGGATATATCGGTTATCCGGGCAGGGTAGGCATACCGCCTGAATTGACGATCATCGAATTGAAACGAGCCTGAAAGCAATGCAGACTTAATGCCAATAAAAAAGCCCCGCGGTTTGCAGGGCTTTTTTCATTGTTCATCGCAAAATCTTAGTAACGATCGCGGTTAAAATTGCGGTTGAATCCACCGCCACCACGGTTACCGCCACCACGCGGAGCATCCGTACGCGGACGTGCTTCATTGACAACAAGGGCTTTGCCCATGAAGTCAGCGCCATTCAGTGATGATATCGCCTGCTGAGCCGCAGCGGCATCATCCATCTCAACGAAGCCAAAGCCGCGGCTGCGTTGGGTAAACTTGTCAAGGATGATTTTAGCTGAGCTAACTTCACCAAACTCTTCGAATAATCCCCTCAGTTCTGCTTCTGTTGCTTTAAAAGGGATGTTGGCAACATAAATGTTCATTGTTTTACGGATAAGTTGTTGATTTAATTTTGTACTGACAGGTACGCCTGAAACTTAACTGCGGTGAGACAAGAAAGGATTCAACCGGAGACTGACCAATAACTGCTCTAAAGGTAGGTTAAATGACCATAGGATACAAATCGGCCCGGATTGCCTGCTTTCTGAAGGTAACCGGTCTTCAGGGCTACCGGGTTTTTCTGCCGGTTATTTCAACTGGTATGATCCGCAACAATCACCCACTGATTGTTGATTTTCTTCCATAAAAGGGTAAAAAAGCCGCTTGGCTCATCGTGCTGACGTTTCAGCTGGTAACGCCCGGCCATCCAGGCGGTATCGTTGGAAATTAACTCCAGGTGAAGAATGGTAAACGTGAGTTTACCCATGGCCTCCGGAGTAGGATATCCTTTTTGATAATTTTCAAGGGTGGTCTGCCATCCGTAGTTGATCCCGTTGCGGCCGATGAATTTCAGGCTGTCTGACTTCCAGTAGCCTTGCATGAAGCCCATCAGGTCTGCCCGGTTCCAGTCGTCTTGTTGCTTTTGGATGACCTTGTGAATTGCTTCCAGTTCACGGTTCTTTTTCTGTGCGAATGAAGGTACCGATAAGAACAGGATGAGAAATCCTGCGAGTAACGTGAGGTGAAGTTTCATTTTCTTTTTCGAAAGATAGCCCAGAAAATAATGACGAAGAGGCTTGCTCCAATACATAGTACCAAAAGTACTTCCGGTGTTATTTGTTTGACGGCATGCATAATCAGATTCTTACTAGCATCTGCAAGTTAATATCCCTGCGGTTATTGCCATCAATCGTGTCGGGCCCGCTTGAAATTGTTTCGCGGTCAGTGAATCGCAAATAGGCATAACGAAGCCAGAAGGTGACTGCCCGGCCTGCCTTGTATTGTACCATGGCATACGAGCGGATGCCTGCACCGGAATAGGCCGGCATGGAAAACGCCAGCCAGACATCCCGTTCAAAAACATATTGCCGGTTGTCAAAATCATCAGTGCCAAACAGCGCGTACCGGGCGGTAACAGCCATGCGGCCGAAATCGGCACTGATATCCTGCAGCAGTACCATACCGTTGGTGGTCATGCCGTTCAGATTATAGGTGCTGAATTGTGCCCGACTTTTCATGCGGAGTTTTTGTGTGAGTGAATAATCGGCATTAATCCAGAAGTTTCGTTTCACTCCGTTGTCGGTGCGAAAGACATTATCAGGCACTCCGCTCAGGTTTCTGATTTTTGATTCCTCCCGGAACTGGGCAAATAAAAACACCTGGCGACTGGGTTGGTAGTTGAAGCGCAGCAAAAATTCATGCCCGTCTGACGGTGCATAGCCCCGGTAACGCAACCACGGAAACCGAAACAAATCAGCATAGCCGGCAAAACTATATTGCCTGTTCCACCGGTAACGCCATCCCCAGTATAGTCCGCGTTCATTGATGGGTATGGAACTCTCAGCCAACGCGTTGGAATACAAACTCAGAAAATCCCGCTGGTAGTTGCGAAAGTGCAGGGCAATATCCAGTTGGGGTGTTACACTGCCGATCATTCCGGTGGCTAGTCCGAAACCGCGCTGCCATGTTTTTGCAAACTCGGAGAATAGGGTGAAATTTTTCAGGTTGTAATTTACATAAGCACCGGTGTTAACCAGTTCGCGACCAGAAAGAGCAAATTGATTGTAGGGTTGCGGATTTCTTCGAACCGTGAATTGGTAGCTTACATCATTCATCAGGATGCCTGCATCCAGGTGACGTTTCTGATACTGCACTACAAAACCGGCCTGTTGCTCACGGATGGTCTGCCGTCTGCTCAACTCAACAGCATTGCGGTGAAGGCCTGTCGTTTGAAAGGCAGAAGCAAATGCATCTTCTGTAGTATCGGCAACCAGTGTGGCGTCACGCCAGGCATTTGAATAGAAGCCGGACAGGTAAACATTTTTGTGCACTTCAACCGTTGTTGCAATACCTCTGAGGTAGCCGGTTTCATTGATAGAAGTGTAGGGAAGAAAACCCATGTTGCTTCTTCGGATGGTGGTGATGGTCTCTCCGCCCTTGCCGAATCCAAAGGCGCCTCCCAGCATCAAACCTTGGGCAAACTGTGCCTGGTAATCACCGATGATTAGGTTTTTGATACGTCCTTTATTCATCACCTGAGCATGAACGGAGGTATAGTCGAATCCGTATTGTCTGTTTTGCGGATTCCACGTAATGGTTTCACCGGCATCTTTTTCGAGGGTGAAGCCAAAGCTGAAATCATTGGCCCGGCTCGTTCGAAAACGTATATAATAATTATTCCTGTCTCCCAGAAAGCGCTGTTCGGGACGCACACGGTCAGTAAAGCCCCGCCTTTCCTCAAGGGTTCGGGCAAAACGAAGAATCAGGTAATTGTTTTCGTTGTTGCGTATACGGTTTAACATCGACCGATTAAACTGCTGGGTGAAGTCTTGTACAATAAGATAAGGTACAATGCGATAGATGGTTTTAAGATCAAATCCCGGCACGGCCTGCAACTCATAAATAGAAACCAGATCGCCATACTCCATGCGATAACGCAACAGGTTTTGCAGTTGTTCTTCACTCAGGATATTCAGAAACCGAAGTTCCTCTTGCGTGGCCTGATTGACATTCAGCGGTTTGGCAAGCAACTGCAAAACGTTTTCATAGAGATCTTCATAATTGAGATCGAGGTTCTGAAAACCGAATAAGTCATCCGCCAGGCGTTCAGGATCCACTTCCCTGCGGGGATATTCCTGTGCCAGCACGGGGCCAGCAAGGACGGTGAGTAGTATTACCCACTTCCTCATGACCGGCTGAACTGGTAAATGATGGATGCCTGATGGCTGAACTGAATAGCGGTACTGTATTGAAAGGCATAGTCCATCAGAAAGCGGGAGGTCTTAAAACCCATGCCAAAGAAGGACGCATTCGGATAGAGATTAAAACCGGTTCGTGCACAAAACTTCGGGTGAAAGCGGTACTCACCGCCCAGTTTCCAGGTGGGCTTGTAGTCCAGGTCTTTTTCCAGTTCGGTGGCGAACATCACCTTGTCCGTTGGTTTGAATAAAACTCCTGTAGTCAGCAAGGTTGGAATCCGATCACCATCAATTGAAATTTTCGGCTGATTGAGGTTGGTGATATGGGCACCAATGGCGAGCCGTGGTGTCAGGTCAGCAATGCCGCCAACGTTGACCGTGAACACACCTTTTGTTCCGAAGCCTTCCGCCCGGTATTGAATGTAGTTTACTCGAACTCCCAGCGATGCCAGGCCGAGCTGGTTACTGAATCCAGCGGTGAGCAGGCTTTCATTGTACAAATCATCCCCAAAACGAAAAACACCCACACCGGCAACACCATACCTGGTAGGCGTCAGAAGCGAAAAAGAAGTGCGATTGGCCCCCGGAAGTGCAGGTACACCTTTGTAGGAAAACGTAGCCGTGGTTTCCGTTACACCTGATATACCGGCAACATTGTTGAACATACCCCAGGAGTCTCTGATGGCAGCCGATGCATAGGCCATTCCCTGACTGCGGGCACCCATCAACGTGGATACACTCTGACTGCTCGCTACAGACAGGTATATACAAAAGACACCGGTCAACCAGTAGTGGAACATCGTGGGGATAATGGTACATGAATATAATGACCGGAGTGAAAACAGTCAACCGGTAGTGGTCGTACAGAGGCTTCACTCCAGATAAAAATTGCTAAGAGCTGCTAAAATTCCTTTTTGATGTGTATGAAAAGGCCGTTGTAGCCGATTGAATTGAATGAGTATTCCAATCTGAATACAGAATCGTAAAGGGCAACAAAGTCAAGTCCGATACCGGTGCCGGATATCATGTTGTTTGTAAGTATGGTGTTTTGCGGAGGAAAGGCATTCTCGTAAGCTGAATAATTTTTAACATAGCCGAAGTCAAAGTAGGTTTTTAAATAGATAGCTAACGGCATGTATTTAAACTGTTTGAAACGTGAACCGGGCAGGCTATAGGTCTGCGAGAAAATTTTTTTCTTTAATGTGGTTTTGTTCAGAAAATAGGTTGGGCCTTCAATGACATTTAGTTCATGGCCACGGAGGAAGATCCGGTTATAGCCCATCGCTCCATAATTATAGTAGGGAATATCATCGCGGTTGCTCCAGTATCCAAAGGTAAAGTTGGACAGGTAGAAATTCTTTTTCAGGTCGAGGTAGTGTGCATAATGAAAAGACAAGTCAAGTTTTTCCAGGTCTTCTGTAAAAGCGAAACCATATTTCTGCAACGTAAACAGAAAATTATAACCGGACAGGGGATAGGCCACTACATCCCGGTAATCAGCTATGAACTGATACATTAGCATATCGAACTGTTGATTTAACCGATCAGGACCAAGGTAATTGGGATTAGCCCGATTCAGGGAATCACTGATGGACGTGTAGCGGAACTGGTAACCAAAGCGATGATAGCGGTAAAAGTTGTTCCGGTATGTATAGGTAACTCCAACGCCATTGGAATTTCGCAACACCTGGTCTGTTTCAAGGAATACAAGCCGGTGGTCCTGTGTACGGTAAGCCACATTCTTGGCATCAATATAATCGGCCTGAAATATTAATCCCTGCTTTTGTTTACGATCGAAATAGGGTACGCGATACATCAGTTCGAAACGTTGGATAAAACCGAATTGTGCCGTGAAGGTTAGTGTTTCGTTACGGCCGCGCATGTTGTACTGGTAGAGCTTTAACCCATACATTACTCGGCTGATATCGTGGTTATACGTCTGCCACCATTCATTGAAGTTACGATCGGCTAATTGAAATATGGGCACCGGGAACGTATACCATCGTTCATTGACTTCAACCAGCAGGTCGATTGTTTTGGGTCCGGATTCAAATGCCCTGACTTCAGCACTGTTGAACAGCTGAAGGTTGAACAAGCGTTGCTGATCTTTTTCCAGGATTTTTGGAAGCTGGGAAAGTTGAACACTGTCTCCCGGCTTGAGCGTCAATTCCCGTTCAATAATGCGTTCGCGTGTTTTCTTGTTGCCAAGGATATAAATACGATTTACCCATGCGTATTGGGTGCTGGTATCGCGCAGGATTGTTTCTTTAATCCGGCCGGTTCGTTTGACGGTGTCTATAGTAAACGGGTAGGTGTGAGGGAATGAGTGAGGCGCTGCCTGCATTACCTGGCAACAGGCAACCAGCATGACCAAAGCCAGAAAAGAATCATGTAGACACCCCTTCAACCCTAGTTATTTTCGTTCGCAGGTTTTCCTGCGTTACGGAAAGATAACCATAAAACCACGAATCCGGCCAATACCAGCGGGATGCTGTAAAGCTGCCCGTAGTTCATTCCATATTTTGCGATGAAATCAATCTCCTCGGGTACCTGTACTTCTTTGAGGTATTCATACACGAAGCGAAGGCCGAAACAAACAATCAGGAAGATTCCGAAGAGCTGGCCCTGCGGCAGGTTGTTCTTCTTCCTATACCAAAGCCAGAACAGCAAAGCGGCAAGCAGGAGGCAGGAAAAAGATTCATAAAGCTGTGCCGGATGTCGCGGGATGCCATGAGTGCTGATGATAGCCACCCATCGGTTGGATTCATCTTGTCCCAGTTTGTACTGGATATCTGAGAGCTGGCTAATATGTTCGATCACATAACGGTTGTTCACCAGACGGTCGAATACCCGGCTGGTAATGAACGCTTCCAGTTCGGCCGGATTCTGTTTATCACGGTTGAATTCGATGAGTATTTTCAGCGCTGGGTAACCCAGTTCATTGGCCTGGCCGTCACCTTTTGCAAAGCTTACCTGATCAATGTACGTGTCACGTTCGAGTATTTCCGCCACATTGCGGGTGAAGACGATGCCGGTGGCTGCATGTGTAGGTTGCCCCAGGATTTCGGAATTAAAAAAGTTACCCATCCGGATCAATGCACCGGTTAAGGCAACCAGAATGACT
This sequence comes from Cyclobacteriaceae bacterium, assembly GCA_025455465.1. GTDB lineage: Bacteria > Bacteroidota > Bacteroidia > Cytophagales > Cyclobacteriaceae > UBA2336. The sequence goes on along the minus strand of JALOMI010000116.1, from coordinate 1,496 downwards.
ATACGATCGAGTGTCTGAAGGTAATTTTGCCCAGGCTTGTGCTTGCGGGCGTAGAGCCAAAGGGCAAATAGAATTCCCGCGGCTGCACCATGACTGGCCAGTCCGCCTTCCCACACCTTAAAGATGTCAATCGGGTTGGCCAGGTAACGGGCAGGCTCATAGAAAAATACATGCCCCAGCCGTGCACCGATAATGGTGGCCACGACCATGTAAATGGTGAGTGTGTCAACATCTTTTTCAGGTTTGCCTTCAGTCTTGAAGATGTAATACAGAATCTGCTGGCTGATGAGAAAGCCAAGGGCGAAGAGTAAACCGTACCAGCGAAGGGTAACAGGTCCGATTGAAAAGATATCCGGATTTCCGTTCCAGATCAGGTAGCTGAGCATATTCATGGGCGCAAATATAATGCAATAATCAAGCAGGGAAATTGAGCACCGATCAGTAATTAAAACCGTCCACGGTTAAGTCTTATTCCTGTTTATCCAGTTCTTCCAGTTCCCTGGCAAAGCCGGAAGAAAGGATCGGGAACCGGCACCAGGTACGTGGATCAACGTTCAAATCATCCAGGTGGAAGGAGGGCGCCAGGCGTTCACGCTTCCACTGATTGATGGCCCATAAACGGAAGAATTTACGGATGTGGATTTTGAGCAGATTGCGATCAGCAAATTCCGTTTTCAGCTGATGGTAAACCTCCACCGGGTCTTTTCGCTGCAGAATGGCACAACGTTCAATCTTAACCATTGTAGCGTAAGGCATCAGGTCATCCTCATCGGTCTGATGTTTTTCTGAGGGACGCAGCTCTGCCGTGGGCTGCATCTCGTTTACAGCTTTAAGGCTCGTGTAGCCGAGATGGTGTTCGGCCCACTTCAGAAATTCCAGCACGGTGACTTTCGGAATGCCGGCAATCGGGGCAAGGCTTCCGCTGGTATCCCCGTCCATAGTGGCATACCCAACATCCCCTTCACTACGATTGGAAGTAGTCAGCAGGATGCTGTTGCGTGCATTAGCCAGCATCCAGATTATCGGTGAACGTGCCCGTGCCTGAATGTTTTGCAGCGTTATATCATCAGTTTGCCAGGTCAGTTTACGTCCAAGCACCTGTTCAATTTTTGCCGAATAACTGTCTACTTCTTCCTGGATGCTCCAGTGATAAAAAGTTGCGCCTATGGATTCAGCCAGTGTTCTTGCAGCGTTAAGTGTTTCGGCAGTAGAATGCCTGGAAGCTTGATAGGCTGTCGCCAGCAGATGGTTTACTGCTGCATTACAATCATCAACTGATTCGGGAAGATTTAATGTCTGTTTAAATACTGACCATCCCAGTTCATTTGTGGCTCGCCTTACCATCTCGGCCACCATCACGGCACAAGTGGCTGAGTCGGCACCTCCGCTGAGTGATAATACAAAACCTTTCGATTTGCTTTTGCGCAGGTAATCATACAGGCCTAGCGAAAGTGCCTGCGATAATTCTTCCAACCGCTGCGGCTCCACGTCCATGG
>JALOMI010000326.1 GCA_025455465.1 Cyclobacteriaceae bacterium | reverse complement strand
CCCATCAACGGGAACCTTCCGGAACGTGGCGTGGCCGGTAATCTCAATGCGGAAGAAGCGGCCCGCCTGGCAAAAGAAATTGAAGCGAGGCTGGTTATACCCCATCATTACGACATGTTCAGCTTTAACACGGCCGACCCGGGTGAATTGGCGCATCATGCATCCTCCATTCAGCAGGCTTATAAAATATTGCAGTTGGGTGAACGGTTTTCATATCGTTAAAACTATAAAGTCAGGGAGAAATGAAACAAGCTTTATGGATTTCAGTTGTTGTGTTGCAATGCCTTGAGGCCTTCAGTCAAGCCAGTGAGAGCGACTTGCTGCATGTCAACGCTGGCATTGAACAGGCCGTGGTCAGCAAAGACATGGCCTTTCTGAAGAAGCATTATGCCGATGATTTTGTCTTCACCCACGGCACCGGTTTTGTGGAAGGAAAGGAAAGCTGGCTGAAGAATGTGGCTGATCCCAAAACAAAATTCGTCAGCCGGGTGCAGGACTCCACTGCTGTTGAACTGCACGATGATATCGGCATGGTACGCGGCAAAGTGGAGATTACACGAAACGATCCGAATCTAGGAGTGCGCTACGGAATCTGGTATATCCGCGTCTACCGCTTTCGGGATAAACGCTGGCAGATGTTATCGCATTTTACGTTTCGCGAGTGGCATCATCCCTGATGTCCGGTAAGTTTGCCGGAATTGAAAAAGTTGGTTTTTTCAAAGAATTCATTCTTAACCAGTCATTTTTACTTTTTTCTGCAACATTTTACTTTTTGATCCGTGAAGGTCATTTGTTCATGAACACCTGAGCCCATCGGGACTTTCTCCCGAATAAACCACCTGTGGAATTTGCCGGCCGCACATTCCGCTCAACTCCAATCATGTTTAACCAAATAAAACTGCAATGAAGAAGTTGTATTCGACCCTCTTGATCATTTCCGTATTGGCACTGGGATTTACTGCCTGTAATGACGATGATGCCCCGGCTGCTAATCCCCTGGTAGGTTCGTGGAACGTCACCAACAACATGACTATTACGCTGTCACTGAATGGTGAACCGGTGAGCTACACGGTGTTTGGCAATACGGTATTCGGACTCAGTGAAGAAGAATCGGAAGCGTATGTTACTGAATGGCTGCAGAACCAGGTACTCGGACCGATTCAAGCCAACGCCAGGATTGAATTCCGCGCAGACAATCAGTTTGTGGTCGGCACTCCGGGTATGCAGTCATCACAGGGTACTTTTCAGGTTATGAATGATGGCGCGGTGCTTCGCCTGACAGCATCCGGTTTGCCGTTGAGCAGCTATGAATTTGATGTGTTGTCAACCGCATGCCCTGCGCTGAAGTTGCGACACAGTGCAACGATTGAAATTCTGGGTGCCCCTCAGCAATATCCTTATACAGTTGAGCTGGAGCTGGCTAAATCCGGTTGCTGATCAGCAGGTTGCTTTTGCCGGGTCGGCTTTAAGTCGATGACAGAACACGGTTCTTCGGTTTTTCCGATGTGAATTCCGGAGAATCGTTTTTTTATTTCCATTCACCGGTGCGGTGCTCGTAGTCATCGTAAAAGCGGTCATCAAAGGTATGTGCTGAAGGCTTGCCGTGCTTAAGCACAGTGATCACCATCCAGATCAGCAATCCCATCAGCAGAAAAAGAAAAACATTCAGGAAGATGAGGGAGATGCCCAGGGGTGCCACGCACAACGTGGTGAAAATAAAAAACAAAACGGTGGTAAGCGTTACAGAAGCATTGACCTTATTCATAACGGTATAACAGCACCGGCCAGGAAAATGTTGCTGCTGCAGGATTGCTTAATTCGTCTCGATTTCTCCCCGCATATAGAGCCTGCATTGCCCGCTGATCTCCACCCGTTCTTCCAGCTGACGGCACTGCAAAAAACCACCACGTCTTGATAGTTGTCTGGCCGTCAGAGACAACTTGCCAAGTTCTTTCGACCAGTAAGGTGTGAGTGTTGTGTGGGCTGAGCCGGTCACCGGATCTTCCGGAACACCGACCCGCGGACCAAACCAGCGGGAAACGAAATCCACGTCCTTGCCCGGAGCGGTGGCAATCACACCGCGGGCAGGTATCCGTTCCAGTGCCGGCATGTGCGGCACCAGCTGGGCGATATGTTCTTCTTTTTCGAATACGATCAGGTAATCACTGGAACCTTTATAGGCAGCAACAGGCGTGCGGTCGAAGGCATCTAAAAGCGTGTTGCTGATCAGTATTGGTGTTAGGGTGTCGGCAGGGAAATTTAAGGTCAGCCATTCACCGTTTCGTTTTACCGGTAACGATCCGCTGCGCGGAGAATGAAACCGGATTTCATCACCGGCATGTCCTTCGAGAAAGAATAGAACATAGGCTGAGGCCAGCGTAGCATGTCCGCAGAGATCGACTTCAGCGGCAGGGGTGAACCACCGGAGTTCATACTGGTCACCGTTTTTAACATAGAAAGCAGTTTCCGACAGATTATTCTCTTGGGCGATCTGCTGCATCAGGTGGTCCGGAAGCCATACGTTCAGCGGACAAACGGCAGCCGGGTTGCCGCCAAAGAGTTTGTCGGTGAAAGCGTCAACTTGATAGAGTTTCATTTTCATAACATGTTTTTCATGGCGTGGTGCGCAGCCCGTGCGGCAAACGCCATGTAGGTAAGTGATGGATTTTGTGTCGAGGTAGAGGTCATACAGGCGCCATCCGTTACATAGACATTGTTGCAGGCATGGAGCTGGTGGTCTTTGTTCAGCAGGGAGGTTTTCGGATCCCTGCCCATGCGCACACCGCCCATTTCATGGATGTCGAGCCCCGGGGCCCGGTGGTCATCCCGTGTTTGGATATTGGTAAAACCAGCTTTTTCAAACATCTCCGTCATTTGCTCCAGGTAATCCTTAACCATTTTTTCGTCATTGTCATCGTAGTCTACGTTGACTTTCAGTAACGGCATGCCCCACTCGTCTTTTTCATCCTTACTTAAGGCTACATAGTTAGATTCCTTTGGAATGGTTTCGCCCATCATGTGGGAACTCACTCCCCAGTTACCGTATTTCGTTGGATTCAAGAGGTTGGTTTTTAACTCCATACCAATGCCGTTCTGGTCGGCATAACTGGAACGCCAGGCGCCAAAGCCTGCGGCATAACCGCGCAGAAAATCAGTTTCCTGCTTAAAGACATTGCGGAAACGCGGGAAGTA
>JALOMI010000325.1 GCA_025455465.1 Cyclobacteriaceae bacterium | reverse complement strand
GAAGTAGCGTGACTCCGGATGGGAGAAATAGTATCCGCTAACCGATGCGGCAGGGTACATGGCGAAAGATTCCGTCAGATGAATGCCGGCTTGCTTTTCGGCATCCAGGAGCTCAAACAAGGTGCGCTTCTCGGTATGATCCGGACAGGCCGGATAACCCGGTGCAGGACGAATACCCTCGTATTTCTCACTGATCAGCTCATCGTTGCTGAGTCGTTCCTCCATGGCATAACCCCAGTATTCCTTTCTAACTTTTTCGTGCAGGTATTCAGCAAAAGCTTCAGCCAGCCTGTCCGCTAATGCCTTGGCCATGATTTCGGTGTAGTCATCATGCACGGCTTTGCATTGCTGTACAATGTCTTCCAGTCCGATACCAGCCGTTACCGCAAACATGCCGATGTAATCCCTCATTCCTGTCTCTTCAGGCGTGATGAAATCCGATAAACAGAAGTTGGGCAGGTCTTTGGCCTTTTTATTTTGTTGACGCAGGAAATGAAGTTTGGCGAAAGGTAATTCGTGCACTTCATCTTCGTATAACTTCACATCATCGTTGACGGTGCTGTTGGCCGAATAGAAGGCGATGACACCGGATGCCTTCAGTGTCTTTTCGCGTATGATCTTATCGAGTAATTCCTGCGCATCATGGAAGAGCTTTTTCGCTTCGACTCCAACAACGGCATCATTCAGTATCTCCGGATATCGTCCTGCCAGCATCCAGGTCTGGAAGAAAGGTGTCCAGTCGATATACTTGCGCAAGTCATCCAGGGATACATCATTCAGCACTTTTCTTCCTAAAAATGTTGGCTTTGGAGGCTGGTAATTCGTCCAGTCGATGGAAACCTTGTTCTTACGTGCTTCGATTAGCGGCAGGTAATCTTTTGCCTGCTGCCGGCTCTCATGCTCTTTCCGCAACTGAGCATATTCCACTTTTACTTTTTGTGTAAAGTCTTCCCGGGTTGTTGTACTGATCAACTCACTGGCTACCGGAACACTGCGGGAAGCATCGAGTACATGCACTACAGGGCCGGTATAAGCCGGATCAATTTTTACGGCCGTATGAATGCGCGATGTGGTGGCCCCTCCTATCAGCAACGGAACCGTAAAGTTCTGACGCTGCATTTCTTTGGCAACAAACACCATCTCATCCAGCGAAGGCGTGATTAATCCGCTGAGTCCGATAACATCAACCTTTTCGCGCTTTGCCGCCTCCAGTATTTTTTCTGCCGGCACCATCACACCGAGGTCAACAACATCATAGTTATTGCAAGCGAGTACAACACCGACAATATTTTTACCGATATCATGCACATCACCCTTCACCGTGGCCAGCAAGATCTTCGCGGCCGGTTTACCGGTTTGTCCGGTCAGTTCTTTCTCCCGCTGCAGAAAGGGCTCAAGATAGGCTACCGCCTTCTTCATCACGCGGGCACTCTTCACCACCTGCGGCAAAAACATTTTACCGGCACCGAATAAATCACCCACCACATTCATACCCGCCATCAGCGGACCTTCAATGACCAGCAAAGGTCTTCCGTATTTTACCCGTGCCTCTTCGGTATCCTCATCGATAAAATCAATGATACCTTTGACCAGGGCATGGGTAATGCGTTCTTCCACCGTACCGCTGCGCCAGGCATCATCAGCTTCTTTCTTCTTGACACTGCCCTTAACGGTTTCAGCATAGTCCAGCAAGCGCTCGGTGGCATCATCACGCCTGTTCAGCAGCACATCTTCTACACGTTCCAGCAGTTCTTTGTCGATCTCATCGTACACTTCCAGCATGGTGGGGTTTACAATACCCATATCCATCCCGTGCTGAATGCCATGGTACAGGAAAGCGGCATGCATGGCCTCGCGCACTTTCTGGTTGCCGCGAAAACTGAATGACACATTACTTACCCCGCCACTGACATGCGCATGGGGCAGATTCTCCCGAATCCATTTCGCAGCCCTGAAAAAATCCAGCGCATAATTCCGGTGCTCTTCAATGCCGGTGGCTACCGGGAAAATATTCGGATCGAATATGATGTCTTCCGGAGGAAACTTCACCTGGTTCACCAGGATTTCATAGGCGCGTTTACAAATAGAAATTCTTCGTTCGAACGTGTCAGCCTGCCCCTGTTCGTCAAAGGCCATGACCACCACGGCAGCACCATAACGTTTCACCAGTTTTGCCTGCCGGATAAATTCTTCCTCCCCACCCTTCATGCTGATGGAGTTGACAATGCCTTTTCCCTGCAGGCATTTCAAGCCGGCTTCAATCACCTCCCACTTGGACGAATCAATCATCACGGGAATGCGGGCAATCTCAGGCTCTGCTGCCATCAGGTTCAGAAACTTCACCATGGCCGCTTTGGCATCAAGCATGCCCTCATCCATGTTAACATCAATGACCTGTGCACCACCGCGCACCTGGTCGAGGGCAACTTCCAGCGCCTCATCAAACTTATCTTCCTTGATCAGCTTCAGAAATTTAGCCGAGCCGGTAACATTGGTTCGCTCACCGATGTTGACAAAGTTGGAAGCCGGTGTTATAATGACGGGTTCGAGGCCGCTGAGTTTAAGTCGATAGTCCATGGTCGATGGTCGATAGTACCAATGTTATTTGATCGAGTTTCTTAACGCCTGATTACCCTTGACGAGCACCGTAAGTGATTCATAAAAATGTTGAAACTCTTCCTGATTAATTAATTTTCTTCGTCTGGCCAGATATAAACAACTTACAACCTCAATGGCTGAACGAAGCGCGAAGCCCAAAAATCGTTTAAACTCGGCATTGGACTGACCTGTGGAGCCTTCGGCAATGTTCAAGGCAATAGAGTCAGCGGCTCGCTGAATTTGCGATGTCAACACAAGTAACTCCTTTCTTGGAAACTGCTCAGTCAAATCATTTATTTCACCTGACAACTCTACAGCCTGCTTCCACACGTTTAGATTTTCAAACTTAAAGGCCATTCTCTGTATGTCTAAGTTCCTGAACTATGGACAATGGACAATCGACTATGGACTTCCCGGGGCGCATAACGTTGTGCAATTGCTGCAATAGCCCGGATGTGCTCCGGTGTGCTGCCGCAGCAACCACCGACAATATTTACCAATCCTTCTTTGAGGTATTCTTCAACCTGTGCGGCCATTTCATCCGGTGTCTGATCGTAATGACCGAATTCATTGGGCAAGCCTGCATTCGGATAA
>JALOMI010000324.1 GCA_025455465.1 Cyclobacteriaceae bacterium | reverse complement strand
TCCAGATCTGCCAGAAGCGGAGCTGTGGTTTAGTGGTTGATGGTGTCGGCATAGGTTAAATAGATTATTGAACACAAGACTTTACCGAGTAAGGTAATAACGTTGTGTTAAATTTTTAACCGCTGCCTTTAATTTTCCATAAAATTCAACAATGATTACCAGGTAATAACCAACTCGTCATTGAAATTCGGTATGCTGATGAATTGCAGACCACCAATGGAAGGTCCTTCAGGCATTACCTTGATGGGGTCGTAGCTGGCCATTGTATTGATGTAGCGGAACTGGCAATGATTTTTATGATTTGGTTTTCCGTTAACAGAAACCGTGCGCAACTCATGAAAGCCGTGAAAAAAAACCTTTAATGTTGAGTAGACTGAAGGAAGGTTGCCCTCCGCTTTTCCTACTATAAATTTATTCAGACCGGGGAAGAACTCCAGTTTGCGCTTGTGGTATTCACCCTGCTGATAGCGGTATGTCTCTCCGTCATCATCATAAAACACAAACGAGTTGTCTGTTGACCCCGCATACAGGTGTATCTCCAGCACCTCTCCGTGATCGTTAACAGTAGATCCGGCCTGTTCGCGCATGGGAATAATCGAAGAGCCTTTTACATAAACCGGAAGACGATCTAACGGACAATCAGCTACGATAACCTGATTTCCGTGGAAGGATTTGTCGGTCATCAATTCATACCATTGCCCTTCAGGAAGGTAGACCTTCACCAGGTCCTTGCTGCTTTCAACCGGTGCTACAAGCAGCGCTGGTCCGAAGGTGTACTGGTTGTGAAACTGGTGGTCATACACCAGGTAATCGAAAGGATAGTCGATCGCCAGCGTGCGGTTGATGGGCATTCCCGTGGTTGAAGCATCATAAAATAAAGAATACAGGTATGGCATCAGCCTGTAACGCAGCTTTATGTAATTCCTGGAAATCTCTTCCACACGTTCACCAAATGACCACGGCTCAGAATCACGCGTGTTAATCATGGTATGCCCCCGGAAGAATGGGGAGAATGTTCCAATGGTCAGCCAGCGGGCAAAGAGTTTCTCATCGGTGTTACCGACAAACCCGCCTATGTCATAACCACAGAAAGCCACACCTGTAATACCGAGGCTGTTTACCAGTCGAACACCCATCAGCATATGTTCATCATAGGCTACGTTATCACCTGTCCAAACGGCAGAATACCGTTGTATACCTGAAAAAGCCGAGCGCGTTAAATTGAAGGGGCGCTTGCCATTCATCAGTGATTTTGTGCCTTCATAGGTGCTGCGTGCCATCTGCATGCCATAGATATTTCTGCCCCTGCGCAGGGTAGCTTTGTGGCCTTCAAAATCCATCTCTACCAATTCCGGCAGCATATTACCCCAGGTGGCAATTTCATTCATGTCATTCCAGTAACCGGCTATGCCCAGGTCGGTGTATTGTTGCAGTTTTTCTTTCCACCACTGCCGGGTTTCAGGTTTGGTAAAATCCGGAAAATGACACCAGCCTGGCCAAACCATGCCGGTGTAGTAATCGCCATCAGGATACTTGATAAATACATCCTTTGCTTTACCATCTTCATAGGCATCGTAACCTTCTTCTACTTTGATGCCGGGATCGCACATCACCACTACCTGAAAGTTTTCTTCCTGCAGCTTTTCCATCATACCCTTCGGATCGGGAAAATCCCGCTTGCTCCAGGTGAAGATTTTATACTTTTCCATGTAGTGGATATCCAGTACGATGGCATCAGCCGGTATATCTTTTTCCCGGAATGTTCGGGCAACACTTAATACTTCTTTATCCGGATAATAACTGTACCGGCATTGCTGATAACCGAGGCTCCAGCGCGGAGGCATCTCCATCCTTCCGGTAAGGTGGGTGTAACTGCGCAGAATGTCGGCAATGGTGTTTCCATGCATGAAATAGTAATTCATTTCGCCACAGTCAGCAGCAAAGCTGGAAAACCGATTGTTGGAGGCACCAAAGTTGAAAAAGGTCTTGTGGGTGTTATCGAGGTATATGCCGTAAAGCAGGTGGTGATGGATGCCGATGTAGAAAGGCATGGAACAATACATCGGATCGGTTGTGTTGTTGTACGCATAGGCATCGGTGTTCCAGTTGACGTAACCGTGGCCTTTGCGGTCGAGTGGACCGGTTTTTTCGCCCAATCCGATAAAGCGTTCTCCGTCCTGAAGTTTCTTGTAGGTTGTTACCTGGTCACCGATCCACGAAGTACCCAATGCGTCATCTTCATTGATCACTTCTCCGGATGGTGTCATGAACGTGATGCGCAACGGATTCTTACGGATAAGAACCCGCAGCTGATCAGTTGAGAGCGCCAGGTATTCAGCTTCATCGCTTACGGAAAAATCGGTTTCTGTGGTTTGCCCGATAATGCTGTACGAGAAATCTTCAAAGCTTGCTTCCCGAGTGAAGGTGATACGTATGGTGCCGGCTTCATAGAATAATATCCGGAAGCGGGCTTCTGCTGTTTCACCGGTTATACCTTGTTCTGTTTGTTTCCAGGAAACCAGTTGACCAACCGAATGGCTAAGCGAGGAATTAAAGTATGGCATGCAGATTATTGTTCGTTGATGAGTGGTAAAGGCATGGCACTAAATTACACCGCCCTGCGCAATCAGCCCATAATTATTCAATGACGCACAGGGATGTAAATGAATCTGAATAGCCAGATTCGTCCGGAAGAATTTTATTTCTTCTTCATGGATGATTCGCGAATCACCAGTCTGGTTTTCAGCACCTTGGTTTCGGGTTCGAAATCCTGATCGTTTTTATCTTGTTTTTCGATTTGCCGGATTAACAGTTTGGCGGCTTCCTGTCCCATCTCAAAACCGGGCTGATCGACCGAAGTCAGGGGTGGATCAAGCAGGGAACTGAATACCCAGTTACTGAAGCCAACTACGGCAATGTCTTTCGGTATTTTCAGACCGCAGGCTTTAATGGCCTGCATGGCACCCATGGCAGCAGGGTCATTGGTCGCGAAGATGGCATCCGGCCGGTTTTTCAGCGCCAGCAGTATTTCGGTGGCAGCGCGTCCTTCTTCAATAGTTCCGGACGGACAGCTGACAACGAGATCTTTATTGAAGGCAATGTTATGTTCTTTCAGCGCCTCCATGTATCCGTTCAGACGGTGTTTGCTGATCTCCAGGTTGGGCGGACCTTCCAGGTGGGCGATTCGTTTGCATCCT
>JALOMI010000115.1 GCA_025455465.1 Cyclobacteriaceae bacterium | reverse complement strand
AAATCAATTTCGGTAAACCGTAAGGCAAATGTATTCTGATTGTGAGCGAGACGGATGTTGGATGCCGTAAAAATCGATCCGGTGAAAACAGAACCATCTCCAACGGTAAAGTCGATGCCGTTTAGTGACAAGGAAGAAAAGTATAGCCGCGAGGAATCCTGATTTTCCCGTATTTTATCGGGATTAAATTTATGATACCCATTTATTATCCTTGTCCCAATCAGGAGGTTGCCATCCTCTGCCTGGTAAATTGTGCTGGTCGCCAGACTTTCAAGTTGCACATTATTCCTTTTGCCGTAGACAATACGCTCCCTGGTTTCAGGCGTGTACCTGATCAATCCTATGTTGGGTGAAGTCATCCATAGATTTCCCCGGCTATCGCCCATAATGGAGCTGACACTCCCTTCAATATCAATTCGTGTGAATTGAGAATAGTCAAACACATCTTTCTTATGATTATAACAATAGAGCCCCTGCTCCGTGCCAATCCAGACAAGGCCCTTTGCATCCGGATAGTAGCATTGAATCCCTATGCCATCAAAAAAATAGTTGAACTCTTCATTTTTTACATCATAGCGAAATCCCATTTGAGGGGTGCCTCCCCAAAGATATTGATCTCCGATTTTTGCTAAAGCCCACACGCCATAGTATCCCGGAAACGCCTTGTGTACTTTGCCGGCCTTACGATCAAAAACATAAAACCCTGAAGTATTTGTACCAATCCAAAGATAGCCGTTACCATCCTCAGCGATCTTCTGAATATTATTATCTCCAAGACTCAGGGTATCATTTGGGTCATGATAATAGCGGGTAAACAGTTTGGTTGATGGATCAAACCGGTTCAGTCCGTTTGTTGTGCCGATCCAAAACTCGCCATTGCTGTCTTTGATAATGGCATTAATATCGTTTGAACTGATGCTGGTTGGATTGTTGGGGTCATGCCTGAACACCTGCCGTTGGCCTTCGTTTCGATCCTCCCGGATCAAACCATTATCCGTACCGAACCAGGCAACCGAGGAGGATTCCTGTAAATAGGCCCTGACGTAACCTGGACCTGCATAATAAGGAATGACCGTGTTATGCAAATCAATCCTGAAGAGGTTTGAGTTCTGGGTACTTAGCCAAACATGCCCATCAGGGGCCGCATAGGCACACCAACTGGTATTGTCACTGAACTCCGGAGTTTCTGCACCGAAGCGCTCCAATGCTCCGCTTGAAGGATCATACCGGGTAACCCCATTGAAGAGGGAGCCAAACCATACTTTTCTATCGGTGTCTTCAATGATAAAGGTAATATGATCGGCACCCCCTATTGAAGGCAGCCGGCTCAATGCATTGGGATCGGCTGGATTGAACCGGAACCGTTGAAATGTACCGGCTTCCCGATTCATTTTATGAATGCCATCGCCACGGGTGCCGACCCAGAAATTTCCATAGCTGTCTTCAAAGATCGCCCTTACTTTGTTATCAACCAGGCTGTTTGGATTTTCCGGTTCATGAATATAGCGGGTGAATGTTCCGATAGTCCGATCGAACCGGTTAAGGCCTCCTTCATCGCCCGGAACGAATGCTATACCGGTGCCTACCCAAAGTACCCCCTGTCTGTCTTCATAAATGGAGCGGACCACATCGTGACTCAGGCTGGTTGAGTCTGCGGGATCGTGCTTGAAATGTTTGAATTTTCCGGTAGCCGCATCGAACAAGTCGAGCCCGCCATCGGTGCCAATCCACACGTTACCCAGGTGGTCAACCAGTACAGCCGAAACTACATTATTGCTTAAGCTCTCAGGATCATCATCGCTATGACTATAATGAGTGAAGGTATTGGTATAGGGATCATAACGGTCGAGCCCCTGACCATAAAATCCGATCCACAATATGCCTGACGGATCGGTGGCCAGGCATTCCGGGTAATATCCGCCCAGGGTGTTGGGCTTACCCTGGCTGTAGGAAAACCGCTTCATATGATTGCCATCGTAGCGCACCAGACACCGGTTGGATTGATCGGAAAGCCAGATAAATCCAAGCTTATCCTGGGTGATGGCATTGATTTTACCCAACGTAATTCCATTTGAGCCAAGCAAGTGATTGAACTGCAAGTCGTTTGTCTGGGCCAATGCACATTGGGTGGCTATCAGCAATGAAACAAATACTAAGTGTGCCTGGATTGCTTTTAGCCTCATGACAAAATGGGTATAATGATGGTGAATGTTGTTTCCTTGCCTTGAACAGATTCGACACTTAACTCCCCGCCATGCGCTTTCACAATATCATAACTCAAGCTTAATCCTAATCCGGTTCCCCTGCCAGTAGGCTTGGTGGTAAAGAAAGGTTGAAAAATTTTTTCCCTGATGGAATCGGGAATGCCTTGACCATTGTCTGTTACGCTTATTTCGATTTTGTCTCCCACGTTTTTGGTAGTAACAGTTACTGCAGGTTCGTATCCGGGAATACCTCTCTTCACCTTATCATTCACGGCATAAAAAGCATTGTTGACAAGATTCAACACCACTTTGCCAATCTCCTGTGGCACCACATTAATCTTTGGTAAAGTAGGATCGAGGTGAGTTTCAAACTTTGCGTTAAATGATTTGTCTTTTGCCCGATATCCATGATAAGCTAAACGCAGATATTCGTCACACAAGCCGTTGATATCTGTTATTTCTTTTTTGCCGGAGCTGGTTCGGGAATGTTGTAACATACTCTTAACAATACCATCGGCACGCTTGCCATGGAAGTTAATCTTATCCTGGTTATCAATTATATCCTTTGCAAGTAAACGGGCTTCCTGAAAGTTTTCCCTATTGATGGCTTCCTGCATCTCGGTCAGCAATTCCTTGTTTACTTCACTGAAGTTGTTAACGAAATTCAATGGGTTCTGAATCTCATGGGCAATTCCCGCGGTAAGTTCACCGAGGCTTGCCATTTTCTCGGATTGGATGAGTTGGGATTGAGTTGCTTTTAGTTCATTGAGTGATTTGCTTAGTTCTGCAGTACGGTCTTTAACCAGTGAATCCAATTGCATATGAAGTTTTAAAAATTTCTTTCCCTGATGAATGGACATCCCGACAGGCATGCTAATAAGCATAATGAAAAGAAATGCATAGCTCCATAAATAATTCATACCGTTAACGACTAAAATTATCATAACAATAAAAAGCAATGGATAGACAAGTAATGACCCGGCAATCAAACCAATTCCCCGCTTTTTCATTTTTCTGGATTTGATAATGGCAATAATGCTGCCTGTGATCATCAGTATTACTAATAAAAGACCGATAAGATATATCACTATCTCAAATGGAAATTCTGGAAATAATGCCAGAAATAAGCCAACTAATAATGGAGCGAAAATAAATCTCTTCCAAAATACAGAAACAGGAACATTTAAAACCTGGTGAGTTACCCATGGAACCAGGCTTCCGCTGGTCATCACTAAAAGGGTGGGTGCTGTTGATGAAAGAATAATGTAGAGCCAAAAGTTATGAACACTAAAACCCTGTAAAACCTGTATGATAGAAAGTAAAAACAGGCAAGCGCTAAGTATTAAAATGGCAAAGTTTGCTTTTTCTTCGGAAACAGACAGATACATAAACAAATGAAGCAGCATCACCATCAATAAAATGGTTGCCGCAATAGTGAAAACGAATGTTGTGATGATGGTTCTTTCAATCCATAGGCTAAGTGTATCATAGTTGGTTACAATAACCGAAAGCAGTAACGGCTGCAGATAGCTTCCCAGGCTGAGATGCCTCATGATGTTGAGGTGATGAAGGGAGTACCTGACCGCAATCTGGTAAGTTGCTCCAGGTAAAAACTCGTAGTGTTTTCCGAGGTCTAATACAGCGCCAAGTAATTGTTGTTCTTCAGCCGTTGTTGCGGGTACTCCATGGTTCAGCACGAGATTGCCGTTGATGTATAACTCAGAAGCACCCAAAATATGCGGAGAGATTATATTTAGGTTCTTACTAAATGCTGAATCCACCCGGATGCGAAGTCTGAGCCAGCCAAAACCCTTCCACAATGAATCAGGTAATTGATATGTTTCAAAGGGTGAATTTTCCAGCGTATACCATTGGCTGTCATCATAATCCGGTTGCGCAAAGGAAGGATCGTCTTGTGGTGAAAACTTCCAACCCTTCAAATCATTGAAGGCTAATCTAATCTCTGAACTAAGGAAAAGTGAATCATGAATCACCACTTCATTCCTTGCTGGTTGATGAATGGAGTCAGACTCAACACGATTTACCGAATCAGTTGTATGAATCAGCGAGAAGAGTAAGAGCAGTTTTGCTACCATCATCGTTTTGAAGCTTTTAGTTACAGTCTACAACAAATCATACGTGCAATCAATCAACTATTATAGAAGTAAGTTAATCGATATTTTATTCAGGCGACAGGTAGTTGAATACTGAACTCAGTACCTCCTCCCTCCTTTGTCTCCACTTTAAACTCACCTCCATGCGCTTTTACAATATCATAAGAAAGAGACAAACCCAATCCTGTCCCCTGCCCGGTTGGTTTGGTAGTAAAGAATGGCTGAAAGATTTTTTCTTTTATAGTGTCAGGAATGCCTGGACCGTTGTCTTTAACTGAGATTTGCACCACACCCTTACCCTCGCCAGCGGGGGATAAAATTGAGGTGCTTACAGTTACAGTGGGTTCATAGTCCTCAGTGTTGGCTTTTCGTTTTTCGTTGACCACATAGAAGGCATTGTTGATCAGATTTAACACAACACGCCCGATATCCTGAGGTACAATGTTTATTTGAGGAAGTGAGGGCTCCAAATCGGTTTCAAACCTGGCGTTGAAGGATTTATCTTTTGCGCGATAACCGTGATATGCCAAACGTAAATATTCATCGCACAACGCATTAATATCGGTTAGCTCCTTCTTTCCAGAACTGGTACGGCTATGCTGAAGCATGCTCTTTACTATCGCATCGGCTCGTTTGCCGTGAAACGCAATTTTCTCCTCATTCTTCTGAATATCTTTAGCTAATGTCCTTACTTCATCAAGGTTCCCTCTTTCAGCTTCCTGATTCAACTCCAGAATCAGTTCAGAATTTACTTCAGAAAAATTGTTCACAAAATTCAATGGGTTCTGAATTTCATGCGCGATGCCAGCCGTGAGCTCTCCCAGCGATGCCATCTTCTCGGATTGAATAAGCTGGGCTTGGGTGGATTTTAAATCGGCAAGTGTTGCTTCTAATACTTTATTTGCTTTTTGTTTCTGCAGGTTGTTGCGATAGAGTATGAAAGCAACAATCAAAATTATACCCAGTCCGGTAAGTAAAGAATATGTTCGTATCCTGCTTTTCGTTTTGATACTCTCCTTTTCTAATTCCTGCAAGCGTAGCTGTTCATCAAAATCCACATTCTGAAATTGCTTTATTTTCTCAAGACTGACCAACGAATCTTTAATCGCTGAGGCAATCTCCATATGCAACAAAGCACTGTCGGGCATGTTCAGATTTTTATAAATTGAAACCAACGTAGTATACGCATCATTATAATACCGTACCTGTCCTGAGCTTTTAAGTGTCGCTAATCCAGCTTTGGCATGATACAACGCGGAATCATTTTTATTAATTGCTATATAATATTTAGCAATGGCAATATAGGATGACCCGATACCCCAGTAATTATTCTGCTCCTTACTGATTTGAAGTGCATTGCGGTAATTCTTTAAAGCATGGCGGTATAGTTCCTTTTTTAAGTAGATGTTACCAATATTATTAAACGACAGGTGGCTGTACTTTCTGAACCCGGCTTTGGCCGCACACTCAAAGTATTTTTCATACGCGCTAAGTGCTGAATCCAGACGATCAGTTCTCGTATAAATCTGACCTAAATGTCTATAAGCCTGTGAAAGAAGGGTGTAATCCTTTATTTGTGTTGCTATGGCAAAGCATTGGCGTACCATGCGCAACTCCCTGTCATAATTGGCTGTTGCAGCGTATAATTCAACCATATCGCTTTGAATGGTGGCCAGCAAACTTAACCTGGCGAATTCAGGCTTATTACTTTGTGTAAATTTTGAAATGCGCCAAATATTCTCCTCGCATTCCCTACTCTCCGTTATTTTAAGGGCTTCATTGAAGGCTTTCAAAGACCGGGTGTAATTACCCTGATTCCTTAGATTAATTGCCATTAAATCTAAGGCATCTGCTTCCCATAATTTTAAGTTTAACTTCTGCGCCAGGGGCAACGCTTTTCCAATAAAATAGAGAGCACTATCCGTGTTAATATCTAAGTAGAAAAGCGACAACTCGCGGTAAGCAGCCATCCGAAGTGTATCATTGATATCTTGTTTTAACACAAGACGAAAACTATCTGCTTCATCCCGGGAGGGTTCCACATATAATGGATTATCCTGTGCCTGGGAAAAACCAGGTAATAAAAAAAGTAGTATTACTTTCAGTAATCTCATTTGAATAGTTTACGTGGCCGAAAATTTAATTGTAAACGTACTACCTCCCCTTTCACTTGCTTCCACCTTCAACTCACCCCCGTGTGCCTTCACAATATCATAACTCAAACTCAATCCAAGCCCAGTTCCCTGCCCGGTTGGCTTGGTGGTGAAGAAGGGTTGAAAGATTTTTTCTTTTATGGAATCGGGAATGCCGGGGCCGTTGTCTTCTACATTGATTTCAATCTTATCACCCTTATTCTGCGTAGTAACAAGAACCCGCGGCTCGTAGCCCGAAGCTTGCAGCTTACTTTTCTCATTCACAGCATAAAAGGCATTATTGATCAGATTCAGTACAACCCGCCCAATATCCTGCGCAACCACATTGACTTTAGGTAAGGTTGGATCCAACCGAGACTCAAACTTTGCATTGAATGATTTATCCTTTGCACGATAACCATGATACGCCAATCGCAGGTATTCATCGCATAAGACATTGATATCCGTTAATTCTTTTTTTCCAGAACTGATACGGCTGTGCTGCAGCATGCTCTTTACTATGGCATCGGCACGCCTGCCATGATTGTTTATCTTTTCCTGGTTTTCAATTATGTCCTTTGAAAGTAAACGGGCTTCCTCAAAGTTTTCATTATTGATGGCCTCCTGCATCTCGGCAAGCAATTCCTTGTTGACTTCACTAAAATTGTTCACAAAATTCAGAGGATTCTGGATCTCATGAGCAATGCCTGCTGTAAGTTCACCCAGGCTGGCCATCTTCTCGGATTGGATGAGTTGGGATTGAGCCTGCTTAAGGTCGGCCAGCGCCTGGTTTATCTCTTGTTTTTGTTGCTCGAGCAGCACATTTGCTTTTTGCGTCTTTCTGTAGTTTCTATACACCAATAAGGCAATCACCAGGACCAGCAGAAGACTGGCCAGAGTCGCATAAATTTTAAGTAAGTTGCGAAAGTTCAACTCCGCAATCTTGATTTCAGTCTCCTGCTCCTGTTGTTTAAGTTCAATTGCTTTAGCAGACAAAACGCTTGCGGATCCTGAAATGCTCTCTCTGGCGGCATTCGCAATCTTCAGGTATTTCAGTGCCTTTGCCGGATCAGTCGACTCATACAATTCAGACAATAGCGTGGCGGAGGCTAACTCGGTTTGTCTGGCCGGGCTCCGAAGGCCCCGTTCATATGCGCGGAGGGCACAGGAAATGGCAGAGTCATATTGATTTCTGTCTTTAAAGAAGATAGCACGCATGATCAGGTTAGCCGAGTAATTGTTGGATCGGAGGTAGTGAAGGGCCAGGGAGTCGTAACCCTTCTTTCCATAGGCGAATCCCAGCGTGGGGACCACGCCTTGCTGAATGAAGTTGTTTCCCATCATCTGCGCGATGTCTACCGCCTTTTCGGCATAATAGATCGCGGAGTCAACTTCATTCATTTGTGCAAAAGCATCCCCCATCCGCCAGTGAGCGGCACCGTAGAAGAAGCGATCCGGTGCACCTTCCGTCACCGCTATAGCCTGATGATAATAGGCAAGTGCCTGCCGGAAGTCCCGCAAGTTGGCATAGACGTTCGCGATGCGAATCAGTAATGAGGCCTGATCGTATCGAAGGTTGTTTTTACGTGCTACGTTCAATCCTGTGAGGCCCAGTTCTAACCCTTTGGGAAGATCGTCATTTGCAAAATAGTAGTGGCTGAGAATGGAAAGTGCTTTGGCTTCCCCTGAAGGGTAATTGATGGAGCGAGATAGAGTAAGTGCCTTTTCTCCATAGTAAAGAGTAGAGTCCATCCTCCAGTTTCGATAATATTCCGCAAGTTGAGCATAGGTCAGTGCCCGTGTACTGTCTGACTTTGTTTCTTTCAGTGTTTGCATGAGTTTATCGAACTGAAGTACATCCATATTCTGGGCAGCGGCAGACAGGGGAGCAAGCAAGGATAAGAGAAGTGAAAGTGTGAATAGTGTTCTCATAACTGATTAGGTCATAGGAAGGGCAATGGTAAATACTGAACCTGCCTGACCGGCAGGCAGGCCTTCTCCCCGTCCGACCGGGTCATCCGGGCGGGCTTCTTTCGTTTCCACTCTTAATTCCCCGCCATGCGCTTTCACAATATCGTAACTCAAACTCAAGCCTAGTCCTGTTCCCTGACCGGTGGGTTTGGTGGTAAAGAAAGGCTGAAAGATTTTCTCTTTGATATGATCGGGAATGCCGGGGCCGTTGTCTTTAACTGAGATCATTACCTCCCCCTTGCCCCCTGCCTGTCCGGCAGGCAGGCCTCCAAAGGGGGATAAAAAAGAAGTGCTTACGGTTACGGTGGGGTCGTAGCCAGCAATGCCTTGCTTCGCTCTCTCATTCACAGCATAGAAGGCATTGTTAATCAGGTTCAGCACAACCCGGCCAATGTCCTGCGGAACTACTTTGACTTTGGGTAAGGATGGATCAAGCTGAGATTCAAACTTGGCATTGAACGATTTGTCCTTGGCTCTCAAACCATGATACGCTAATCGTAGATACTCATCGCACAACGCATTGATGTCTGTTGGTTCTTTCTGTCCCGTGCTTGATCGCGAATGCTGAAGCATGCCTTTTACGATGGCATCGGCTCGTTTGCCGTGATGGTTTATTTTTTCTTCGTTTCTGATCACATCATCTGCAATCGCTTTTACTCCCTTAAGATTTCCTTTATCTGCCTCTTCCTTTAATTCTTCCAGAAGCTCCCTATTTACATCAGAAAAATTATTGACAAAGTTCAATGGATTTTGAATTTCGTGTGCAATCCCTGCCGTCAGCTCTCCCAGTGATGCCATTTTTTCGGATTGAATGAGTTGGGACTGAGTGGACCTTAATTCTGTAAGCGTTTCTTCTACTTTTTTCTTTTGCTTTTCCAAAGCAAGGTTTGCTCTTTGCTTGCTCCGGTTATTTCTATAAAGACTAAACACTCCCAATAGCAACAGTCCCATCCCACCCAGTAGTGCATATTGCCTTATTCGGTTTTGGTAAGCTTGATTTTCATATGCTAATTCTGCCTGACGTTCTCTCTCTTTAAATACCAATGCTTGCGCCACTTGTATTTTTTGAATATTGTAAGCGCTGTCCTTCGCAGCGTCAGCGATCTTCAGATAACGAAGGGCTTCGGCAGGATCGCTTATTTCTAACAACGTTGACAATAGTCTCGCTGGGTCATTGACGGATGCAAATAAACGGGGACGAAACAGGTCGTAGGCTTTCTTTGCATAATAAATAGCTGAATCATTTTGTTTAATATCCCTGAACAAATAGGCCAGGTTCATATAGCCGCTTGCAACATCTACATACTCGTTAATTCCTTCCGCTGCAGCTATTCTC
>JALOMI010000114.1 GCA_025455465.1 Cyclobacteriaceae bacterium | reverse complement strand
TGGGCTACCTGGAGAGCCGCACCGGCAATGACTGGAGCCTGAATTACACACGCATTACCCGGCACGGACGTTTTCTCTTTCCGCGCGAGTGGGGCGTAGAATCTTTATACACCTTCATGCCGAGGGAGCGTTCCGAGGGTATGGGTGATGTGAATGCGCTGATGCTCCAGCACACACGCCTGCTGGATAAGGAAAAGCACTTATCGCTTCAGGCTGCCGCGGGCATGTATCTTTTACCCTCGGTGGATGATGCGATGCTGAATAAATACACACTGCCGTCATACTACCAGGTAAATGTGCGGGCGCGCTATAAATTCACCGGCTTCCTGCAAGGGCTTCATGCCGACCTGCTGTACCTCTACAAGGGCAACCTCGTTAGCGACCTGGAACCAACTCCGGCAACTTTCCACAACCGGGTGAATATGCACCATGTATCGATGGTGCTGGATTATTACTTCTGAGGCGTATCATCTGCCCGTTTTTCCCATAACTTCCGGTCTGTAACCCAGGTCACAGAAAACGATTGCTTTCCGTGTGATCTTTGAACCTTTATCCACTGCGATTATGCGCTACACCCTATTCTTCCTGCTCATTGCATTTACCCTGTCCGCGCAGGCACAATCACCTGCCCGTGTTGTTATGCACCTGCAATCTTCAGACACCCTGGTTTACAAGTCGATTGTCAACCAGATCGGCAACATCAAAAAAGAATTGCCCAATGCCGAAATCGAAGTGGTCTGTCACGGCCCCGGTTTGGAATTTCTGCGAAAGGATAAAGCCTTTTATGTAAACAAGATACAGCGCATGAACCTCAGCCAGGTTTCTTTTGTTGGCTGTGAGTACACCATGCAGCAGCGCAACTACAAGAAAGAAGATCTGGTGCCCTATGCACAAACGGTACCCTATGGCCTCGTGGAAATTATCAAAAAGCAGCAGGCCGACTGGATCTATGTTAAACTGGGTTTTTAAAAATGAAACAATAAAGAAATACTACCTATGAAGACGATCAACCGAATTTCGCTATTGCCGATGATGGCCTTCCTGGCGCTGACGTTCACATTCTGCCAGGGACAAACCGGATCCCAAAAACTCACCGCTGATGCCTTTGAGAAAAAGCTGAGCAGCACCTCAGCGAAAATTATTCTAGATGTTCGCACCCCCGAGGAGTATGCGGACGGGCACCTGGCAAACTCCACCCTGGTGAATTTTTATGATTCCGATTTCAAGCAGCAGATCAATAAGCTGGATAAAAGCAAACCGGTGTTTGTCTATTGCAAAGGCGGTGTGCGCAGCGCCAAAGCCGCACAGGCGCTGACCGAAGCCGGATTTAAAGAAGTTTACGACTTGCAGGGCGGTTATGATTCGTGGGCCGGTGCCAAAAAGCCTACTACCCGGCAATAATTTAATCCGGTTTCATTCACCCGATACCTACTAATCCCCGTAAGGATGGATCACCACACGCATTGCACTTGTTCTTCCTGTAAGGAAGCAACAGTCACAAGCCAGGAAAAGGAATTACACCTTGAAATTTCTGCGTCAAGCCGCAGGGAGTTTCTCAAAAAGGCTACCGGCCTCGGGCTTGCCCTTGGCGCAGGCGGTGGCCTGGTGACACCGGTGGCTGCCGCTGCGCTTCATCATGAAGATGCCGCGTACCAGAGCCGTGAGATGGCCGGCAACCGGGCCGTGAAGCACGGCAAGGCAACGATGGTGTCGCTGCTGCACACCGCGGATATTCATGCGCAGTTGCTCGTGCACGATGAATTTTTTATCGAGAACGGCAAGCCGGTGTATAAAAAGCGCGGTGGCTTTGCTACGCTGAAGAGCATGGTTAATACGCTGCGCAATGAGAACGCGGGAAATTCCTTTCTGATTGATGGTGGTGATTGTTTCCAGGGTGGCGGTGTTGCTGCCATGACCGAAGGGCGGGCCATTGTTCCGCTCATGAACAACATCGGGTATGACCTGATGCTGCCGGGAAACTGGGAGGTGGTGTACGGCAAGGAGATGATGATGAAAGACATGTTTGCCTACAGCGGTCCGAAGATCTGCGCCAACATGTTTCATGATACAAGCGATGAGTTCAACGGTGAGCTGATATTTCCGCCTTACTTTGTGAAGTACATTGGCGGAATCAAAATCGGCTTCATCGGTTATAATGACCCGCTCACACCGAAGCGGCAATCACCGGCTTACAGTGAAGGCATACGCTTCACGCATCCGCAGGATAATGTGGCGCGTTACATCAAGCTGTTACGCGAGTATGAAGGTTGCCAGTTGGTAATGCTGGTTACGCATATGGGCCTGGCCCAGCAGATCGGTCTGGCCAACATGCCCTTTGTAAAAGGAGTGGATTATATTCTCGGAGCCGATACGCATGAGCGCGTGCGCGAACCCATTGAAAGTAAATACGCTAAAGTTACCGAGCCCGGTGCCTTTGGCTCGTTCGTGGCCAAACTCGACTTTGTGGTGGAGGATGGTGTGATCAAAGATCAGGTGTACCAGCTGCTGGATGTCGACCCGGATAAATACAAGGAAGATGAAGAGATGAAAGCGCTGGTGAAAAAGGCACGTGAACCGTACAGGGATAAACTCGACCGGGTGATCGGTACAACGAAGACTCCGCTGGTGCGGTATTATGTCATCGAAACACCGATGGACAACTTCATTACCGATGCGATCATGTGGAAGTTCAAACCCGACATCGCGTTAAGCAATGGTTTCCGTTTCTGTCCGCCTCTTCTGCCTGATCCGAAAACAGGCCTCGCAGAAATCACCGAAGACTTTCTGTGGTCGATGCTGCCGGTGGACAGTGAAGCAAAGACAGGTACCATCACCGGGCAACAACTGTGGGACTGGATGGAAAAGGAACTGCATAATGCTTTTGCGAAAGATCCTGCCAAACGCTTTGGCGGCTGGGTTGTTCGTTTCAAAGGAATGGAAGTGAACTTCACCATTGGCAATGAACAGGGCAAGCGTGTTAACTGGATTAAGGTGAAGGGTAAACCGGTTGACATGAACCGCGTGTATACCTTTGTAGCGTGTGAACGTGAGGGCGATCCGGATACAACCATATGCCGTGTGGATAATGTGGCGGAGCCGAAAAAGCTGGGCATGACGATGCATACCGTAATTAAGGAATACCTTGCTAAACATTCTCCGATAGCACCTAAACTGGAAGGAAGGGCTTCGGCTACCGATGCACCCAACACCTTGCTTACCCAACTGATGGGGTATGGTTATGACTTCCGTTAAAATGATTTCACGAACAAAAATCCCGCAGCATTGATTGTTCAGGTTTTTATTGTTGGCTTTATTTTCAGTTTCCTGGGTTCGATTCCTCCGGGTACGTTGAACTTGCTGGTGCTTCAGCTCGGCCTGGAGCATAAAATCAAGACAGCCTTTCGCTTTGCGCTGGCGGTTTCCATTGTAGAGTATCCGTATGCCTGGATCGGTGTGGAGTTTGAACAGTGGATTATGTCGAACCCGGTTATTCTGCAGAACTTCAAAATCTGGGGCGCCATCATCATGACTACCATTGGCGTTTTCAGTTTATGGTCAGTGCGCAAACCCTCTACGTTAACGGTGAAGTTGCAGGAGAGCGGATTTGTGCGCGGCTTGATTTTGAGTATACTCAATCCGCAGGCGATACCGTTCTGGATCATTCTCACTGCCTTTTTGAAATCGAATGGCTGGATTGACCTCAGTACCGGCTGGCGACTGCACAGTTATGTGCTGGGTACTGCGTTCGGTTCCATGGCACTGTTAACGTTACTGGCGTTACTGGCCCACAAAGTAGCCTCTACCTTCAAGGATAACCGCCTTATCCGCATGCTTCCGGGACTGGTTCTGCTGGGCTTGGGATTCATCGGCTTTGTGCGTTACTTTCTGGATATCTAATCATTATCTATGATTAAGAAAGGAACGAAACTGTACAGCATCATTCATCAGAAATGTCCGCGATGTCAGAATGAAAATCTTTTCGTTTCTCCGGCTTATTCCACAAGATTTACGGAAATGCCTGATCGTTGCGTGCATTGCGGTCTATCCTTTCAGCCAGAGCCTTCTTTTTACACCGGTGCCATGTATGTGAGTTATGCGTTTCAGGTTGCCTTGTTTACCACGGTGTACGTGGCGCTGCGGGTGTTGTTCAATCCATCTATGATGGTGTACATCATCACCACCATTGCTGCGGCTATAGTATTGCTGCCGGTAACGCTGCGGTTATCGCGAACGATCTATATTAACTTTTTTTACAAATACCATCCGGAACTGGATAAACTCCGGACTGCCGAAAAATCATGAGCAAGCAACTGTGGGATGAACGTTATGCCGCACATGAAATCGTCTACGGATACGAACCCAATGTATTTTTTAAAGAACAACTCGACCGGTTAACACCGGGTAAGTTACTGTTACCCGCGGAAGGTGAGGGGCGTAATGCCCTCTATGCGGCTTCGCGTGGATGGGAAGTGACTGCATATGATTTCAGTGAAGTGGCCCGGGAAAAGACGTTGAAACGAGCACGTGAAAAGCAACTGGCAATCGATTATTTCGTTGACGATCTGACGGCTGCGAATTTTCAGGAAAGCACCTTCGATAGCGTTGGTTTAATTTTCGCGCACCTGCCTGCACACCAGCGCAGGGATTTTCACCGCAAATGCCTGCGGGCACTGAAGCCGGGCGGAACTTTAATACTGGAAGGGTTCAGCAAAGAACAATTAGCCTTCCAATCGGGCGGGCCTAAAGATGAGGCCATGTTATTTGATGAGGATATGCTTCGGAAAGATTTTCAGGATTTATATTCGATACGGTTGCAAAAGCTGCAAATCACGCTGCAGGAGGGGCCTTTTCATCAGGGGCCTGCTGCGGTCATCCGGCTGACGGGTGTGAAAGCCTGAAAATGTGACTAAAATCACGGATAAGGCTTGCTGGTACTATTAATTTTGTATCAGAATTTAATTCACCATGGAACATAAAAAGACCTTTAGTGAAATTATCCGCGGTGACAAACCGGTGCTGGTTGATTTTTTCGCCACCTGGTGCGGTCCCTGCAAGATGATGGAACCGATCATGAAGGAGCTTGCCGGAAAAATTGGCGACCGTGCTGTTTTGCTGAAGATTGATGTGGATAAAAATCCGATCGTTGCCAGCACCTATCGCATTCAGGGTGTACCCACGCTGATGCTGTTCAGAAACGGTGAGGTGCTCTGGCGCCAGTCGGGTGTGATGAACGTCAGCCAGTTGGAGCGTGTCATCAACCAGTATTCAGCAGCTACGGTTTTATAAGGAGTTGCTGATCATTTCAGATTAGTCAAATTTTTAATTGATTTTTCGTCCTCAATTTTGTAACCATAAACAACGAATAACTATGTTTTTTCAGCACGTATACGATAAGACCCTGGCACAGGCCAGCTATTTTATCGGTTGTCAGAAGGCCGGAGTGGCCATGGTCATCGACCCCAAGCGCGATGTAGACACTTACCTGGAAATTGCTGCCCAGAATAAAATGAAGATTACGCATGTGGCGGAAACACACATCCATGCTGACTTTCTTAGCGGAGCCCGTGAACTGGCGGCACTGACCGGTGCTGAATTATACCTGTCGGATGAAGGTGGAGAAGGATGGCAGTATGAGTTTCCGCATCACGGCCTCAAAGACGGAGATACCTTCATGGTGGGCAACCTCAAGATTGACGTGCTGCATACTCCGGGACACACACCCGAAAGTATCAGCTTCCTGCTGACCGATACTCCGGCAAGTCCGGAGCCGGTGATGTTGTTTACCGGTGACTTTGTGTTTGTAGGTGATATCGGCCGCCCTGATTTGCTGGAGAAAGCAGCTGGTATGAAGGGTACACAAGATGCGGGTGCGCATCAGATGTATAAGTCTGTTCAGCGTTTCAACGCTTTGCCGGATTATATCCAGGTTTGGCCCGGACATGGTGCAGGTTCTGCGTGCGGTAAAGCACTTGGCGCGGTACCAAGCTCAACAGTAGGTTATGAGAAAATCAGGAACTGGGCATTTCAGTATAAAACGGATGAGCAGGGCTTTGTGAAATTCCTGCTGGAAGATCAGCCGGAGCCTCCGAAGTACTTCGCGATGATGAAAAAACTGAACAAGGTAGATCGCCCTTTGCTGACTTCTGTACCAAAGCAGCGCAAGCTTTCAGCCCAGGAATTTGTTGAAGCGAAGAACAAAGGCATCAAGATTATTGATACCCGCCTGAAGACCGAGTTTGCCAAAGGCTTTATTCCCGGAACGATTAATATCCAGGGAACGAATTCATTCAGCACCTGGTGCGGTTGGTTCCTTACCTACGAAGAGCCGTTCATCCTCATCGCTAAAGAAGAAGCTCTGGATGACCTCACCCGCAAGTTGATGCGCATCGGTCTGGATAATGTGTACGGCTACATCGAAGATGTTTCCGTGTGGACTGATCTTGGCAACAAGCTGGAGCAGGGCACGGTGCTTTCTACCGAAGAGATGAAGAAGATGGTGCAAAGCAACCATACCCAGTTCATCGATATGCGCGGTGTGGCCGAATACAAAGCGGGACATATCCCGGGCTCAAAGAATGTTTTTGTGGGTACGCTGGAGAAGAACCTAGAGAAGATCAGCAAAGATGAACCGGTAGTGGTATTCTGCCAGTCGGGGGACCGTTCCACCATCGGTTTCTCCCTGCTGAACAAGCACGGCTACAAAAATGTGAAGAGTTATGTCGGTGGTGTTCAGGAATGGATGAATGAAGGCAACCCCGTTGTTTCCGGATTGTAATTAAGTGAAATGTGTATAACGAAAAATGCCCCGAGGTTTTCCGCGGGGCATTTTTTATTTCAGTGAAATTCTGTTGATCAGAAATATGCAATAACGGATTCTTGCCAGAGAAGGGAGTTCTTTTGATTTACTCAGGAAGGGTATCTCACCTTTACCCAGTGACTGCTTTGTGGCGCGGATGGAAGTGCAATGCATCTAATGAGTTCGAAGTCGCGCCAATTAGTTAACGCCAACGGCATGCGCTGCCAGCAGCGCATGCCGTTGGCACTTGTATATTGTTTGAGCCGCCACGCCTGGGCGTGGCGGCTCAAACAAAATATATAAGGCGCGACTGCGCTTTTTCATCTGGTGGTTATTTTTCCAGCGCGCCTTGGGCACTCATTTTATCCGGGGAGTTTTTACTTGACTTGGTCTGATTCTCATCAAAGTAATCGCTCAGGCAATCCTCAGCATCAAAACATAATTCGATCCTTGGTGCCAATTAACGAAAGATGCCGGCTCAAAAGCCGGCATCGCGTTAAGGTATCTTTGTAGACTAACAATTTAACTACTGCTGCAAATTAAAGATGCCGGGTTATACACGAACCTTTTAAAAGTAAAAGCAAATTGATTGCAGTCTGCAATGAAAGAATTTCACTTACACGGTTGTCTGACGGTTCATCAGTGTAGCAGTAAGAAGCATTATTTTTCTGCAGTCTTGCTGATGGTCATCGCCAGTTTCACCGCTTCATAAGCATTGACCAAACCACCGGAACGGCTCAGCTTGTTGAAATCCACGACTTCCTTGCTGTCGGGTTTAACCACCTGCAGTCCGTCAAATTTCCGGCTGGACTGGTTGATGATATCGCGCACCTGTGCTGCGGTAAGATCGGGAAAGTAGGACATCAGTAATGCGGCTACACCGGCAACCACCGGGCTGGCCATGCTGGTGCCTTGCTGGTTTTTGTAGCCGTTCTCAGGAACGGTGGAATAGATTTCTACTCCAGGTGAGAACAGATCAACGGATTTCCTGCCGAAGTTCGAGAAGGAGGCAACAAAATTTTCATCAGCACCCCAGGAGGAGGCGCCAATCTCCAGCCAGTTTTTGGCTTCTTTTCCATCTTTGAAAATGCGCGTGGGGAAATTCGACTTGACATCAATATCATCACCGTCATTGCCCGCTGCATGGACCAGCAGTACACCTTTGGATTCGGCATAACGCACGGCTTTATCGACTACTTCTTTCTGGGGAGAATATGATTTACCGAAACTCATGTTGATGATGTGCGCGCCATTATCAACGGCATAATAAATGGCGTTGGCAACATCCTTGTCGCGCTCATCACCATTCGGTACTGCGCGTACTGACATGATGCGCACGTTATCGGAAATGCCCTTAATGCCTAAGTCATTGGTACGATTAGCACCGATAATTCCGGCCACATGGGTGCCGTGTTCAGAATCCGGGCCCTTCACATCGTTATTGCCGTAATGCCGTTCGTTCATATTGTTGTAGTCGTCACCCACAATCGTGCGGGAGTCGAATTCGGTGTTGTAACCGTACAAAGCCTGCACGGCATAATAGTCCACGGCATCCTTGAATTCGTTAAGCACATCATCCACATCCACATCCTCACCGAAATTCTGGAAGATGATGGATACGGCATTTTTGGAAAACGCTACCACCGGGGTGTTGGCCTTTAATGTATCCAGCATAGCCGCAGTGATTTTGTCTACATTCAGGATGCTCTTCAGCGTGTCGTTACCGAAGGTAATGTTTTTGTAAACCGTACTGTACATGTTATACTGCTGCTGAGCTTCTTTCGAGCGCTGCTCAAATTTTTTGGCGATGTCTTTCCAATAGGCAAATTCAGCCTGGCTCTTTTTAGGAACTTTCTTTTCATCCATGCTGCCGTAGATCGCTTTCAGCCGGACGTACTCCCGGGTTAATTCATAGGTGTCCTCGTTCACGTTGCCGTTTTTACCTCCGATGAAATTCCATCCGTGGATATCATCGATGTATCCGTTCTTGTCATCATCAATACCATTGCCCGGAATTTCTTTCGTATTCACCCACAAAACATCCTTCAGGTCTTCATGGAAAATATCAATACCGGAATCAATCACAGCCACAACAACAGTGCGCGATGGCTTTCCTTTCAGCAGTGTTTCATAAACATGCTCCACACTAATTCCCTGCACCAGGTCTTGCTGCGGGTCGAGCAGGAACCAGTTTTGCGGTATATTTTCCTGTAGCGGCTGCCCGTATGCGTAACTAATTGATGCCCCAATACCTGCGATGAGCAGGAACCTCATCCAAACTTGTTTTATCCTCATGAGTATTAATTTTCTAAACGCAAATAGTCCGAAATTTAGCGGTAATGCACCGTTTCCGGTGAAATTTTATTCCGGAGGCTAAACCAGCAAAATCCCGGCCGATGCCGGATTCTTACGCATATGGCCGGAAAATTGTTATTTCCCGGTTCCGGTTGAAGGATCATAACTGTTAATCCCTAAAAATGGGCATGCAGACATCCTGATAATTTGGGTAATTTTACTAGATCATAAAATCCCTATCGCTATGGAGAAGAGATACTGGCTGATCTTCAGCGCATTTATCCTGGCTTTTTTCGCACAGGCGCAGGCGCCCCGTATTGTCATCAACCCAATGGGGCATACGGGCAAAGTGCATAATCTCCTCTTTACCCCCGATGGCAACCGGTTAATTTCTATTTCAGAGGATAAGTCCATTCGCTTGTGGAATGCTGGCACGGGTGAGTTGATGAAAAAGTTTGAAACCATGATTGGTGATGGCTTCGAAGGAATGTTATATGCTTCTGCCCTGTCGCCCAACGGTAAATTGCTGGCTGTGGCCGGATACCAGGTCAGTTCGGAACAGCAGAACTATATCGTGATTATTGACATCGACAAAGGGCAACAAGTAGCTACTGCTATCGGACACAGTAATGTAATCTATAGTCTTTCGTTCAGCGGCTCTGGTAAGTACCTGGCCAGTGGCAGTGCCGATGGTCTGGTGAAAGTTTGGTCGATTGACAAC
>JALOMI010000113.1 GCA_025455465.1 Cyclobacteriaceae bacterium | reverse complement strand
CATGATGATAGTCCGCTCCGGCAATGATATAATCGAACGCACGGAACTCCCCATTCACCTTCAGGCCCTTCACCTTAACTGCATTGAGTTCCAAACTTTCCACAGCACTGTTGTATTCAAACTTTACACCCAGTTCAGTGGCCAGAGACACCATGCCTTCGATGACCTTGTGCATGCCGCCCTGCGGATACCAGGTACCCAGTGCCATGTCAGCATAATTCATCAGGCTGTATAATGCAGGGGTTTTTTGCGGTGTGGCACCAAGGAACAGTACCGGGAATTCCAGCAGTTGTACCAGTTTTTTCTCCTTGAAATATTTTCGAACGTAATCAGATATGGATTGAAATACATGAAGTTTAAACACTCCTGTCATCAGCTTGGTATCGGCCAGTTCCAGCAAAGACAGGCCGGGTTTATACACCAGTTCGTTAATACCGATATCGTATTTGTATTTGCCTTCCTCAAGGAACTTCAGCAGATTTTTGCTACTGCCGGGTTCGAGCTGATCGAACATCGCGCAAAGCGCATCAACACCGGCAGGAATATCCAGGATGTCATCCTTCGAATAATAAATCCGGTAAGACGGGCTTAACCGCTCCAGCTGATAATAATCGGATGGCTTCTTGCCGAAGTGTGCGAAGAATTTTTCGAAGACATCGGGCATCCAGTACCAGCTTGGTCCCATGTCGAAGGTAAAGCCCTCTGCATTGAACTTGCGAGCTCGTCCACCGGGAGATTCGTTTTTCTCCAGCACCGTAACGAGGTACCCTTCTTTCGCCAGGTGGCAAGCAGCAGACAATCCGGAAAAGCCGGAACCGATAACAGCAATTTTCTTCATGGGAAACCGATCAGGAAACAGAACAACCGGAAAGGTAATTAATATCCGGCCAATTTGCTCTGAATCTCCTTGCGGGCATGGAAGATGCGGTTCTTCACGGTGCCGATAGGAATGTTCAGATGCTCTGCAATCTCATGATACTTGTAACCGGAAGTATGCATCTTGAAAGGAACCAGCAATTCTTCACGCAGCGAGTTGACATGATTCCACACATCCTTGTATTCATAACTGGAGGATGGGGAGTTGAAGGTATGCGTGTCTTCCACGTTGAGGAAGTACAGGTCCTTGGTATCATCGTTCGAGGTTTTCGCGCGTTGATTTTTCCGGTAATTATTGATGTATGTGTTACGCATGATTGTGAAAAGCCATCCTTTCAGGTTGGTATTCTCACGGAACTTGTTCCGGTAGGTCAGTGCCTTAAGGATCGTGTCCTGCACGAGGTCATTTGATTCCTCCCGGTCATTGGTAAACCTGCGCGTGAACGTCTTCAGTGTAGGACGTAAAACGGAGATCTGATGGGTAAACTCAAGTGCTGTCATGGTCTTTTCTGTTTTGTTTAACAAATGTATACAAAGATTAAACATTACCATGACAAAAACGTGATTAACGGCAAAAATGTTTAATATAAATTTCTAAAAGTTAAACAAAAAGAATCAGGAAGCTTCTAGTAAGTCCCTCAGGTTGAGGGTGTTATGGAAAATCTGGATGTTTTTGAAGCTCTGAATGTTTAAGGCCCGCATTTGATAACCGGACACGAAGACCTTCTTATCCGGGAAATTTTCAGCCAGTTTATTGAGGTAATCCTGCACCCGGGTACCGAACGGGGAGCTGATCAGGCTGGTGATAATGATATCCGGATTGTGGGTTTCCACAACGCTTTTTACATCGGCAAACGGTACGCTCTGCCCCAGGTAGTAAGTGCGGAAGCCGGACTTTTTGGTGATATAATGGAAGAACAACAGGCCCAGTTCGTGCCACTCATTCTCGGGCAGGTAGAGCAGTACTCTTTTATCCGCATGAATATTAGACGGAAGCCCGTCAATGGCTACAATAATCTTCTGTCGGATGAGGTGGGAAATAAAATGCTCTTGGGCAGGGGTAACATTTTCCGTTTGCCACAACACCCCGATTTTCTCCATGAACGGGTAGACGATTTCGGTAATGGTGCGCTCAAAGCCGAAACGAAGGATCAGATTGGACAAGGTCTTTTCGTATTTCTCCTCATCCAGGTCGACCATCGCCACAATAAGCTGGTCGATGAAAATGCTGGCTTCGGATTTCTGTTCGCTGAGTTCCAGAATCTTTTGATTCATTTCATCCTGGCTCATATCAGCAATGCGGGAGATCTTGATCCCGAAATTATTCAACAGGCTGACATTGATGATTCTTTTAAGATCATCATCAGAATAAAGGCGAATGTTTGTGTCCGTACGCTGGGGTTCAACGATGTGATGACGTTTTTCCCAGATCCGGATGGTATGTGCCTTAATGCCGGAAAGCTTTTCGAGTTCTTTTATAGAATATTGTCCCATATTGCACGAAACAAGCATGCTACCCGAATGTTTAGGGCAAGCAGCTAAATTTATCAAATTCCTGTTCATGGATGAACAATGAGGCATTAATCGGGTTGGCAGCGGGGTGGTTTTCGGAACGGGGATGGACACCTTTTGCCTTTCAGCGTGAAACCTGGGAAGCTTACCTGACCGGACAAAGCGGGCTGGTAAACGCACCGACCGGCAGCGGGAAGACTTACTCTTTATTGATGCCCATCCTGCTGGAGTTCATCCGCAACAATCCCGATAGAAGAAAAGCAACCGGCAACGGGTTGCAGGTTATCTGGATAACACCCATCCGGGCTCTTGCTAAAGAAATTGAACTATCTGCTCAAAGGGCTATTGACGGCCTCGGCTTATCGTGGAAGGTAGGTGTCCGAACTGGAGATACTACCTTGAAGGAACGCACCAAACAAAAATCCAAACCACCAGAATTCCTCATTATCACTCCTGAAAGTCTGCACCTGCTCTTAGCCCAAAAGGGTTATGCTGAACTATTCAAAGACCTCAAAGCGGTGGTTGCCGATGAGTGGCATGAACTGATCGGTTCGAAGCGCGGTGTACAAGTTGAGCTGGCACTATCGCGACTGAAGACCATTGCACCGGATTTAAAAATCTGGGGCATCTCGGCCACGATCGGAAACATGGATCAAGCCAAAGCGATATTGTTGGGGTCAACACCCCCTTTGATACCCTCTGAAGGGGGGAAAGTAAGTAGTTATGGAATTATAAGGGCGGATATCAAAAAGGAAGTTGAAGTAATATCAGTTCTGCCGGAAAAAGTAGAGACCATGCCCTGGGCCGGGCATCTGGGCATTCAGTTGCTGAACCAGGTTGTTGACATCGTCAAGAAAAGCACCTCCACGCTCATCTTCACCAACACCCGGTCGTTTGCGGAAATCTGGTACCAGAAGATGCTGGACAAGGCACCAGAGCTTTCGGGCCTGATGGCCATGCATCACGGCTCCATCAGCAAGGAGATGCGAAGTTGGGTGGAGGATCAGCTATATGACGGAAAACTCAAGGCAGTGATCTGTACCTCCAGCCTCGATTTAGGTGTTGACTTTCGGCCCGTTGAGACGGTCATCCAGGTGGGAAGTCCGAAAGGGGTAGCGCGCTTCCTTCAGCGTGCCGGTCGAAGCGGACACCAGCCCGGTGCGGTAAGTCGCATTTATTTCGTTCCCACCCATTCGCTTGAACTTACCGAGGCAGCCGCGTTGCGCTGTGCGATCAAAACCGGAGTGGTGGAAGAACGCATACCCTATATCCGGTCGTTTGATGTGCTCATTCAGTACCTCATCACACTGGCTGTATCCGATGGATTTTATCCCGACCAGCTGCTGGAGGAAATCAGAAGTACCTTCAGCTTCAGCAGCATCAGCGATGAGGAGTGGGCCTGGGTACTCAGCTTCATTACCACGGGTGGAGATTCCCTGCAGGCCTATGATGAATACCGTAAGGTCTTCATTGAAAAAGACGGCCTGTATAAAGTAGAAGACCGGAGGATTGCCATGCGACATCGTCTTTCCATCGGCACCATTGTCGGAGAGACTTCTTTGCTGGTCAAGTATGTCACGGGCAAGTACCTTGGCTCGATTGAAGAATATTTTATATCACGCCTGAACCCGGGAGATACGTTTTGGTTTGCCGGACAGGTACTGGAACTGGTGCGGGTGAAGGATATGGAGGCGCAGGTGAGGAAGAGTAAACGCAAAAGCGGACTAGTGCCTTCCTGGCAGGGCGGACGGATGCCGTTGTCATCCCAGCTCAGTGAACTGATCCGTGAGAAACTCGATGAAGTGGCCCGCCACAAGGAAACCGAACCGGAGCTGACTTTCCTCCAACCCCTGTTTGAATTGCAGCGCAAGCGTTCCAGGCTGCCATCAAAAAAAGAATTTCTGATCGAGTCGTTTGAGAGCAATGAAGGATATCATGTGGTCATGTTTCCGTTCGAAGGACGCAACGTGCATGAAGGGCTGGCTGCCCTGGTGGCGTATCGCATCTCCACGATACAGCCGATTACCTTCTCCATCGCCATGAACGATTACGGCTTTGAATTGCTCAGCGATCAGGCTATACCATTGGAAGAAGCTGTGGAGACCAATGTGCTGGGCACGGACAATCTGCTGAAAGACATCCAGGCGAGCATCAACTCCACGGAGATGGCCCGCAGGAAATTCCGTGACATTGCAGCCATTTCAGGGCTGGTGTTCAAAGGCTATCCTGGTAAACCGATAAAAGATCGTCACCTGCAGTCATCTTCCCAGCTATTTTTTGAGGTGTTTCACGAGTATGAAGCGCATAACCTCCTGTTCCGGCAGGCGTATGAAGAAGTGATGGATTTTCAATTGGAAGAGGTTCGGTTGCGCAGGGCGCTGGAGCGCATCAACCGGCAGAAAATTATCATCACCTATCCGGATAAGCCTACACCTTTCGCTTTCCCGATCATTGTCGACCGGCTGAGCCGGGATAAACTGACCAGTGAGCAACTGAAAGACCGTATTCAGAAAATGGTTGTTCGGTACCAGGACGAATGAGATGTTGTACACTTTCTTAGTTGTATATGATCAGGATCAGTGCGTGCGTCAATCACGCTGCCCATCTTTATAAAAAAACATATCCATGGAAACGAAATCTTCATTATCGGAACCATTCATCCCGGTTGAGCAAATTGATTATGCTGCCGGCTCCGTAGTCAGCAAGACGATCGTTAAAAATCCCTCCGGAAATATTACCCTGTTTGCCTTCGATCAGGGCGAAGGACTTTCGGAACACAGTTCTCCCCACGAAGCCTTTGTGCAGGTGCTGGATGGTAAAGCAGAAATTACCATCGGAGGTAAAAAGCATATCGTGCCTGCCGGACAGTGTATTCTGATGCCGTCCAATGTGCCTCACGCCCTAAAGGCCCTTGAGCAGTTTAAAATGATGCTGGTGATGATCAGGAATTGAGTTGCATCTGAAAAGGCTGAAATATCTGCTGTTCAATGTATCCTCATTCACAGATTGCTTAATTTTGCATCATCTCTTTTACTAATTCGTATGACACCGCCCAGACTATTATTACTTACTGATTTCACACCGCTTTCCGCTTTGGCCATTGAATATGCCATCCGGCTTGCCGGCCCGCTGAATGCCGACTTTACCATCATGAACGTGGTTCGCCTGGAGGGTATCCCCAAGGCCAACCTGAAAATGAAATCATTGGAAAAAAGCATCATGCATTTATCGGAAGAAGAGGGAATGGAGTTGGTGAAAAAAATCAGGAGGGAGATAAAAGGAAATTATACCCTGCGCTTTGAGGCCGTAAAGGCGCACACTGTTGCTGATGCGGTGACCCGATTCGTCAGCAAACAGAAAGTGAATATGGTAGTGATGGGTTCGCGGGGAGCTTCTACATTAAAGAAAATCCGCTTAGGCGGAACTACAGTAGCGGTAATAGATGCGTGCCCTGTGCCGGTGCTGGCAATACCCGAATTTGCCGAATTCAGCGGTCTCAAGAACATCGTATACGCCACTGACCTTAAGCATGTGCATAGAGAACTCGACATCATCACCGAGTTTGCCGCTATCTTCGGCTCGCGCGTGCACATGGTTACCGTGATGCCTGCACTAAATAAGCAGGCGATGGAAGACAAACAGCAGGCTGAAGAAATTGTTAACAACCATCCTTACAAGAGGCTCGACTTCAATGTTATCCTGGATGAACATATACCCGGAGCCATTGACCGGTATATCAGGGACACAAAATCTGATCTCCTCACCACGTTTACGCACAACCTGAGCCTCGAAGAAAAACTCTTTGCCAAAAGCGTTACGCGCAAACTCGCTTACCTCGGCAAGATTCCGCTACTGGCGGTGAAGCGTCAGTAACAAGGCTGTAGTTCACTGCTGACGGTTACCAGCCGTTGTTCATCAGCCGGAACAAATCATGCGGAAGTACGATGCTGCTTGTATACGGTCAGTCCTTCAGCCGAAAGGTACGGCAGCAACAATTGATTGACGTAGGCGGTATAGGCTTTCTTTGACAGGTTAACGGGGGAGTGCTGCTGAAAGTAAAACGTCCGGACAGCGCCACTCAGTTCCATCAGGTAATCCAGCGCAGTATCGTCCAGGTCAGCACGCAGTAAACCGTCCGCCTGCAGTTTCAACAACATCCCCTTCCACACTTGCATGCGATGCCGGTTGTCTTTGTCTACGCGTTTCATCAGCGTCCGGTAGTGCCGTTTCAGTTCAACATAATCTGCGAAGAAGAACAGATAGTCCAGCGAAATGCGGAAGGTGATTTCAGGCAACATCAGCAAAAAGTCGAGCAATGGCCGGTCAGGTACAGCCAGCGACTTCAACGCTTCGGTCATGTCTGCATACAATTCTTCTACAAGTTTTTCTTTGGTTGGATAATGATAAGTGATGTTACCGTAGCTTTTGTTCAGCGATTCGGCTACCTGGCGTAGTGTAACATTCATCAGGCCGTAGTGGTTGAACAGAGAACGTGCAGTCTCTTTTATCAGCGCTCGTGTTTTCATAGATAAAAATTAGGTCAATTGGACTAAAATACCAATTTTTACCGTACATTTCTTCGACAACCACATCTGCATGAAAAAATCGATCTATAAATCTCCTGAAGCCCGCGAAACATTGATGCGGCTGTATGACAAGAAACTCGCCTCGCTGCCTGTCGTCTGTGAATCGCGGTACATCGATACATTGGCTGGAAGCACCCACGTGTTGATCGCAGGACGGGAAGACGCTCCGCCTCTGGTATTGCTTCACGGCATCAATGCCGGTGCCCCGCTTGCCCTGGAAGCCATCAGCGGTTTGGCAGATACACACCGGATTTATGCCATCGACAGCATCGGTCAGACCACGCGAAGCGCGGAGACACGGCTGCCGCTTGCCGACAACAGCTTAGGGAAATGGCTTACGGATGTTCTGAATGGACTTCACCTGGCGAAAGCATCGGTGATCGGGGTTTCCTATGGCGCTTTCCTGGCCAACAAGCTTGTGGCATTTTCGCCTGACCGGGTGCAGAAATTGATTTATGTAGTGCCTGGCGGTTTGGTTAATGGAGCCTTCGGCCCCTCCATAAAACAACTTACGTTGCCGTTGCTTCGTTTCCTGTTCACTAAAAAGGATGAGGACCTAAAACGCTTTATTAATACGTTTTATTCTGACATCAAGGAAGATGATTTAATGTTTCAGCGTACCTGCCTGCTTGGAGTAAACATGGACTACAGACGACCACCCTTGTTGCAGGCAGCGGATACAGCTGCCTTTCAGGGTGATGTGTATTGTCTTACGGTAGATGATGATGTGTTTTTTCCGGGAGGCCCTGCCACGAACCGATGCCGGCAGTTGTTCAGGAATTTCAAGGAAGGCTATGTGCTTCAGAACAGCAAGCATATGCCATCCGCATCGCGCTATGCGGAGATTGAATCGGTGATTAAAGGTTGGTTAATGCGATAAAATGTCAACAGACCCTGCTCTGTAAATGATTTGTAAAGTCGATTTAACCCAGTTTATTCAATCTTATCCAGCGCCTGCTCCAGATCCTTAATCAGGTAATCCGGATCTTCCAGACCGACATAGATACGTACCAGGCGGTGGCTTTCTGTTTCCGGATTAAATTCTTCCGGTTTGATGCCCACAGCTGATGGCACCACCAGGCTTTCATGTCCGCCCCAGCTGACGGCCATAAAGAAATGTTGTAATGAATTGCAAAAGGTTTCAACTTCCTTTAACGTCTTTACTTTAAGGACCACGCTGAATAAACCACCGGCATCCTTCATCTGTTTTTTTGCCAGATCGTATTGGGGAAAGGAAGGATGAAACGGGAAAATGATTTTCTCCACTTTAGGATGCTGTTCCATGTAGGCTACTACTTTCTTTGTGCTCTCGCAGACCCGCTTCATGCGCAGCTCCAGCGTGCGCAGCCCGCGGATAAGGAGCCATGCATTGAACGGTGAAATGTTGCCTCCGATATTTAAAAATTCTGCATCAAAGATTTTTTTGATCATCGCCCGCGAGCCGGTCACCACACCGGCCACCACATCGCTGTGCCCGCCAATAAATTTAGTGGCTGTCTGGGCCACCAGGTCAATACCCATAGTATAGGCAGGTTGATTAAGCGGGCCGCAATAACTGTTGTCAATCATGGTATAGATGCCTTTGCTTTTTGCAAGAGCGGCTACGGCTTCAAGGTCCTGCAACTCGTAGGTAAACGAGTTGGGTGATTCGAGGTAGATAAGCCTGGTGTTGGGTTGTATAGCTTGTTCAAAATTTGCTGTTTGTGTTCCGTCAATGTAGGTGGTGGTGATCCCAAATTTCGGCAGCATGCGGTCGAACATTTTGATTGTCCAGCTGTAGGGTTTGGCCACACTCACCACATGATCACCCTGTTTGAGCAAGGCAAGCACGGGAACGGTAATGGCCCCCATGCCGCTGCCGAACACGAGTGCATCTTCGGCACCATCGAGGGCGGCCAGCTTTTTCCGGAGAATGTCTACGGTTGGGTTGTTGCCTCGTGAATAGAGGATAGCATCATACTCATTCGCAAGTGCATCACGAAATTCCTCCACGGTCTTGAACGTGAAGTTGCTCGTCTGGATAATAGGAGGAGATACTGCGTTGAAATACTGTTCGCGATCTTCGCCTAACTCATTGAGGATATAACTCAGTTCCATATTATTTGATGACTTTTCGTAACACGATATACAGCGGCAGCCCGGATAGAAAGAGGAGGAAGCCGATAAAAGAGCCCTGCGGGTTCGACACCAGTACACTAATGTTGACAAGGGCATAAACTAAAATAAACAAAGCGGGCATCCACGGATAGCCTTTCATGCTGTAGATGCCTTGAGGATCTCCCGATTTTTTTGCCCGCTTTCGCAGGATAAAGATGGCGGCCGAAGCAGTGATCAGACTGATCGAGTCGAAGAACATAACATACCCCAGCACCTGGATGAATGACGAGGAGAAAAACAGCGTCAGTACTATGAAAGCAACAAAGATGGTAACGCCAAACTCCTGTACCTGCGTTTTGCTGTTCACCCTTTTGAAGATGCCCGGTAACACACGGTCTTCTGCCATGGCATAATACACCCGAGGGTTCGACATAATAGACGCGTTGACATAGGCCATCACAGATAAAAACATAATGATGGCAATCGCCTTAAAAGCATAATCACCCATAAGTACACGCGCCACATCGGCTGCGAGGGTTGGTGTATTCTTCAGGGCATCAAATCCCAATACATGGACATAGGCATAATTAACGAACAGGTATAAGGCCAGGATGATCGCTATACCATAAAAGATGGCACGCGGCAATTGACGGGCAGCATCGGGGATATCCCCACCAAAGTTCATGGTTTGCTGATACCCTCCGTACGTAAAGAATACCGGTACAAAGCAAAGCCAGAACGCATGGAGCCAGTTGAAATCTTCCGAAGCGGTCCCTGAAAAATGGTCAGCGGTAGGAGCAGGCACCGA
>JALOMI010000112.1 GCA_025455465.1 Cyclobacteriaceae bacterium | reverse complement strand
TTCCCGCAGACTCAGCAGGTAGTCGATGTCGTCATAACCGTTGATGAGACAGGCCTTCTTATAGGCATTGATGGCAAAAGATTCATTTCTTCCGTCCGGCAACGAAACGGTTTGATTTTCAAGATCAACAGTTATTGTCAGTTTCGGATTTTTTTGCACTTCCGAAAAAATCGTTTTCAGAAAATCATCACTCACCTGCACCGGCAGCAAGGCATTATTTAATGCATTGTTTTTGAAGATGTCAGCATAGAATGATGATATCACCACACGAAAACCGTAATCATATAATGCCCAGGCCGCATGTTCACGACTGCTGCCGCAGCCGAAGTTCTTACCGGCTACCAGAATTTTTCCGGAGTATACCGGATTGTTCAGTATAAAATCGCTGGCCGGTTCACCGTCACTGCTGAAGCGCCAGTCGCGGAACAGATTTTCCCCGAAGCCTTCACGCGTAGTAGCCTTCAGAAAACGTGCTGGGATAATCTGATCGGTATCAATATTCTCTACCGGCAACGGTACTGCGGTTGAAATCAGTGTGGTAAATTTTTCTTTACTCATCGGTTATCTCTTTTACCTGTTGACAGGTATGCTTTAAAAAACTGTTGCCAACTGCCTATGGTTAATTGTCAATTAATGTTCTCACATCCGTAATCTTTCCGGTGATGGCTGCTGCAGCAGCACTCAGCGGACTGGCCAGAAACGTTCTTGATTTCGGCCCCTGCCTGCCTTCGAAATTCCTGTTCGAAGTACTGATGCAATACTTACCGGCCGGTATCTTGTCTTCGTTCATACCGAGGCATGCCGAGCAACCTGGTCCGCGCAATTCAAAGCCAGCTTCTTCAAAAATTTTGTCGAGTCCTTCTTCACGCGCTTGCTCTTCCACCTGTTTGGAGCCGGGCACGACCCACACTTCCACTTCGGAAGCTTTTTTCTTTCCTTTTACCACCGATGCAACAAGGCGTAAGTCTTCGATGCGGGCATTGGTGCAGCTGCCGATAAAGACATAATCCACCGGTTTGCCCAGCAGTGACGATCCTGCTTCAAGCCCCATGTATTCCAGTGATTTTTCGAACGAAGTTTTTTCGCTGATTTCTTTGAGTTCAGCAACAGTCGGTATGTGGTCGGTAACGCGCATACCCATGCCGGGATTGGTGCCGTAGGTAATCATTGGCCCGATATCGGTAGCATTATAGGTTAACACCTTGTCATACACAGCGCCTTCATCGGTGTGCAGTTTGCGCCACGCTTCTACCTGTTTTTCAAAGGCCTCGCCCTGCGGAGCAAACTTTCTGCCGCGGATGTAATTGAATGTGGTTTCATCCGGAGCGATCAGGCCGCCACGGGCACCCATTTCAATACTCATATTACAAATGGTCATGCGCGCCTCCATTGACAAACTTTCAATGGCGCTTCCTGCATATTCAACAAAGAAGCCGGTGGCACCGCTGGCAGAGATTTTAGATATGATGTAGAGGATAATGTCTTTTGCCACAACACCTTTCGCCAAGGAACCATTGATTTCGATGCGCATGGTTTTCGGACGATGCTGCAGAATGGACTGTGTGGCAAGCACCTGTTCCACTTCACTGGTGCCGATACCAAATGCAATGTTGCCGAACGCACCATGCGTGGACGTATGACTGTCGCCACACACGATGGTCATGCCCGGTAGTGTGAATCCGAGTTCCGGACCTATGATGTGCACAATGCCCTGGTAGGGATGACCAAGATCGTATAGCTCAATGCCAAATTCGGCACAATTCTTTCGGAGTGTTTCTACCTGGTGGCGCGACAAGGCTTCACGGATAGGCAGGTGCTGGTCTTTCGTGGGCACATTATGGTCAGCGGTAGCGGTGATGCGTTTCGGATTGAACACCGGTATACCGCGTTTGCGCAGACCATCAAACGCCTGCGGACTGGTTACTTCATGGATGAAATGCCGGTCGATAAACAGGACATCGGGGAATCCTTCTTTCTTACGGATGATATGAGCATCCCAGATTTTATCGAACAGTGTTTTCGGTTGACTCATGAACAACTGTTAGTTAGTTGTGGCGTATTAAAAACGAAACCGCCCTG
This sequence comes from Cyclobacteriaceae bacterium, assembly GCA_025455465.1. GTDB lineage: Bacteria > Bacteroidota > Bacteroidia > Cytophagales > Cyclobacteriaceae > UBA2336. Next base: position 7,956 of record JALOMI010000112.1, on the reverse strand, counting down.
GCTATTACCCCGGGGCGGTTCTGCTAGTTGGCTTCAGTGTTTGCACACTAATGGATTGCTAATATCTGCTTTACTTCAAAGTTATGTAAGCAAAATCATAAAAAGTTTTAGCTGACAAGTGTTTGGTAGTATGTACTACTTCAATACAACGAGAAGATTTTTAAAGTCATCATATGATGATGAACATGTTACAGACTGAACTTGCTGATGCTGAAGTCCCTGTAATGTGGGATGAAGCGGCAACGGCTGCTGCAAAGCATTCTCCACCACGTCAGGAAATTTCGATGGATGTGCTGTTTCTATAATAATACCGTTGGTTCCTGGATGTTCGTGTTGATATTTTTTCAGGCCGAGGTATGCAACAGCCCCGTGTGGATCTAACGTATACGATGAAGACTGATAAACTTGACGGATAGCCTGAAGTGTTTCATCATCAGTGAAAGCATAACCATAAATATCCTTCGTCATCAATGACCAATTCTCCTCGTAAAGAGCCAGCATCCTTGCAAAGTTGCTGGGGTTGCCTACGTCCATTGCATTGCTGATGGTGGTTACTGAAGGTCGCGGCATGAAGTTACCGGTATGCAGATACTGCGGCACCACATCATTCCGATTGGTGGCGGCAACAAAAGCTTTTACGGGCAGTCCCATTTTTTTCGCGATGATTCCCGCAGTCAGGTTACCGAAGTTGCCGCTCGGTACAGCGAAGACAACGGACTCCTTTTTTTGCAATTGCTTCCACCCGAAAAAGTAATAAAAAGTCTGCGGCAGTAGCCTTGCTATGTTGATGGAGTTGGCTGAACTTAAAAAGAATTGCTTGCGGAGTTCTGCATCCAGAAAAGCGGTCTTGACAAGCCGCTGACAGTCATCAAACGTGCCGTCAACTTTAACCGCATGAATGTTATGGCCGAGCGTGGCAAATTGTTTTTCCTGCAAGGCGCTGACTTTTCCGTCAGGGTAGAGAATAACTACACGAATTCCTTCAACCTGAAAGAATCCGTGAGCCACAGCACTTCCGGTATCTCCGGATGTAGCTACCAGCACCGTGATCTCCTGCTGAATGGTATTGGCAATCTGCCGAAGCACAAGCGCCATGAACCGCGCACCAACATCCTTGAAAGCCAGTGTTGGTCCGTGATATAATTCCAGTGAGCAGGTTTGATCGTCCAACTGCACCAATGGGAACTCAAAATTGATAGTGTCTTTTATGATACTTCTCAGTAGCCTATCCGGGAAGTTCTCATCGATAAAGGGCCTGGCAATGGTAAATGCGATTTGTTCATTGGAGATGGATGACAGCGAGGCGATGAAATTCTCCGGAAGGGATGGGATGACTTCCGGCATGTATAATCCCCCGTCAGGAGCAAGTCCATTAACAACTGCTTCTGAAAAGGGAACACGGTGAACCGGATTATGGGTGCTGTAATAGTTCATGGTTGATTTGTTCATGAGGGCATAATGCGCGCACCTTCTTTATTGACAGGGGATACATAACTGTCTGCTTGCAGTTTGACGGAAGCAAATCCTTCCAGCATTTTATCCGAAACCTGTTGCGCAATTGAGTTGCCGCGACAGAATGCAAACATGGAGGGGCCGGAACCGGAAATGCCACACCCCAGTGCACCGGCATCAAGTGCTGCTTGCTTAATAACAGCAAACCCGGGAATAAACAGGGAGCGAACGGGCTCTGCCACCACATCCTCCATCGAACGACCGATAAGGTCGTAATCGCTTTTCATCAATGCAGCTACCAGTGCCGCGGTATTGCCCCATTGTTTCACAGCGTCCGTCAGACTCAGTGTTTTCTTCATGGCTTGGCGCGCATCACTGGTTTTGATTTCGATATGCGGATGAATCACGACTGCATGAAGTTCTTCCGGAACGGGTATGTCAATAATGTCGAGGGTATCTTTATTGCGAATCAATACAAATCCTCCCATAATCGCGGGTGCAGCATTATCAGCATGTGCGGAACCGCAGGCGATGCGTTCGGCTTCCATGGCAAAGGGTAACAGTTCGTTGCGTTTTAGTGGTTCACCTAGCGCATGATTAACAGCTACCAACGCGGCAGCCGCACTGGCAGCACTTGAGCCCATACCACTGCCGAGCGGCAACTTCTTGTGCAGGACAATATCAACTCCGGTCTTGATATTCAAGGAATGTAACAGATGCTGCACAGCCACACTGCACGTGTTAGCACCGGCATCCCGCGGAAGCAATCCGCCATCACCGGTGATGGCGCGGATGTTTACTTCACCGGAGTCATTCAGCCACAACTCCACTTCGTCACCCGGATGTTCAAGGGCAAATCCGAAGACATCAAAGCCACACGAAACATTGGCTACGGTAGCCGGGGCAAATGCTCTTGCATAATTTTTCATACCGTCATCGAATGGAATTGCCTATTCGGATTATATCCGCGAATACACCGGCTGCGGTCACTTCAGCTCCCGCACCGGGCCCGCGGATCACCATGGGCCGGTCGTTGTACCGGTTGGTGATGAACTGGATGATGTTATCGCTTCCCGACAAGGAATAAAACGGATGATCACTGCCGACTGCGGTTAGCCCAACTTGTATCGTACCGTTATTCAGCATGGCCTGGTAGCGAAGTTTTTGGTTTTTCTTTTCAGCTTCCAGGCGAAGTTGCTCAAAATCGTCATCCGATTCCTTGAGTTTGTTCATAAATTCATCCACTGCAAGTTTCCCCCGGCAATTTTCCGGCACCAGACTTTCCACCTGCACATCCTCCAGTTCCAGTTGCAGTCCGGTTTCACGGGCAAGGATCAGCATCTTGCGCGCCACATCCATTCCGCTGAGGTCATCGCGCGGATCAGGTTCGGTGTAACCCAGCGCTTTGGCTTCGGCCACCACCTCGCTGAATTTTTTGCTGCCGTTGAACGATGAGAAAATATAATTAAGTGTTCCGCTCAGCACGGCTTCAATGCGGTGCACGCGGTCACCGCTCAGCAGTAAATCATTCAGCGTATTGATCACCGGTAAGCCGGCACAAACATTCGTTTCGTATAAAAACTGGCTGCCGTGTTCGCGCATAATGTTGCGCAGATTTTCATAACGCTGCCAGGGTGATGCGTTGGCTTTTTTATTGGGTGTTACCACCGCTACATTTGATGCCAGCAAGGCATCATAAACTTCAGCCACGGTTTCGCTGGCGGTACAATCCACAAAAACACTGTTCGGTAAGTTATTGTGAAGGATGGCCTTGACAAATTCATGCAGATCAGAAGGTTGCCCGTTTTCTTTCATGTCGGTGATGGCCTTTTCCAGGGCCAGTCCGTTTTTATGGAGCAGCATTTTCGTACTGTTGGCGACACCGGCTAAGCGTATATCCAGATTGTTGGTTGAAGCCAGTATCGGCAGCTGTTGTTGAATTTGCCGTAACAATGTGCTTCCGATCAAACCGGTTCCTGCAAGGTATAAATTGATGGTCCGGGTATTTGATAAAAAGAAAGCATCGTGCAAAGCGGACAATGCTTTGGCAGTATCATGTCGTGGAATAACTGCAGAAATATTCCGCTCTGAAGAACCCTGTGCAATAGCCACCACATTAACACCGTTTTTCCCCAGCGCAGAAAACATACGTCCGCTCGTACCGGGATGGTGCTTCATACCGTCACCCACCAGGGCAATGATGCTCACGGCATCGTTGACATCCACGGTGTCGATGAGTTTATTATTGATTTCGAAATGAAATTCCTTTTCAATGGCTTTCTTCGCAGTGCGTGCCTGTTTGCTGTCAACGGCCATGCAGATCGAATGCTCGGAAGAAGCCTGGCTGATCAGAATGACATTGATTTTCTCCTGTGCCAGCGCAGCAAAAAGGCGGCTGGATACACCCACCACACCCACCATACCGCTGCCCTGCAGGTTCAGCAAGGCAATGGAATCAATCGATGAAATTCCTTTAATGAGTTTTCCGTTGGTACTGCATGCACTGATGCAAGTACCCGGTGCCGATGGATTGAACGTGTTCTTAATCCAGATGGGAATTTTCAACGCCATGGCCGGACGCATCGTTGCCGGAAAGATTACCTTCGCTCCGAAGTGTGACAACTCCATTGCTTCCTCATAACTCATCTCCGGCACCGGGAATGCCTTCTTAACTTGTTTAGGATTGGCAGTAAGAATGCCGTCTACATCCGTCCAGATTTCAAGCGCTTCCGCATGCAGTGCAGCGGCTAAAATGGCGGCCGTATAATCCGAACCACTTCGACCGAGTGTTGTCGTTTCACCGGACTCAGAAGATGCGATAAAGCCGGTAACAACCTGGAGCTTCGGATGACTATTGACATACTCACGGATCAGTTCGTTAGTTACATCGAAATCAACCTGTGCAGCGCCAAACTGATCATCGGTGCGGATGACATTACGGGCATCGAGGTATTCTGCATCCAGTCCCCGTTGCTTCATAGCCTCTGTAATGATGTAGGCACTGAGGCGTTCACCGAAACTCATAATGTAATCGAGTGAACGGGGTGTTCGTTCTTTCACGAGAAAAACTCCATGCAGGATATCTTCCAGGGCGTTGAATTGAATTTTCACCTGGGCGATTACGCGGCTCTGTTGTTCCACAGGCAGTAAGCTTCGCATGCAGGTATAGTGCCGTTCAGCCAGCTGTGTCAGTTCTTCCAGGTATTGCTGATTGCCGGCCCAGGCTTTTTCGCTGCATTGAATCAGCTGGTCGGTAACACCGCCAAAGGCAGAAAGGACAACCGTAACAGATGACTCCGATTTTTTTTGCAGGAGGATATCAATAACCTGGCTGATGCGTTCCGGGGTTCCTACGGATGAACCTCCGAATTTGATGACGTTCATAATTGATGGATCTGTTTTAGGGATGATTAAGTTTTATGCAGCGCTTCTCCTGGAAAAGCCCTGATCGATCGGGGAGTATGGTGGTGCTGACGGGTTACCCCGTAATGGTTGTAGTTGTGCCTGCCATCACTGTGATCACAGCGGTGATGTGTTGTTGAATTGAGTTGACAGGCAATGACATTAGGTAAAGAAAGGTTTTAATTTCTGTGAAAGCAAAAGGCCTGGCGAGAAAGTTACGTCTGGTTTGATTTTTCTTTTATGCAATCGATGGCGACAACTATAAATAAATCTGGAGCTGAACCAGGAACTCACCCTTTACGCCATCCACTACACGTTCATTGCCGCGGATATAGTATAATGGTCGGGTGCTGTATTGTGTTGTGATCTTTGCATGATGACCATCAATGTAAAAGTTGGCACCGGCATCCCAGTATTTTCCTGCGTTGTCGAGAAACTCCAATTGCTTCCAGGTGAATGCACCAAATGGCTGAATGCGGACTTTGCTGGTATTAAATTTCGGCAACAGCCAGCCGGCCTGTGTGTACACCAGGTGGCCGGTGCCCAACAACATGCGGGCAATGCCTGGCCCGTTCAATGTTCGTTCTTGTACCGGCATAGCAGGATCAAAGGCAAATGATGTATTCATGATGCCGGCTGCCCGCCAGTAATTAGGGCCAAAGTTGTAGTTGTAGTAGACACTGTAAGCCGTAATGGCCATGTTGCGTTTTGGATTCCCCACCGGCAGATCAGCAAAGACATCCACGCTCCACAAGGTGATGTCGTGTTGCTGAATGTCGCCCAGTTCATCTTTGCTTTTGGTGCCATCATCATTATGATAAAATCCGGCACCGATGTTGAAGACGCGCTTCGTGCCGATGTAGGTGCCGGTACGATACGGAAATAAATTGCTCTCCTGATCGAGAAATTGATAATCAAAATAGCCGTGAACTGAAGGCCTGGCGTCACCATTATTGTCAACGGCCAAAGGCTGATTTTTGAGCTCATCGTAGGAAGGTATTAAGTCGGTCGCGAAGGGCTTATTCACCGACAGATTGTAATTCAACTTTGATAATCGCCCTTTTGCAAAAATACCCATCTGTCGTGCGAACTGATCGCTGAATTCAATCATCGGCCAATTAAATATGGGTGCATCGATGGCTAAAAAATTCAATGTACTGGCATTGGTTAGCCGGCTGATGCCCCACCAGTAGTGCAACCCCGCACCGACAGATAGTGAATATTTCCTGGCCTTCCCGGTTTCCAGGTCAACAGCAGGCACGACAGCAAATTCATTCCACGCATCATGAAAAAACAAACCGGGCTTTTTACCGGCACCATAAGGTCCTGTTCCCGATGATCCGGATGCACCACCGCTGGTAAACGATTGATTATTGATACCAATATGTGTTACAATCAGGTAGCGCGGTGAGATCTGCGCATAGGCAAACAGCCGTAGTCTTCGGGCGCCTATATCCCAGGTAGTGTTGCTGACTTCCTGGTTGACCACAGAGCCCGGATTATTCTCCATGTACCGAAACCAGATCTGGTTCCAGAGTATGAAACGCATGAATTTATCCCCGTCATCATTAAAGTTGATTTTCAAACCGGTGCCGTAATCTTCAGAGCCCTGGGCCGAAATACGGTTTACTCCTGCCAGCAGGAATAGTAGCAATAGGCTTAAAAATAGAGGCCTGCGGTTCATACGATCTAATCGACCCGAAGTATAGCACCGCTCTGGTTGCTCCTGCACGACATACATCAGCCAGGCGGCTGATCTTTGTTAGGGATTTATATACAGCGTGAAGGCTGCATTTAAGAACCTTTATAAAGGGATGGTTTTCAATGATCTGCGAACAGTTTACTGAACGGGTATTCCGCTCGGTCAGATTATATACTCGAACAGATTTTCGTGCTGATTGATCAGCGTGTAGTTAAGCTGATGTTCATTCATTCGGGCCAGCAGTTGCTCAAAGTCTTCCCGCGATTTCACCTCTATACCCACCAGGGCCGGTCCGGTTTCTTTGTTGTGCTTCTGAATAAATTCAAAGCGAACGATATCGTCTGAAGGGCCAAGGATGTGATTCACAAATTCTTTCAGCGCACCCGGGCGTTGGGCAAAGCGAACGATGAAGTAATGCTTCAGTCCCTCATGCAGCAATGACCGCTCTTTAATTTCCTGCATGCGGTCAATGTCGTTGTTTCCGCCACTGAGAATGCACACTACTTTTTTTCCCTTAATCTGATCTTTGTACTGATCGAGTGCCGCAATGCTTAATGCGCCTGCAGGCTCGGCTACAATGGCATCTTCATTGTACAGCTGCAGGATAACGGTGCTTACTTTTCCTTCCGGCACAAGAAGCATATCGGTGAGGTATTCCTTGCAAAAGGAAAATGTGATATCACCGACTTTTTTTACCGATGCACCGTCTACAAAGCGCTGTATTTTATCCAGCACTACGGGCTTGCCCGCTTTTAATGCTTCCGTCATGGAAGGTGCGCCCTGCGGTTCAACACCGATGATCTGGGTGCCGGGTGAATAGGTATTAAAGTAACTTCCGATACCGGCACATAAACCACCACCGCCAACAGGAACAAACAGGTAATCAATGCCGGAGAGATCTTCTGCAATTTCACGGCCGACACTGCCCTGGCCTTCAATGATCTTCTGGTGATCGAATGGGGGCACAAATACTTTATTAAATTCCTTCACATGTTCAAGTGCATGCGACTGGCATTCATCGAAAGTGTCGCCAACCAACACAATGTCAATGGAGTCACCGCCAAACATCTTCACCTGGTTGATCTTTTGTTTTGGAGTAATGCTCGGCATATAGATGGTGCCATGGATGCCCAGCTTCTTGCAGGAAAATGCAACGCCCTGGGCGTGGTTGCCGGCACTGGCGCAGACAATGCCGCGCGTTCGTTCTTCCTCGGTTAAACTTTGAATCAGGTAGTACGCTCCGCGGATTTTATAGGAGCGCACCACCTGCAGGTCTTCGCGCTTCAGGTAAACTTCACAGCCGAATTTGGCCGAGAGGTTACGGTGAAACTGCAACGGTGTTTTCAGCACCACCGGCCGCAACACCTCGCTGGCATGCAGTACATCAATCCGTTGTTTAT
>JALOMI010000111.1 GCA_025455465.1 Cyclobacteriaceae bacterium | reverse complement strand
AACACGCACCTGGGCCGGATCGGACAGCTGTAGTGCGAACGGTTCAGCATTTTCAGTATCTTCATCGGCATAAATCAAGCTGCTATGCAAGCCAACATATTGACCGAAATCTTTCTTCCGCTGGGCCTGGGTATTATTATGCTGGGTATGGGCTTATCACTCAGCTTGACTGATTTTAAACGCCTGATCGATTTTCCGCGGGCAACGTTCATCGGATTAATTGCTCAACTGGTGTTGCTGCCACTGATAGCCTTCGGATTATTGCACTTTTTTGACCTCCCTCCTGAACTCGCTGCCGGTGTTATGCTCATTGCATTTTGCCCGGGTGGGCCAACGTCTAATCTTCTTTCGAATATGGCGCGTGCTGATCTCGCCTTATCCATCACACTGACAGCCCTATCGAGTATGATTACCGTGTTCACAATTCCTATCCTGATGAACCTGGCGATGGAGTATTTCATGGGTGAAGGACGTTACGTACAATTACCGGTTGTAAAAACCATGCTTCAGATTCTGGTCATCACCATTATTCCCGTATCCATCGGTATGGCTGTCCGAAAAAGATTTTCATCCCTGGCATCCCGAATGGAAAATCCATTCAAGATTGCTTCCGCCATTTTCATGGTGATCATCATTGCCGGAGTTTTTTACAATGAGCGAGATAACATAGCCGATTTCTTTGCGCAGGTGGGCACCATTACGCTGATGTTAAATATCATCATTCTGGCTATTGCCTATGGTGTTGCCAAAGTGAGCAGACTTAGTCATCCGCAGAGCGCGACAATCTCCATTGAATCGGGTATTCAGAACGGCACGCTGGCCATTGCTATTGCCTCCGGAAGCATGCTGCTGAATAATCCGCAGATGGCGATTGCTCCGGCCATTTACTCACTGATTATGTTCTTTACCGGATTTGTTGTCGTATACATCTACAGCCGCAGATTTATGTTCGATCAGGAGTTTGTGTAACAGGATCAGAAGCTACTGATCTGCAACTACAGCCTCCGCTTCCATTTCCACCAGGTATTCATCACCGATCATTTCGGCCTTAACCATCGTGTTGGCTGGTTGAATGATGCTGAAGCGTTCACCGTGTGCACGCGCCACAGCCTCCCAATTGCTGATGTTGCGAATGTAGATGCGTGTACGAACGACATCCTCCAGTTTTCCGCCCAGAGATTGTATGGCCCCTTCGATCTTGTCGATGATAAAATGAGTCTGTGCCGCAGGATCGTTGCCGCCCATGGCCTTATCTCCATGCGTGGCCGTTGTGCCGGATACCAGGATGCGGTTGCCTTTGCGTATCGCGCGACTGAACCCGGCCAGGTCTTCCCACACGGTTCCGCTCAGCGCTTTCATTCTTCCGTCACCACCGGCCAAGGCCGGATAAGGTGCCGGAAAATCTTCCAGGTGATGACTGAGATCACCAGACGCTGTGAGGTAAGGAGGCTTGCGGTATTCATCACCGCAATCACCGGGGATTGGCTGCAACGCTTTCAGCTTTACACTGATTTGCTGCCGATCATCCGCATCAAGTTCAAAGGAAAAAATTTTTTCATTATCAGTGATGTGTGCACTTTGCCCGAGACGCACACCAATAATAACGCCCCCCACAGCAGGTTGATCCAGTATATACTTGCTGGCGATATTGGCGATGCCTGCCCGATGCTTTTTCGCGATGCTATCCAACACGGAAAGCAATTCCTGAAAGCGATCCCACCCACCGGCTATATCAATAAAGCGTTTGTACTTTAGCTGCGACCAGGTCAGGGATTCACGCAATCCCGGATCGGGTTTACCCAGCCACTTCTCGGAAAAAAATCCTCCGGCCACCGTGCCGAAAGCCAGTAGTTTAATACCATGCTTGAGGCAAAGTGCTTTCATCTTTCCGGCAGCGCGCTGATCAAGCAGAGAATAGCAAACCTGATTGGATACTACTTCAATGCCACTGCTTACTACAATCTGTAAATGAGCCGTATCGAAGTTAGTCAGACCGAGGTGTTTGATCAGTCCTTCCTGTTTTAACTCCTGAAGCCAAAAGAGGCAATCCACCCATGAAGGATGGGCATAGTTCCAGGCATGAAACTGCATCAAATCGATGGATGAAGACTGCATTCTTGTCAGTGCGCGTTCAACCGCTTCACGTACCTGGTCTTTGGTAATCGGTCCAGGTGAGGGTACCCACTTGGTGAGCATCTGTGCAGTGCCCTGCGGATGCGCTGATGCAAATACACCGGCAATCTCTTCGGCTGAACCGTAATGATCTGCCATATCAAAGGTGGTGAAGCCGGCATCGGTGTAAGCCTGCATCGCACGGACAGCTTCCGCTGCATTGACTTTGGTGCCTGAACGCTCCATATCTGCAATCTGCCAGAGTCCGTTCAGTACCCGACAGATGACCAGTCCGGGGGCGAGTTCACTATATTTTGAGTCCATGATTATCTATTCATCAGGAAGTTTGGAAAACAATTCACGGGTGTTAACACCGGCCCTTATCATGTTGCGCCAGCGAATCCAGAATACTATTGAGGCCAGTGCCATCACAATAAGCCATACCGGTGTGGAATGAAAATACCAGGCAGCAGCCGTATTCGACAGATCCTTAACGGTGTGGATGATCAGGAAAAAACCGATCAGCACAATGCCGGCTATGGCAATACCTTTCTGCAGCGCACGGGATTTTATGACCGAAATATTTTTAGCCAGCATCGGATTGCGTATGGGAAGCCAGAGCAGAGACACACACATCAGCAGAAAGTTTACCATCATGGAGGTTACCATGATGTCAATGCCGAGGAAAAAATCACCGGCAAAATGACAACCGAGAATGCCGATCGAGGCAACTCCTCCGCTGAGCACGATAGCACGGTACGGTGTGCGGAAGCGCATATGTACTTTCGCCAGCGTATGCGGAAAGATGCCGTCTTCCGCCCATGAATACATCAGCCGGGAGACGGAAAGAATCATGGCCGGCAGATCATTCAGCAACGCGATAGCTGCACCAAGTACAATCAATACACCCCATCCGGAAGGCAGAACATAACTCAACAGTCCGGGTGCAGTAACATCTTTCTGTAACGCTTCAGCAGCAACAAAATACCAGGGCACGGTATGATAGACCGACTGGGTAAAAAGCACGTAGTAAAGACTCACCAACAGGATGGCCAGAAAAATAGCCAGCGGGAGATTGCGTGAAGGATTCCTGGCCTCTCCACCCGCCTGAGCAATGGAATCAAAACCAATGAAACTGGCGAACAAGAGTGAAGCGGCCGTAATGAGGGTCATGAAAGAGAACGAAGGGGACACGGGTTCAATCACACGCCCCTCCTTTCCGAGTACTGCCTGTAAAAAATCTTCCTGCGTATACTGCCAGCCGGCAATAATCACGATGCCACCCAGTACAAACATGAGGAGCATCAGCGGCAACAAGGTGCGCTCATAGAGCTTAACACCTCGTATGTTGACGAAAACAAAGGTCCAGAGAAAAAGCATCGCCAGTGCAACGCGTATCCAACCCCGGTCCAGGTAAGCAGCGATTTCATTCAACGAAAGAGCCAAGGCCACATCGCGCACAAAGGGCACAATCACAAAAGACACCACCCCGATGACAATCGATAAGCCGAACCACTGGGAGAAACTTGCTACAAAACCGAGATATGGATGTAATGCGCGACTGGCGTAAATGTAACTTCCACCCGCTCGTGGCATAGCTGATGATAACAAGGCATAGGCAAAAGCGGCCAGCAAGGCCGGCAGGGCTGCCAATAAAAAAGCAGGCAGCACATACGGCCCAATACCGGGTACATTGCGCTGGATCATGAACGGCACCACATAAATCGAAGCACCGATCATGGAGCAGATGCCCGTTGCCGTTAGGCCCATCAGGCCAAGCTGCCGCTTTAAGGAAGAAGTGGTTTCAACAGGATTACGCATGAACAGCAAAAAAGAAAAGTAAGTGAATTCAGGGAATTCACCATGCCTTTTCCATAATCCAACCGCTTAAATCCGAAATCGAGAATCCAAAATCCGAAATCAACAATCACCTCCCTCCCTGTATCACCCTGCCCGGAAAAACATGGGGTACGAGTTTGCCTTCATCGATGACCAGCATTCCGTTGACCATGACATAATGAATTCCTTCTGAAAATTTCAGCCCTTCATCAAAGGTGGCGCGGTCGGTAATAGTGGCCGGATCAAAGACGGTGATGTCGGCATAGCACCCTACGCAGATGCGGCCGCGCTTTTTCATATCGGGTGCGATTGCCTCCAGTCGCCTGGCCGGCATGATGGTCATCTTGGCCAGTGCCTCACTCAATGACAAGACCTGGCCTTCGCGCACATACTTAGCGAGTATGCGTGAAAACGTCCCAGCTGTGCGCGGATGAGCCAGTCGGGAGTACTTCATTCCATCGGAGGCAATCATTGTTAGCGGTGACTGGATCGCCCGTCTGATCCAGTCGGGTTGCATCTGGTGCACAATTACGATGCCACCGGTCTGGCGATACCGGTTAAAGCTTTCTTCCATCAGGCGTTCACCGGTTTCCACCCATTGCAGATCGTTATACGTTACGCCCAGGTTTTCCTGCCAGCCGGGCTGAAAGATTGCGGAAGCAATATCGGTAGAGCCGGCCGTGTAGGGATAAACTTCGGTGGTGATATCAAATCCCTGCTTCCGGGCATTGCCAATCATTTCCAGCGTAAGATCTACCTCATCACCCGATGAGCTGTTGATATGCACGATATGTAATGAAGCACCGGTGGTCATTGCATCAGCCAGCACCTGCTGCACAGCCAGCGCTCTGCCCATGCGGATGTGCGAAAAGACAGGAACGCCCAACTCCTTCGCCAGCTTGTACACTTCATATGTCTCGCTGCGCGCAGCAGATGGAAAGTAACCGATGGGTACACCAATGCCCAACGCACCCCGGGCAACTTGTTCGCGCACCAGGTTCTTTGCCTTTTCAACAGACTCATTGCCGAGCCGGATGTCGGCCGGCAGGACAAGGGCGCCTTTTTCCAGGGAAGGTTTCAGGCTTCCATCCGCGGCCATCATCCGGAGGATACCATAGGCCGCTGAGGCGCCAAAATTTACCAGCGAACTATCGGTTCGCTGGCGGATAAAATTATCGATGGAGGTTGTTCCGAATTCCAGATCCAGCGCAGTGGTGACGCCATCATGCACCTGGTATTGATTTTCAAGGAGGGTGGTGCCGTGCACATGCAGGTCGATGAAACCCGGACTTAATGCCAGCCCGCGGATGTCAATAATGCGTTTTCCTTTCAGTGATTTTCTGGACAGCTGTACGATTTTATCATCGATGATGCCCACATTCAAGACATCAGCAAGACCGGTTTCCGGATTATAAACCGTGCCACCGGCAAAGACTATATCGTGTGCTTTTTCCGTTCGGCAACTCAGCAGCAATAGCAAGCTGATGAAGGAGAAGAAAATCGTTAGCGTTCTCATAAAGTCCCTGGTAACCTACTCAAGGTAACGAATTACCATGAAGACAGCAGCTGGCGCAAAGATGATATCATTCGATCAGCGAAAGCCGAAAAGCAGGGGGAAAAGAAAGGCAACGATACCCGACCAGAGTACATACACCGGAAGAAACCGTGCAATGCTGTTTTCTACCTGAGCCAAATCTCCCTGACGGATAATGGTTCTGTATAGTTTGTAGGCAACGATCAACAAGTTAGTAAGTATGAGTACGTTTCCGCCCAGCACCGCGAGGCGGTTGGGCGTGATTCCCCACTCGGAAATACGAAATACAATCGCGGATAATGCAATGCCATTAACCAGTATGGTAACTACAGCCAGCAACAGCAGTACCAACGGGGTGGCACGCCTTCCTCCCTCCTTGGGCGCTTCCGCAACAGAGAAAAGAATAATCGCCATCACCCCAATCAGTAAGACATTAAAGATCAGCAAGAACTCCCGGTCGTTATAAGGGTCTTTCCCCGTATAGGCCATGGCGATAAGGTAGATTATCAAAAACACCAACACCAAAGGTGTAAAGACAAGCGCAATTACCGGTGACACTTTGCTGACCAGTTGAGGATTAGTGCGTACGATAAACGTGGCTACGATGGGAATGGCTGCCCCTCCCCAGATCACCACATAGTGTGCATAAAATTGTTCGATGTCCAGTCCGATAAGTTGAAACAGGTTGAATGAAATACCGGTAAACAGTATGCCTGCAATGACGATAACGGCACCCATCACCGCCAGGTCACCGTTGAAACGTAAAAAATCAAGGCGCTTAGCCACTTCCTGAAAGCTGCAGCCGGTAAATGTATAGCCCAGCAACGACCACAGGAACAAGGGAAGATGAATACACGCGAGTATAAGCGTGTCGCTCGAAAGGTTCACCGGCAACAAATTGATGTACACGGCCGACAGCAGGAATACGATCACCACAGGCAACATGCGCACCAGGGTAAGCTGTTGCTTCCAGGCGAAATAGGCTGAAAGAAAAGGAAAAACAACGAACGCGATGTTACGCTGGTAAAAGTAGTCGGGTTCAAGACCAGTGAGGTCAGGAATTTTCGCGATAAGTCCGGCCAGGAAAACAGCCACACTGATGAAAATAAAATCCTTCCGGGTTCCCCAGTTAATGCCCTCCTCCGAATAATTGAGACGCTCATACCAGACTTGCGCAGTCGGATTTTCCTGAATGGTTGGATAGAGCTGTTTGAATACTCGTGTGAACGCGGCCTTGTTTTCGCGGTATAATTTTTCGAGTGTACCGGGATGATTCAGGTTACTGACAATTTGATTTTCCATGGAATTTTGTGCTGAAGGATGGGGATTCATAGAGGCTATTGCTTAGACGTGCTGTTAAGGTGAGTATGTTTTGTTACAGGTAACCCCGTTAACCGGTTTGCTGAATCAGTCTTTCAAGGGCATCGAGGTGATCGCTGAATGCTTTCTTGCCGGAGCGTGAAGCCGCATACGATGTGTTTGGCTTTCGCCCGATAAATTTTTTCTGAACGCTGATGTACTTGAGTTTCTCCAATGCACTCAGATGACTGGCCAGGTTGCCATCAGTGATTTGCAGTTGTTCTTTGAGTGTGCCAAAATCCACCAAATCGTTTACCATTAGGATGGACATAATCCCCAGGCGCACGCGGCTCTCAAACGCTTTATTCAGATCGGTGATGTAGATTTTCACTTCTCGTATTTATTGTACATGGCCACCCCGTACACGATGTGTAGCAAACCAAAACCAAAGGCCCAGAAGAGTAATCCATAATCCGGGTAAACCGTTGCCAGTAAACCAATGGCGATTTGCACAATACCCAATGAACGGATATCATCCAATGTGTATTTGCTGGCATTGACCAATGCGAGGCCATAGAAGATCAGGGTGGCCGGAGCCACAAAAGCCAGCAGCTCGTGGTAAATAAGTATTAAGCAGAATAATCCACCGGTAAACAGCGGGATCAGCAAATTGATAAGCAGGCGTTTGGCAACCGCATCCCATACCGGTCGCCCTTCCTGTTTTGCCCTTCTTACGGCCATCCCCGCAGCGCCCAGCAAGGCCACCGTGAGCACCAGGGAAAATGTAATGCTAAAGAATAAATAGAAAGAACCATTCAGTTCACCTTCTGCGGTTACCGCCAACTGATAGTATCCCGGTTCCAGCAGCGATAATTCCAGAAACCAGTACGCTGCGGTTACACCGGCAAGCGCTGTAACTCCGGCAATAATGCCTGACAGTCCGCTTAAAGACAGGAACCGGGATGATTTCTCCATCATGGACCGTATCTGCCGAAGCGCCTCCAGTTGTTCGTGTTGTTTGCTCATTAACTTGTAATTAAAAGTACTTTGCGTTTCAAAGTTAGCGTGCCTAAATCATCCGACAAGACAACATTCGAAAAATACTTTATAAGAAGTTTTACGGGGTTAAACGGCTTTTTAAATGGATAAACCGTTACGGCTATTCAACATCCTCATAATGAAATAGCCATGTAGGATGGTTATTCGGCTGGACAGTTAATTCTTTTTGGAACCTGAAGCCCAACTTATTGAGCAAAGCAATTGACCGTTCATTTTCCGGGTCTACAATGGCAGCAAGTTTTTCAATACCCCAATTGGCTCTGGCCATGGCAAGGACGGCTGAAGCGCTTTCCATAGCAAATCCCCGGTAATACCACTCCGGCAAAAAGGCATAGCCGATGTCGGGTGTGTCGAGGTAATCCCGTTTTAACAGACCGCATATTCCGACAGGAAGGTTCTCTACCAAATGCTCCACGCACCATAACCCGAAACCATGTTCGCGATAGCTTGTGAACGGTCCGTTTTCCAGGTACCGAATAGCCTGCTCTCTGTTATGAACATCCCGGTCACCGATAAACCGAAGCCAATCGGGTGTGTTCAGTAACCGCAAAATAAACGGAGCATCATCGATGGTAAGTTCGCGAATTCGTAACCGGGTAGTATCATGGATGATTTTCATATAGGTGATCATTCAGCAGGATTGACCGGATACCCGGCCTTTACGGTAATGATTAGTGATTCACCTCGGTTTACATGGAAAGCCATGTTACACTACCGTGATTACCACATTGCCAATCTTCTGCCGGGTTTCCACATACCGGTGTGCCTCCACCATCTGATCCAAGGTATAAATGCGATCAATCACTGGCTTAAATGTACCCTGTTCGGCCAGGTCGCGGATGAAATACACATCTTCGGCTGTTATGGAAGGAATCGGAAACAACAATTTCTTACCCCCAAACAGGGGTGTAATAAGCGCCAGCAAGGGATTTTGTCCACCTGGTCCCAACTCGGTAGAGATATAGATACCCTTGTCTTTAAGAATTCGCTTGCATTGTCCGAAGGTACGCTTGCCAACCGCATCGAAAACGAAGTCATATTTTTTGTTGCGTTGGGTAAAATCTTCCTGTGTATAGTCAATAACCTCATGAGCGCCCAGCGACTTTACCAACGCCAGGTGAGGCGTTGCACAGACTGCCGTGACTTCGGTACCAAAATGACGAAGTAATTGCACAGCAGCAGAACCAATGGCTCCTGTGGCGCCATTCACCAACACGGGTTGACCAGCCTGCACATTGGCTGCTCGTATATCCACAAGCGCATAGTGCGAACCTTCGAGTAGCGGTGCCGCTTCGGTAAACGTATATCCCGATGGCAACAGGGCCATGGCACCATTCTCTTTCATGATCATGTACTCAGCATGAGCACCAAACGTGATGTCGTTATACCCAAATACCCCGTCACCTGCTTTGAATTTTGTAACGGCAGCCCCAACCGATTCAACTATTCCGGCAAACTCATTGCCCAGTACCGGATTTTTCGGGCGCAGCAACCCGCTGAAGAAACGGCTGATAATATACTCGGCACTGCGAAAGCCACAGTCAGTCCGGTTAACGGTGGTAGCATGTACCCTGATCAGCACTTCATCTGGGGCGGGTTCCGGTTTGGGAATTTCTTCGAGGCGAATAACTTCCGGTGGACCGTATTGGAAGTGGACAGCAGCTTTCATCATGGGTTTGTTAACGAAGTGTCAACCATAAAGGATGCAACATCTTTCATCCCGCAACAAATACAGCTAGCGAATCATTCATGGGTTTGCCATGAGGTATAATGCAATGAACAGCAAAGGAACTGCCCGATATAATAATGGTGCTACCACTTTCAGATGTGGCACTTTACTAAGTGTAGCCATAACCAGAATGATTATTATAAGTGGTATTGATATTGAACCAATCAGCAACATTTGCTTAAAGGCTGGTGATTCCGGAATTATAAGATTGAACAAAATACCCATCGTTATAACTGCACAGTTGATCCAGGCTACTTTCGGAATGATAACCAAAGCTAGCAACCCTAAGAAGCTGAGCGGCTCATTTTCCCGAAAAGGAATAGTCAACGGGCGGAAGGCGCTGATGAAATAAATCACCGCCAGGCAGGCTAAAGACAGCGAAAGGATACGCTGGTCATATTTCATCAACCAAAATGCGGTGCCAATCACTGCACTGATTGTAAATAACATTTCTGCACGGGGCAGTACTTCGGCCGCAC
>JALOMI010000110.1 GCA_025455465.1 Cyclobacteriaceae bacterium | reverse complement strand
CCGGTGAAAGTGTCGTTCAATGACATTGTGATCAAAGCGGCAGCCCTCGCGCTGCGCATGAATCCCGATGTCAATGTTTCCTGGCTGGGAGAAAAAATCAGGAAGAATCATCACATCCACATCGGTGTGGCCGTTGCTGTGAAAGACGGCAGCCCAGCGACTGGGAAGGAAGCACGTTCACCATCTCTAACCTCGGTATGTTCGGCATCGAAGAGTTCACGGCCATTATCAATCCTCCGGATGCGTGCATCCTGGCGGTAGGGGGCATCAAGGAAACCCCGGTGGTGAAGAACGGACAAATCACCGTGGGCAATGTGATGAAGGTGACGCTGTCGTGTGACCACCGTGCTGTCGATGGCGCTATTGGCGCGGCATTCCTGAAGACGCTGAAAGGATTGCTGGAAGAACCGGTGAAGTTATTCGCACACCATATTTAACAGATTTGTAACCGGCACATCCGGTACGATTATCCGCATGACGAAAATCCGATCAACCACCGTACTGGCGGTCAAGCACAACGGGCATGTTGCCATCGGTGCTGATGGTCAGGCTACCATGAATAATTATGTAGCCAAAGCCAATGTGCGCAAGCTGCGCAGGCTGCAGGAGGGCAAAGTGGTGACCGGTTTTGCCGGATCTACAGCCGATGCGTTTACGCTGCTCGACCGCTTTGATGAGAAACTCAATGCCTACGGGGGTAATCTCAAGCGCGGTGCCATTGAACTGGCCAAAGACTGGCGCATGGACCGCTACCTGCGCAGGCTGGAGGCCATGATGATTGCGGTTAACAGCAATGAGATTCTGATCCTTTCCGGAACGGGTGATGTACTCGAGCCGGAGAATGATGTGGCCGCGATCGGCTCGGGTGCCATGTATGCCCAGTCGGCTGCGCTGGCGTTAAAGAAGCATGCACCGCATCTCAGTGCCGAAGAAATTGTGCGCGAAAGCCTCAACATTGCGGCCGATATCTGCATCTACACCAACCACAACATCATCATCGAAAAATTCTAAGACGCGCGGTCAATGGCGCGCAGAATGACCGCACACGCTTCGCGGATTTCTTCTTCCGTTATCGTCAGCGGAGGCGCGATGCGGAAGCTGCAGGGATGGGATAAAAACCAGTAGCAGATCACGCCTTCTTCTTTTGCATACGCTACGATTTTGTTGACACGTTCCGCTGTATCGAAGTCGATGGCGAACATCAGTCCTGCTCTGCGGATTTCTTTGACGGAGGGATGTGTCAGTAAGGATTCAATCAGTTTTCCTTTCTGTTCTGCTTCTTTCAGCAGTTGTTCTTCTTCAATCACCTGAAGCGTTGCCAGCGCGGAGGCACAACAAACCGGGTTGCCGCCAAACGTAGTAATGTGCCCAAGGGGCGGATCGGTGGTAAGCACCTTCATCAGGCGCTCATCGGCCATGAAGGCGCCAATGGGCAGGCCACCGCCAAAGGCTTTGCCGATGGTGAGGATATCGGGCACGATGCCGAACTGTTCGAAGGCGAAGAGGGTGCCGGTACGCCCCATGCCGCACTGTATTTCATCGAGGATCAGCAGGGTGCCGGTTTCATCACAGCGTCTGCGAACCGCTTGCAGGTAATCAGCGGATGGCACACGTACTCCGGCATCGCCCTGGATGGTCTCCATAATCACGCAGGCGGTACGGCCGGTGATGTGCTTCAGGTCATCGGCATTGTTGAATTCAATGAAGCGCACATCCGGCAATAACGGACGGAAGGCATTTTTCTTCACTTCGTTGCCGCTCACACTCAGCGACCCGTGCGTACTGCCGTGGTAGGATTTTTTGCACGAGATGATTTCTGTCCGTCCTGTATAACGCTTGGCCAGTTTCAGCGCGCCTTCATTGGCTTCGGTGCCGGAGTTAACGAAGTAACAGCAATTCAGTGACGGTGGCAGCAGGGAGGTGAGCTTCACGGCCAGCTCGTTCGATACCGACTGGATGAACTCGCCAAAGACCATCACGTGCAGGTGCTTGTCGAGCTGACGCTTGATGGCGTCCACCACCTTCGGATGGCGGTGCCCGACATTACTAACGGCAATGCCGGAGATCAGGTCGGTGTAGCGTTTGCCATCCGGACTGTACAAGTAGATGCCTTCGGCCCGCTCTACGGAGATGAGGTAGGGGTAATTGGTGGTCTGCGCCAGCCGGTGCAGAAAAACTTCCTGGCTGAAATTCATAATTCAAAACTAGGCAGGCATCCGTCAACAAAAAAGCCCCGTTTCCGGGGCTCACTATAAGAAATCAGTTGGCTTTACAAATTCAGGATCAGGGAGGCTGTCACACTAAGGGCAATGGTGATAACCAGCAATAAGGCCCGCTGTATGCGGTGCGCCAGGTGTGATTCAATTGCCGGGGAAAGTCTGATGTCTTGCATAACTGAAGGATTCATTTAAATCAATCAAAGGTGATCATTCTGCGCGATTGGCTGCGGCCGAATTCGCAGAAAAACCTACACCAGTGTGCTTGTCAGGCTAATCTTGCGGTAAGTCCTTTTACAGGGTGACATAACTGCCCATCAGGTCTGAAACTATCAGTCGGGTTTTCATTATTTGAACAGCCACAACGAAAAGCCGGTCATTTCTTACATTATAATTCAATCTCCGGTATTGCGGAAAGCCGCTAAGCTGCTCACACCGTCAGGGCGGCACCTGTTGATCTTTCCGGAGCAAGGCGGGCGTATGGCATAAACACGCTAAAGGGAATACCGGGTTTTCACAGTGCATTCAGCAGTATGCCTGTTGAAATCTGGCTGAAGTGGATTTTACCTGCAGAACGTTTTCACCAGTTGATCCGCATCGTCTGCGCCCAGGTCAGCCGCTTTGCGTGCATCGCGGCAGATGTTGTAGGCATCAGGCAGGTTGCTTTTGGCCATCACCCGAAGCCGGTAACCTTCTCCGTTTTGCGGCCGGAGAAATGTTGCCCAGTTGCAATCGGTTACTGCCTCGGCATATTTTTTCAGCGCCAGGTTGGCGCGGGCCCGGCCTTCGAAGAGGTCGTAGTAAATATCGGGTGCATCGGCCGGTATCATCACCACCTCAAAGGCTTCGCCATAGATGCGGGTCATGTTTTCTTTGAAGATGCGTTTGCCCAGTGTAAAATAGATCTCTGCCTGCACCGGGTCGTTCAGGTTCACCAGGTGGATGATGCCGATCTGGTAGAGCAGCTCCAGGTTCCAGGGCTGCTGGTTGAAGATCTGCTTCATCGCTACCAGGGCTTTTTCAAAATCGCCCAGCTGGTATTCGCACACGGCCAGCTTGCGTAGTGTTTCCAGCCGCTGCGGTTTTTCATGCCTCTTAAGAACTTCCAGAAAGGGCAGTGACCGGCTGTAATCACTGGCCCGAAAGGATTCTTCGGCCCGGTTGCGGATCACAAATAACAGGCTGTCGTGGGTGGCATAGAAAAGAAACTCCAGCGGGTGTTCATCACGCAGCCTGTTCACCCGAAGCAAGGCTTGATCATACTGCCCCTCATTGAACATGGTGAGCACTTCATTTACTTTCAACCGGTTCTCAGCTGCTTCCTTCTCGCGTTGCAGTGCCTGGAAATAATACACTGTATGAATCAACCCGAAACATAAACCTGCAATGACCAGGAAGGTAAGAAAGGCCAGTCCCTGGATGCGAAAGTAATGTTTATCAAAGCGGTAACGGCTCGCTTCCTGGCTGGCCCGCCAGCGCCTGTACTGCTGTTGTCGCTGAACTTCTCGCCAGTAGGCTTCCGTCTCCGCATGATAGTCGGTTTGGTAGCCGAGTCGGGCATCGTAGCGGGCTTTTTTCAGCGGATCGGATAAAACCTGGTAGGCTTCGTTGACGGCCTTGAAAATTTCTTCTGCCTCGGGATTGCCGGGGTTGCGGTCGGGGTGGTATTCCAGGGCCCGTTGCTTGTAGGCCATGCGGATCCGGGTGGAATCAGCCGTGGTGGGTACGCCCAGGATGGAGTAATAATCCGCCATAAGCGAAGGTACTGATTTTTGGTCTGCCAAAACATCACGTGATCCTTATGCTTGGAAGCTGTTTTTATAAACCATGATGCCTGCAGCAGGCCTGTGGACTCACGATCAGCAGCCTGATAAAAGCCATTGACACGGAGGAATTGGAGGATTGTGCAGCAATAAAAAAGCAGCGAGCCCTTTCGGATTCGCTGCTTGATATGGCTGAAAGAAACGTAATTCTTATTTGAACTTCGCCAGTTCCTGAACGAGGTCGATCAGTTTGCAGGAATAACCCCACTCGTTGTCGTACCACGACACCACTTTCACGAACTGGTCGTTCAGGGCGATACCGGCTTTTGCATCGAAGATGGAGGTGCGGGCATCACCGATGAAATCCTGGGATACCACATCTTCTTCGGTGTACCCGAGGATGCCTTTCAGTTCGCCTTCGGATGCCGCCTTCATGGCCGCCTTGATCTGCTCGTAGCTGGCCGGCTTGGCCAGGCGGACCGTGAGGTCAACTACGGATACGTTCGGCACCGGAACACGGAATGACATACCGGTAAGTTTTCCTTTCAGTTCCGGTATAACCAATGATACCGCTTTCGCTGCACCGGTGGAGGAAGGAATAATATTCTGGTAGCCACCGCGTCCGCCACGCCAGTCTTTGGCTGAGGGACCGTCTACCGTCTTTTGTGTAGCGGTTACTGCATGTACGGTGCTCATCAGACCTTCGAGAATTCCGAAGTTATCGTTCAATACTTTGGCGATGGGCGCAAGGCAGTTGGTCGTACAGGAAGCGTTGGAAACGATGGCATGTTCTGCCTTCAGGCTCTTGTGGTTAACACCCATGACGAAGGTGGGCGTGTCGTCTTTAGCCGGTGCTGAGAAGACTACTTTCTTCGCACCTGCGGCAATGTGTTTTTGTCCGTCTGCCTGGGTAAGGAACAGTCCGGTGGATTCAATCACGATCTCGGCACCGACTTCATTCCACTTCAGGTTGGCCGGATCTTTTTCTGCGGTAACGCGGATGTGCTTCCCGTTTACCACGAGGTGACCATCTTTCACTTCCACGGTGCCGTTGAACCGGCCGTGGGTGGAATCATATTTCAACATGTAGGCCATGTAGTTCGGGTCGAGCAAATCGTTGATACCAACAACCTCCAGTTCGGGACGGCTCATGGCAACGCGGAACGCCATCCGGCCGATTCGTCCGAATCCGTTAATTCCAATTTTTGTCATAGTTCAATGGGTTTAAATAGATTGTATAAGCGGCACCAAAATTAAGGTTTGGGGCCCGAAAACCAACATTTTAACGGGTAAACAAGCCATGATTTAAATCAGGGCGCCTGGCTGCACGTTAAATCGTGTGCAGAAGAATGAGCGATGATTATTGTCAGTGAATCGGGTTGATGGTTATACGGCTGATGCAGGATAATCTGCCTGAATCCCTGTTGCAGCGTTGCCTGATTACGGTGTCTTTGTACCTTGTGAACAGCCTGTCACTGTTACCTGCGTCATGAAAAAATTCCTGCTTGCTGTCGTGCTCCTGCTCCTGGCGGGCGCTGTTGTTTTCTTCGGAGTTGTTCCCGGCTACTTCGACCGCTCCATGAATACAGTAAGTATCCGGACTGCAGATCTGCCGGCTGATGAACTGTACCGGCAGCTGCCCTTTGTGGCCGACCTGCACTGCGACATGCTGCTGTGGAACCGCAACTTCTTCGGCCTTCACCGCTACGGACACGTAGACCTGCCAAGGCTGCAGCAGTCGGGCACGGCATTTCTGGCGTTCACTATCGTCAGCAAAGTTCCGCGCGCGATCAATATCGAACGCAATGACGACAAGACCGATCAGATCGCGTTGCTCAGCGCTGCGCAGGCCAGGCCACCCGGGACCTGGTTCAGCATCCGCGACCGGGCTCTGCACCAGTGTGCGCAGTTGCATGCATTTGCTGAACGTTCTGACGGACAGTTTCGCGTGATCACCAGCCGCCATGAACTGCAGGCGTTTATACACGACCGTGAATCGAACCGTCAGCTGACCTCCGGCATGCTGGGGCTGGAAGGCGCCCATTGCCTGGAAGGGGATATCAGCAACCTGCAGCAGTTTTTTGATGCCGGTGTGCGCTACATCGGCATCACCCATTTTTTTGATAATGAGTGGGCCGGTTCCGCGCATGGCGTGAACAAGGGCGGGCTGACCGAAGCCGGACGGGAACTGATCCGCGCGATGGAGGGCATGGGCATGATCATCGACCTGGCCCATGCTTCTGAAGAAACAATTGATGAGGTGCTGGCGATGACCACCCGTCCGCTGATCGTATCTCACACCGGTGTGAAAGGCGCCTGTGATAACCAGCGCAACCTCAGCGACCGCCACCTGGAAGCCATCGGAAAGCGCAACGGGCTCATCGGTATTGGTTTGTGGGAGACGGCCGTCTGCGGCACCGATGCCGATGCCACCGCACGAAGCATCCGCTATGCGGCCGACAAAATTGGTGTTGATAAGGTAGCGCTTGGTTCTGACTTTGATGGAGCCATCAAAACCCACTTTGATGTTACCGGGCTTCCGCTGATGATACCGGCACTTCGCAGGGCTGGTTTTACCGATGAAGAGATCGCGCAGATCATGGGCGGTAACATCCGTGATTTCCTGATGAGGAATCTTCCGGAGTAAAACCCCGATTTGCGGGGGATGGGTATGAAATTTTTTTCCCGTTCTGTAAAAATTAATCCGCTTGATTGTTAAGCACTTCCGTGCAAAACCTTCAAGTGCTGGATGGTTTTGGGGTTAAGATCATCCGGCAAGGCTTCCCAATTTGACGCAATAATTGGTATACTTGTGTTGGTATGCTCAACGATCCACAACATACAGCCGAAGGTGTAAAGCTCACCGATGAGTACCGGATAGATCTTATCCGCAAACTCCGCAACGACCTCGCCAAATATTTCCTCGAAGACCAGAACCTGATCACCTACTTTTCCGAGCAGTACAACATGAAGGAGCTTAATAACAGGCGCATTGAATTCATCAAAAAGGAACTGAAGGAACTGCTTATCGCCCCGGTTGACCTGGCTCATTACGCCACGCTGATGCTGGAGATGAAGCAGACCGGCACGGCTTCCATCGCCTCCAAGAATGAGAAGCTTTTCTACGAGGAACTGGAACGGATTTTCAAGCGCTACGCCTACTGATTTTACCGTTCGTTAAATTCACATGATCAGATATTCCACCAGTAGGTAAACTTGATGACCAGCGCCCGGTTTTTAACACCGAAAGTTTCGGGGAAGTAATTATCTGTGTACACAATGAAGAGGTCTGATGCAGGGCGGTAACGCCATTGCAGGCGCGTGTTCAGGTTGATGTTGTTGATCTGCTCGTTGTACTGAAAGAAGGCCGTGAAGAAAAGCGTATTGGTCATCGTTACATCCACGCGCGGTCCCAGCAGCAGGAAGGTAGTTCTTCCCCACGGCTCCGGCAGGCGTATGTCGTTGTAGCTGCCCGACAAATTTATGCTCACATAAGGCTGAAAACGGTAACCGATATCGGCTGTCACATTGTAGCGCTCACCGTCTGCATAGTATCCCCCCAGGCGCGTGCTGAAGGCATAAGTAAAAACACTTTGGGGTTTGGAGGTATATTCAATGCCAACGGCATTCCAGTGATGTTCCGTGCCGGCCGCGAGGGAATCCTTCCCCGAGTTGGTAGGATCAAACGGCTTCAGCAGCTTCACATAGTCATTCGATACCCAGGTGTTCCACACACTTTGTGTCCGGAAGGTGACGCGGTAAATCAGGTAGGATTCGTTGTCGATGGGCCTGAGCTGCGTATCGAAAAACAGGTTGGCATTGATCAGCGGGCCATGACTCAGAATTTTACGGCTTTTAGGAAAATACCAGTGTGCTGCCTGTGGTGTGAATTTGATATACCCCTGGCGGGGAACATAGCCTACCTCGGCCACGTAATTTTTGCCCACGTACTCCTGCTGCCAGGTGAGGTTCCAGTTCCGGGTGGCGTAGGTCACGTTGGCGGCAGCAGCATAGTCGTCACCCTTGTTTTCGGGCTGAAAGGATTTCAGCACAAAGGCCTTTCCGGTCCAGATGTTATTGGAGGATGCCAGGTTGTACTCCAGTCCGATGTTGCGGTTATACTGGCTGTATACCGGCAGCGAAGGATCGGTAGGAGGCGTATAATTGATTGACTGTTTATTGACGAGCAACATACCGATGTTCGACCGTGCAAACACCCTGCGTTGCAGGGCAAGTACGGCAAAGTTTTGTTCGGGCAAATGCTGTTCAGCCACGGCCCCGGTCTGCATGTCCATCGCCCCGATGCGCCAGTCTTTGTTGAGTTTTCCGCTGAGGCGTGCCCCGTAGCGGATCGGTGCATTGAGGCCTATTCTGCGCGAGAAGAAGGGCCGGATGGTGGGGTAGCCAAAGTTGGCGAAAAGATCCGCGTTCTCGAGGAAGAACTGCCTGCGTTCCGGAAAGAAAAGTTCAAAGCGGTCGAGGTTGGTTACCTGCCGGTCGACATCCACCTGGGAGAAATCGGGGTTGACCGTGAGGTCAAGGTTCAATGAGGAGGTAACGCCAAGTTTGACATCGAAGCCGGCATCCTTCCGGTATTCCGTTGGCGTGCCTTTTTCAACATCGCGCTGCGTGCCGCCCAGCACATAGGGGATCACGGAGATGTTCATGCCCGGTGGAGGCGGAGGCGAATCCCAGATGAGAATGCCCGTATAGGCGAGTGAGGCAGTCGGAAATTGCCTGGGTACCGGTGCCCAGGCCGACTTTTCCGTAGTCTTCAGGTCGAGGCGGCTGAAGTTGATCCCCCATTCGGTGATGCCGCGCTTATAGCGGATGGTCTTGAAAGGCACCGCCATTTCGAAGATCCATTTTTCATCGTCATAGGTAACTTTCGAATACCATTTATTGTCCCAGCTGAGATCCACTTTTCCGCCTTCGTACATGGTGCCGTCCCACTGCGCGCCTGCGGCATTGGCGCCAAAGGAAAAGCCGTTGGTCTGGTCTTCAAACGTGTCGATGAACAGCAGGAAGTTATCGTTCTTGCCGAAGACAAAATCCCTGCGCAGGGATTCCACCATATAAGGACCGGTTACGGCATGGAAGTTCAGCGCGATGAGGTAGAGGTTCTGGTCATCGTAGGTCATGCGCACTTCCGTTTTTACGTTGGCATAGCTGGTATCCATCGGCAAGGCCATGTAAAAATCCGTGGCCACTTCCGCAGCGAGCCAGTCGGGTTCGTTCATCAGGCCGTCAATGATTACCGGGGCAGTGGCTTTTTTGATGTGCAGCTTGTAGGCTTCGTTTTTCTTCTGGGCAATGGCAGCGAATGCAGCGAGTAGTAAGATTATAAGCAGCCCGTATTTCACTCAAAAGAACAATATGATCTACAAAGTAGAGAAATTGTTAAGTAACGCATGCGATTAGTACACCATCTAGCCGGGAATTTTATAATCGGCTGAAAATGTTTAATACTTGAGCATGACTAGAGGATGTCTTCATGATAAGGAATCGGGAATACTAGGTACCAGAATATTACAACGCTTTTAAGAATAAGTTAAAATCAGATCATTCTATGAAATTATGGGATAGAAATTCTTATGAACTTACCGGTGATTTTGTCTTTTACCAAATAAGGCAAGAGCTACCCGCGAAGTATTTGCTCTTTTGCGCGCTCCGCTAAACCTTTGCGCGCTTTGCGTGAAACCTGTCGCATCAAATAGATTACGACAACTGCTGCAGCACGCGGTTCAGCTTCTCACGCACTTCCGCAGCAACCGGTGCCACCCGGTCGTTGCGCACAGCCGACATGGCCGCAACCGGGTCGATGGCCGACACTTCGATGTCACCATTCTCCAGTTGGCGCAGCGTCACGTTGCAGGGCAGCATGGTGCTGATGTTCGGTTCTAGCTGCAGCACTTTATCCGCCATGACGGGGTTGCACGCACCCAGGATGATGTGGGGCAGGTAGTCCTTGTTCAGTTTCTTTTTCATGGTGGCCTGGATGTCGATTTCGGTCAGCACCCCGAAGCCTTCGTTTTGCAGGGCATTCATTACTTTTTCGCGGGCCGCTTCGATGGACTGGCTACGGAGGAGGGTGGAGGTGTAGTAGTTCATTGTTCTTTCGTTGTTTTGATGGTTGGCAGGTACAAATGTCGGGTACGGGGTTAACAATTAAGGTGACGTTTGTCACGGACAGCGCAAAAAAAAGCTTTGATGGACGCATCAGTTTGGCGGATGAGTAAAATTCAGTACAGTTGCCGGCAATGGGTGACCGTCAGCTTTGTATTGCAAGCGC